>JAUHXL010000134.1 GCA_030426945.1 bacterium
GCCGGCCGAGGCGCTCGGCGCCGTCGAGGCCGGCCTGGTGGGGCTGTGCCGCGCGCTGGTGCGCGCCGGCGAGGTGCCGGTGGACGCGATCACGTCGGTCAGCGCCGAGTCGCCCTGCGATCACGAGGCGGTGGCGCCGATCGTCGGCTTCCTGATCACCGACACGCCCGCCAACGCCGACGACGGAGGCCTGGTGCCCCTCTGCACCGGCGCCACCGAGCGCAGCGCCGCGATCTGCACCGCGGCCTGTGAGAACCTCGCCCCCTGCATCCCCGAGAACAGCGACGGCGCCGAGCTGCGCGATCCGGGCTTCTGCACGCTGTTCTGCCTGGGCGAAGCGCCCGAGGTGCCCGACGCCGCGTGGGCGTGCTTCGGCGAGTCCGAGATGGGCTGCGAGCAGGTGCTGGCCTGCTTGCAGTAGCGGCCTCGATCAGCCGCGGACGGCCGCCGCCCGCAGGGAGTGATCGGCCAGCGTGAGCAGCAGGGCGGCCTCGACCAGCGGCACGGCCCGCGGCAGCACGCAGGGATCGTGGCGCCCCTTGTTCTGGAAGGTGGTCGGCTGGCCGTCCGTGGTGACGGTCTGCTGGGGCGCGAAGTGGCTCGAGACGGGCTTGAACGCGGCCCGGATGATCAGATCCTCACCCGTCGAGATGCCCCCAAGCACCCCGCCCGCGCGGTTCGTTGCGCTGCGCACGCGGCCGCCCGCCATCACGAAGGCGTCGTTGTGCTCGGTGCCGCGCAGGCGGGTGCCGGCGAAGCCGCTGCCGATCTCGAAGCCCTTGCACGCGGGCAGCGAGAGGCACGCTTTCGCCAGGTCGGCCTCGAGCCGGTCGAAGACGGGCGCCCCCCAGCCGGCCGGCACGCCCCGCGCGACGCAGCCGACGACGCCGCCCAGCGTGTCGCCGTCGGCGCGGGCCGCCTTGATGGCCGCCTCCATGGCCGCCGCCGCGGACGCATTCGGGCAGCGGGTCGGGTGCGCCTCGACGGCCTCGCGCGTGACCGCGCCGACGTCCACGTCCGCCTCGATGTCCGCCACCGACGCCACCCAGCCCAGCACCTCGACGCCGTGAGCCGCCGCCAGCCACTGTCGGGCGACCGCCGCCGCCGCGACCCGCGCCGCCGTCTCGCGCGCGCTGGCCCGGCCCCCGCCGCGGTGGTCGCGCACGCCGTAGCGCGCCGCGTAGGTGAAGTCGGCGTGCCCCGGCCGGTACAGGTCGCGGACGTGATCGTAGGACTTCGAGTACGCGCCCTCGTTGCGCAGCAGCAGGGCGATGGGCGTGCCCGTGGTGCGCCCCTCGAACAGGCCGCTGAGCACCTCGACCCGATCAGCCTCCTTGCGCGGCGTGGTCAGCTTGCTCTGGCCCGGGCGCCGGCGGTCGAGATCGGCCTGCAGCGCCTCGAGGTCCAGCGCCAGCCCGGGCGGACAGCCCTCGACGACCGCGCCCAGCGCGGGCCCGTGCGACTCGCCGAAGGTGGTGACGCGGAACAGGACGCCGGTGCCGTCGCCCGCCATCAGTCGGCGTGCCTTCGAAGTCCGGTCGGGGAGACCCCGCCACGGAAGCGCACCGCGCCCGCCCAGGAGAACGTGCCCGTGCCCGCGCCCGTGCCCGTGCACGTGCCCGAACTTCGCTTTCGGGGGGCTCCGGGGCAGACCAGGCCGACCACGAACGACCTCATCGATCGGCCGCGTCGGCGTGGCGTGTGGCCTCCCGGGCACGGGCACGGGCACGGGCACGGGCACCGATCGAGCGTCCGGCGCTGCTCATGACGCAGTCTCGGCGTACACGCCGTGCGTCTGCGTGGCGGGGTCGGGCGCGCGGTCGGCGCGGTGGGCGGCGGCCTCGGCCGCGGCGGCGTCGATGCGGGCCAGGGCGTCGGCTTCGATGTCCTCGAGGGTCGCCCGCGCGACGCCGCGCTGCTCGACCAGCCAGGTCTCGTAGGTGCCCACGGGATCGCGCTTGCCCCAGTACGCGTAGACGTCGTCGGCGAACAGGTCGCGGGCCTCGCGCTCGTCGTGCGTCGCGTGGCCGCCCATGCGGAACGTACGCGCGACGAGGATGACCGGCCCCTCGCCGCGCCGGCACGCGTCGGCGGCCCGCTTCGTCGCGGCGTAGCAGTCGAGGACGTGGTTGCCGTCCATGGCCAACAGCGTCGCGCCGTAGGCCCGGCCGTAGGCCTCGAAGTCGCCCCGGTAGTGCGCGTCGGCGTGGGTGCCGAGGGCGACCCGGTTGTCCTGCACCACGCACACCAGCGGCGCCCGCAGCGCGGCGGCGACGCGCAGGCCCTCGTGTACCGCGCCGGTGGCCGTCGAGCCGTCGCCGGTCCAGGTCAGCGCGACGCGCTCCTCGCCGCGCAGCTTGAAGGCCAGCGCGCAGCCCGCCATCACGGGCACCAGGTCGCCCACGTGCGAGATGGGCGGCACCACGCCGTGCGCCAGGTCGCCGATGTGCAGGTCGCGCCCCCGCGCGAGCGTGTCGGTGGTGCCCAGGTAGGCCGCGAAGCAGCTGACCAGCGGCAGCCCGCGCTCGATGAGCGCCGCGCCGTTGCGGATCATCGGGCCGACCACGTCGTCCGGCTCCAGCGCCGCGCAGCCGCCGACCGTCACGGCCTCCTCGCCGCTGCCCAGCCACGCCTTGGTGATGACGCCCTGGCGCACCCAGCGCTTGAGCTGGATGTCGTGCAGCCGCGCCAGCACCAGCCCCTCGTACAGCCGCAGCAGGGCGGCCTCGTCGAGGGCCTCGATCAGCGCCTGCCGGTCCGGGTCGGCCGCGACGCGGTCGGCGAAGGCCGCTTGCACCTCGGGGCAGGGCGTCCAGTCGACGTACTCGGGGAACTCGTACGCGGGGTAGCGCTTCAAGGACATCTCCGGCGGCCGTCCGACCGGCCCTGCGTACCCGATCCGGCGTCGTCGGTAAAGGCGCTCGGGCCTGGAGCCGGTTGCACCTTCGGGGCGCTTCGCGGTGCACGTCCCCGAACGCTCGGCTCGACCCCTCCCTGCGCAACAGGCTCCTTGCCCCGCGCGGTCGAGTGATTAGGGTAGGAGCCGTCGCGCGACCTCACGCCGCGCGGCGCTACGCAAAAAGGGACCGAGAGGACGCCGATGGCCGACAAGGACCTGTACCGCATCCTCGGGGTGGAGCGGGGGGCCAGCGCCGACGACATCAAGAAGGCCTACCGCAAGCTCGCCCGCGAGCTGCACCCTGATCGCAACCCCGACAACAAGCACGCCGAGGAGCGCTTCAAGGAGGTCAGCGCGGCCTTCGCGGTGCTCGGCGACGCCGAGAAGCGCAAGGCGTACGACGAGTTCGGGCCGGACGGGCTGCGCGAGGGCTTCGATCCCGACGCGGCGCGCAACTACCGGCGGTGGGCGGAGCAGGCGGGCGGCATGCGCGGCGGCCCGGGCGGCTGGACCATCAACTTCGGGCAGGGCGGGCAGGGAGGCGTCGGCGGCTTCGGCGGCTTCGGCGACCTCGACGATCTGCTCGGCGGCCTGTTCGGCGGCGGTCGCCGCGCGCGGCGTCCCCGCAAGGGCCAGGACGCCGAGGTGTTGGCGACGATCAGCCTGCGCCAGGCCATCGAGGGCACCGAGATCCACCTGCCCGACGAGGGCGGCAACCTGAAGATCCCCCCGGGGATCACGGACGGGCAGCGCCTGCGCCTGAGCGGCAAGGGCGAGCACGGGCCGGCCGGCCGCGGCGACCTGTACATCCGCGTCGAGATCGCGACGCCCCCCGGCTTCGTGCGCGAGGGCGACGATCTGGAGATTGACGTGCCCCTGCGGGTGTCGCAGGCCGTGCTGGGTGATCGCGTCGACATCCCGACGCCCGAGGGCACGACGGTCACCTTCGGCGTGCCGGCGGGCATCCAGAGCGGGCAGCGCCTGCGCCTGCGCGGCAAGGGCATGCCGGCCAAGGGTGGCCGCGGCGACCTGTACGTGCGGGCCCAGGTGCAGGTGCCCCGCGGCGACGCGCCCGGCCTGGCCGAGGCGGCGAAGGCGCTCGACGCCTTCTACTGAGGCGGGGTCAGAAGGCGTCGTCGAGGCGGCGCTCGACCACGCGCTCCTCGTCGAGGGCGAAGGCCTCGACCACCCGGTTGTAGCGGGGGTTCGACAGGTAGGGGGCGCCGTAGAAGCCGACGACGTGCCGGTCGAGGTCGACGTCGTACACCACCTTGCCGCGCAGGATGGCGTCGAAGCCCGGGCCGTGGTCGGGCAAGCCGACGCGACCGAACCAGGCGACGTGGTCGAGCTGGGCGGTGTCCTGGAAGTGGTGGTAGAAGTCGTCGCCCGCGAAGGCGAAGAGGCCCTGCTGGGGCCCGGCGGCGTCGGCCATGCGTCCTCCTGCGTCGCGGCGAGTGTGCCGGGCCGGCCGGGGGCGCGCAACGGGGGGAGGGCGCCTTTGGACGCGCGCACCGAGTTCGAGGGGCGGCTGCTGCCGGTGGGCGCGGCGCTGCGCACGGCGCTCGGCGGCGATCGGTCCACCCGCGGGTGGCTGGTGCGCGCCGGGGTGGTGCACCCGCCCTTCACCGCGCTGCTGATCGAGGCCTGCGCCGAGCTGTTCGCCGACGACGACGCCGCGCGCCGCGAGGCCGCGCTCGAGGTCGCGGCGGCGTTGAACGCGCGGCCGCTGCTGGCGGCGCTGGTCGACGCCCTCGAGGCCCGCCCGGAACACTGGGTGGTGGGCGCGGCGGGCGCGACGCCGGGCCACCGCGCCCTCGCCTTCGTGGAGCGGGCGGCGCCCCCGCGCAGCGCGCTGCGGCGGCGGGCGCTGGCCTGGGCGCTGGCGCAGCCCGCGCTGCGCGTCGCCGCCTGGCGGGGTCTGGGAATGGAGCACCCGGACCTGCTGATCCCTCACCTGGCCGACGTGCTGGCGTCCGCGCCCGAGCTGGCCGATCCGCTCGCGACGCGCCTGGCGCTGGTGCACACCGACCACTGCGAGGCCGCGTGCCGGGCGCTGGCCACGGCGCCGGAGGATGTGCGGCGCGCCTTCGCGGCGCCCCTCGAGAAGCACCTGCGCCGCATCTTCGCGATCAAGAAGTGGGCGGTCTGTCGGCGGGCTCTGTTCGGCCGCTGATCCGCGGCGCCGTGCATCAGATGCACGGCGGGCACACCTGGAGTGTCCGGTCGGTCGATTCACGCTGGGCGTTCGCGGCACACGCCGCGCGCCGCGCGGCGCGGTTTCTCGCGGCCGCGCGCTTGGTATGGCCTTCGCAATCCCCCGGCGCCGAAACGACGCTGGAGGATCTCATGTCTCGCGTTCTGCGCGCCGCCCTGACGGGCGCCTTCGTCATCGGCGCCCTGGGGGCGGCCTCCGTGGCCGCGGCGGCCACCTCGGTCTGTGTCGACGTGCAAGTGCGGTCCTGGACGCTCGACCCCGAGGGTCATTCAGCCGCCCTCGACGAGAACCAGGCGGCGCTGCCGCCCGATCCCTTCGCCATCGATCCCGCCCGCTACCTGGGCCGCATGATGCGCTATCAGGTCACCCACGAGGTCGGCTTCGAGGCGGTCGAGACCGACTGCCAGGAGCGCCTGACCGTCGAGCTCTACCCCCTGCACGCCGGCTGGACCGTCTTCGCGCGCTACAGCGGCCACAGCCGCGAGGAGAAGGTCGACCAGGTCGGCCTCGACGAGTTCACCGCGCTCGCCCAGCGCCTCGCCCGCGCGCTGCTGGGCGACAAGCCGGTCAGCGACACCATCACCCGTGACAGCGTGCTCGAGGCCGACTCCGAGAGCGACCTGCGCACCATCGACGGCGACGGCCACTTCGTGATGGCGCTCGGCACCCAGGTGCGGGCCGGCGAGCTGCCCACCGCGGACGGCGGCGCGGTGGCCGACGACCTGCGGCTGCTGACGCCGCTGAGCTTCCAGCTGGGCTACCGCGGCAAGTACCAGGCCTGGGGCCTCGACGCCTTCGTGCGGGGCGCGCTGGGCACCAGCAAGCAGGCGCCGAAGCGCAACCCGACCGGCGGGCACGTCGACTACGAGGCCGGCGGCGCCTTCGGCCTGCACTTCCTGCGCTACCTCGATGCCCAGGGCATGAACTCGTTCTACTTCGGGGGCGGCGCCCAGTTTCAGCTCTCGGTCTTCTCGGTCATCCGCCCGGAGGGCGACCGCGACGCGGGGGACAACGAGTACCTCGTCGGCGGCGGCCTCGACGTGGATCTGCTCATCGGCTACGAGTTCATGCGGGCGAGCAGCGTGCACTTCTTCGTGCAGGGCGAGCTGCACGCCCCGACGTACAAGTTCCAGACCGACGTCGACAGCGGCGGCATCGACAGCTACGTGCCGGGCGGCCTCCTGCAGATCGGCATGGTGTTCTGATGCGGGCCGCGTGGCGGACGCTCTTGGGGGTGGGGTGGCTGGTGCTGGGCGCCTCGGTCGCCGAGGCCCAGTCGACCACGCGCACCTGCGTCGAGGTCGTCACGCGCCAGACCGACGCCGTCGAGCTGCGCCGCCTGGTGATGGACGAGCTCGACCGGCACAAGACGCACCGGGCGGCGGAGGGCGACTGCGAGTCCTACCTTCGGGTCGAGATCATCGCCCTCGACGTCGGTCGCTACGTCACCGCGCGCATGAACAGCGAGGTGCCGCACCGGGAGCGCGTGGAGGGCGAGGATCTCGCGCCGGCCATCAGCCGCGCCCTGCGGGTGGTGCTGCACAACGATCCGGTGCGCCTGCGGGGGCCGCGGCAGGAGGATGTCTTCCGGGCCAGCGTCCGCGCCCTGCGCGACGGGCAGTTCCTGTACGGCGCCGAGGCCTTCCAGGTGGTGGGGGTCGTCGACGGTGAGGTGTCGAGCGCGCCGGGGCTGGCCTTCGTCCTGCGCCGCGAGGTGCTGGCCTGGCACCTGGCCGCGCGGCTGTCCTTCGCCCATCGCCTGGACGGCGACCCCGAGCAGCTCGCGCTGACCGGCCACGCCGGCCTCCAGCTTCAGGTGGCGTGGTTCCCCTGGTACAGCGGGGACACCTCGGCCTACGTCGGCGGGCTGCTGGGCGTCGACCACGTGCGCTTCGAGGGGCCGGCGCCCCTGCTGGGCCCCCGCGACACGGCCACGTTCTCCAAGACCGGCTTCGGGCTGGGCGTGCGCACGGGCGTGGAGTTCTTCCGCACCACGACCGGCCGGCTCGACATCTTCGCGCAGGCCGTGCTGCCGGCCTACGCCGCCACCGACGAGGACGCCGGCGTCGTCGACACCTGGGTGCCCACCTTCACGGTCGGCGCCGGCATGCTGTTCTGAACGGTGATCAGAAGCTCTTGACGAGCGCCTCGAGCTTGTCGAGGCCGCGCTCGATGGTGGGCTCGCTGGGGCCGAAGCTGAACCGGACGTGGTGGCGGAAGCGGCCGCGCTGCAGGGCGCGGCGGCGGCCGGGGTTCACGTCGAAGAACTGGCCGGGCACGCAGATGACGCCGTGGTCGAGCGCGGCCCGGAACAGCTTCATGCCGGTGTTCACCGGCTCGGGCAGGTCGCGCACGTCGCCCCAGACGTAGAAGGTGCCGTCGGGCTCGCGGTCGATGTGGACGCCCATCCGGGTCAGGCGACGCAGCATCAGGTCGCGCTTGCGGCGGAAGACCTGGCGCAGGGCGCGGGTCTCGGCCAGCGCGTGGTCGTCCTCGAGCAGCGGGATGGCGGCGCGCTGGAGGGGCCGGCTGCCGCCGCCGTCCAGGAAGCTGCCCGCGCTGCTCAGCGCCTGCACCAGGGTCTTCGGGCCCACCGTCCAGGCCACGCGCCAGCCCGGGTAGCGCCAGTTCTTGGTCAGCCCGTCGAACAGCACCACCGGATCGCGGTCGACGTCCTCGACGTGCGAGGCCGCGCTCACCATGGGCGCGCCGTCGATCACCGCGTCGTTCCAGATGTAGTGGCTGTAGAACTCGTCGAGCAGCAGCGTGCAGTCGAGGCGCCGCGCGAGGTTCACCCAGGCGGCCATCTCGTCGCCGGCCACCAGCTTGCCGGTGGGGTTGCACGGGTTCGACATCAGCAGCGCCGACAGGCCCCGCCCGGTGATCTCCATCTCGAGCTGCCGCGGCGAGAAGTCGTAGCCGCGGAAGGGGTCGAGCAGGATGGGGATCGACGTGAACAGCCGGAAGATGCCCAGGAGCTCCTCGTAGGCCGTGTAGTCGGGCAGGAAGTGGCCGAGGTTGATCTCGCCCAGCGACGCGGCGGCGCGGGTGAGCGCCGCCCGGCCACCCGACGAGATGCACACGTTCTCGTAGGTGTACTGGGACTTCATCCCGCGCCGGTAGGTGCGGTTGTAGTGCTCGGCGACGGCCTGCCGAAGCTCGGTGATGCCGGGCACCGGCGCGTACTCGACGTCGGGGCCGAGGATGGGCACCGAGGTCACGCGCCCGGGCGCGCCCTCGAGGGGCCCGGCCTCGGGCTGGCCTTGGCCCAGGTTGCACCACTCGGGATCGTCCGGGCGGTAGCCGTGCTTCGCGGCCTCGGTCATCACGTAGATGACGCCCGTGCGGGGCACGCGGCGGAAGGCGCTGGGCGCCTGCTGCTTGTCTTGGGTGTCGCTCATGGCGCGCGAAGGTACCCGAAAAGGGCCGTCAGGTGCGGTGGTTTTTGCGCCCCGGCGGCTTCACCGCAGCGCGTCGACGGCGTCCTCGAGCCCCTCGAGGGTCAGCTCGTGCATCGGCAGCACGTCGCCGATCATGGCGATGGTCGGGTGCCGCCAGAAGCGCCGCTCGATGGGGTTCAGCCACGCCTGGTGGGTGAAGTGCCGGGCCAGCCGCTGCAGCCACTCCAGGCCGGTGTTCGGGTTCTGGTGCGTGTAGTCGATCGCGCCCCACTCGGCGGTCAGCTCGTAGGGCGCCATGTGCGCGTCGCCGACCCAGATCACCCGCGTCTCGGGCTGCAGCCAGCGCAGCAGATCGACGGTCAGCATGCCCTTCGACAGGCGCGCGTCCTCGTACACCCGTTCGTACACGCAGTTGTGAAAGTAATAGGCGTGAAACTCGCGGAAGTGCGTGGCTTTGTGGGCGGCGGTGAAGAGGCGGCTCACCAGATGGGCGAAGGGATCCATCGAGCCCCCCACGTCCATCAGCAGCAGCACCTTCAGCTTGTTGTGGCGGGGCGGGCGGAAGGCGATCTCGAGGTCGCCGGCGTTGCGCGCGGTGTGGTCGATGGTCGCGTCGATGTCGACCTCGGCGGGCGCGCCGTCGCGGCCGAGGCGGCGCAGCTTGCGCAGGGCCAGGCCCAGCTGCCGCACGTCGAGCACGAGATCCGTGCGGTAGTCGCGGAAGCGTCGGCGCGCGGCGATCTGCACCGCCGAGCGTCCGCCGCCGCTGCCGCCGACGCGCACGCCGGCGGGGTTCTGGCCGCCGTGCCCGAAGGGGCTGGTGCCGCCGGTGCCGACCCACTTGTTGCCGCCGTCGTGGCGCTCGGTCTGCTCGCGCAGGCGCTCCTCGAACATGCGGCGCAGCTCGTCCAGCCCGTAGCGCTCCATCATCTCGAGGGCCTCGGGGCTGAGCTGGGGCGGATCGATGGGGGTGGCCAGCCACGCCTCGAGCGCCTTCTTCAGCTCGAGGCCGGGCGCCGTGCCCACGAAGTAGTGCGCGAAGGCCTGGTCGAACAGGTCGTAATGCTTCTCGCTCTTGACCAGCGTGGCGCGCGCGAGCGCGTAGAAGCGGTGCAGGTCGGCGGCGACGAGGCCCTTGGCGAGGGCCTCGACGAAGGTGAGCCACTCGGTGGTGCTGACCGGCAGCCCCGCCTGCCTGAGCAGGAAGAAGAAGTCGAGGAAGAGGGGCTCCCCGCCGCCCTCGGCGCGCGCCGCGCCCACCTCAGCGCCGCCCCTTGTAGCGGTGCATGTGGCGCTGCAGGCTCTCGAGATCCTGCTCCTTCTTCAGCAGCGCGCCCAGGTAGGGCACGCGATCCGTGATGGTCTCGAGATCGACGCCGCCTTTGGCCAGCGCGCCGATCCAGTCGATCAGCTCGCTGGTCGAGGGCGCCTTGCGCAGATCGGGCAGGCCGCGCAGCCAATAGAAGCGGGCGATGGCCTCTTCGACCAGCGTCTGGCGCACCGCCGGGTGGTGCACCTTGACGATCGAGGCCATCAGGTCGGGCTCGGGGAAGGCGATGAAGTGGAACACGCACCGCCGCAGGAAGGCGTCGGGCAGCTCCTTCTCGTTGTTGCTGGTGATCACCACCAGCGGGCGGTGCTTCGCCACGTGCTGGTCGCCGGTCTCGGCGACCTCGAAGCTCATCCGATCGAGCTCGTGCAGCAGGTCGTTGGGGAACTCGAGATCGGCCTTGTCGACCTCGTCGATGAGCACGACGCCGGCCGCGTCCGCCAGGAAGGCCCGCCCCAGCCCGCCGAAGCGGATGTACTGGCGGATGTCGCCCACGTCGCGATCACCGAAGCGGCTGTCGTGCAGGCGCTGCACGGCGTCGTACACGTACAGCCCGTCTTGGGCGCGGCTGGTGGACTTCACGTGCCAGGTGTAGAGCTGGCGCCCGAGCTGGGCGGCGACGGCGTGCGCGAGGAGCGTCTTGCCGGTGCCCGGCTCGCCCTTGATCAGCAGCGGCCGCTCGAGCGCGAGGGCGACGTTGACCGCCTCCTGCAGCTCGACGCTGGCGATGTAGTCGTCGGTTCCGGTGAAGTTCTCGAGCACGGGGGCCCCACGCGGTCGGTGCGAAGGGGCGAAGTCTGCCAGAAAGGGGCGGGGCGTGCCACGCCCGGCGAGCGCGGAGGGCGGCGGACGCGCGGCGGCCTAGATCGAGAAGACCTTGGAGCGCGAGGCCTGCGTCTTCAGCTGCTCCTTCAGCGACTCCTCGTACACCTGGATGCGCTTCAGCAGCGTCTGCAGGCGCTCGACGCGCTTCTCGTACAGCGTCAGCGCGTTCGAGTCGCCCGCGGACATCAGCTCCGTCTTCTCGATGCGCAGCACGCGGGTCACCGCGATCTGCTTCTCCTTGCCCTGGCGGTCGACCACGGGCAACTCCCAGCCGGTCTCGTCGGCGTTCTTGAGGGGCTTGCCGGTCACCGCGACCACGCGGCCCTCGGGCGGCACGTACTTCAGCGGATCCGTGTCGGCCGGGAGGGGCGTGTACAGCACGGCGAAGTACTTGTTCTGGAAGAAGTCCTCGCCCTTGCTCAGGGACTCGAGGGCCGCCTTGTCGCGCCCCATCGTGGTCTTGCGGTGCTCGTCGAGCAGCGTGAAGAACATGTTCGCGTCGGTCACGAAGTTCGACAGCGTCCGGTTCAGCCCCTGCTCGAGGGGGATCGGCGAGGTGAGCAGCAGGCCGCCGTCGATCGTCGGCGGCTCCGCCGGCAGCTGCTGCACCTTGTCGAACTCCACCGAGTTCGGGTTCATCGCGCGGACGATGGGCGCCACCTGGCCGAGCGTCGTGAGCAGCGGCTCGACGGCGTCCTTCACCCGGATCGAGGCGTCGATCTGGGCGTTGATCATGCGCCGCGACGTGCGCACGTCGCCGATGAAGAAGCCGAAGACGGCGGTGATGACACCGACGAAGAGCGTCGCGGCGATCGCGAGCCCCGGCTTCACCCCGCGCTGCTTGCCCTCGAAGGTGTCGAGCTGGGCCTGCTCCTCGGCGCTCAGATCGACCGAGGGGGCGGCCTCGCGGAAGGCGCCGCGCTGCAGCGGGTTGGCGAAGTCGACCCCGGGCGGCGGCTCGGGCTCCGCCGCGGGGGCGGCCGGCGCGCTCGGCGCGGCGGCCAGCGGCGGCGCCGCGGGCGGCGGGGGCGTCGGCTCCTTCTTGCGGAACAGATCGTCGGCGCTGCCCAGGTTCAGCGGCCCGCCCAGCGGCGCCGGGCCCGGGGGCGCGCTGGCCGGCTTGCCCAGGTTGAGGCTGGCGCGAGGCGCCGCGGGCGCCGGCGCGGCGGGCGCCGGCGCGGCGGGCTCCAGGCCCGGGGGCGGGCCCACCCGCACCACCTGGGTGTCGCCCGCGGCCTCGGCGTCCGGGCTCTCGGTCAGGTCCGTCTTGGGGGCCGGCACGTCGCTCGCGCCGCCCTTCGGCCCGAACGGGTTCGCCGCGCCGCCGCCGCCGGGCGCCGGCGTCGGGCCACCCTTGTTCAGCATGCCCAGGCGCGCCTTCAGGTCGCTGATGTCACGCAGGCCCGGCTTCTTGTCCCCGTTGCTCAACGGCGTCCTCCGCCCCGGTTCACGATCTCTCCGAGGCACCTGCGACGGCGGCCGCCGGCACCTCGCCCCTCGTTCGATTTCACCCTGCCGCCAGCGCCGGCGCCGCGCCGCCCCAGGGGGCGAGGCGACGGCGTGCTCGGGGCGGGGTGCGGACCGTCGGCCTCGGGCGCGCGCGCCACCCGCCGACGGCACGGGGACAGTAGCCCTGGCCCCGTGCACGGTCAAGCGTTTCGGCCGCAGTTCTGCTGGGTTCCCGGCGCCCTCGGGGGGCGCCGAAGCCTTGCCACGCCGGCGAGCGTCTGGCTATGGTCAGGCGCGCCGGAGCGGGGCCTTCGCCTCGCAGCGGGCGCCATTCACACGACGGACGAGGGCGTGCATGCGAGGGCGACTGGGGCTGGCGGTGCTGCTGACGCTTGGAGCGGTCGGCTGCGACGACAGTGAGACGAGCGGCTTCGACGTCGTCGCGAGCGCGAGCCGGACGGTGGGCAACGCCCCGCTGCCGATCAGCTTCTCGGCGCGCACCAACGGCCCCCTCGAGGGCGACTACCGCTGGGCGTGGGACTTCGGGGACGGCGAGACGAGCGACGAGGCGGCGCCGACGCACGTCTTCGCGCAGCCGGGCGCCTACACGGTCACGGTCACCGTCACCGAGGGGGGCAGCGGGGCGGCCGGCAAGGCCACCGTCGCCGTCGAGGTCGACGCCGCGGCCGATCTGGTGATCAGCGACGTCGTCGTCGATCCGCGGCGCGCGCGCGCCGGCGAGACGATCAACTTCTCCTGGGGCTTCCAGAACCGCGGCGCCGCGGTGCGCGGCGGCTGGGCGACCACGGTCTTCCTGTCGCGGGACGCCACCTTCGGCCCCGAGGACATCGTGGTCTTCGAGCGGCCCCACGCCGACGACGCCCCCAGCGATCGCCCGACGGGCGTCGACGAGCCGATCACCTTGCCCGCCGATCTGACGTCGGGGGACTGGATGGTCGGCGTCTTCGCGGACGCCGAGGGCGTGGTGGGCGATCTCGACCGCGCCGACAACCTGGCCTTCGCCCCGTTCCCGCTCGAGGTGCGCAACCCCACCGACAACGGCCCCGATCTGATCGTGTGCGGCGTCAGCATCCCGGCCTTCGACACCCTGCCGGCCGGGCAGACGCCCATCGCGCAGATCGGTGATCAGCTGCCGGTGAAGGTGTGCCTGGGCAACAACGGCAACCAGCCGACGCCGCTGGCCGGCTACGTCCTGTACCTCAGCCGCGACGAGGCGGTGGATCCCGCCGACCGCCCGGTGGGCGGGCGCGACAACCTGGCGCTGGGCGCCGGGGATCGCGAGGACTTCGACGATCTGGTCGACCTGCCCCTCGAGCTGGACGCGGGCGTCTGGTACGTGCTCGCCGCCGCCGACGTGGAGAACCGCGTCGAGGAGCAGAGCGAGACGAACAACGAGCGCGGGTGGCCCGGGCCGATCGAGCTGGTCGAGGCGGGCATGGTCGAGGGCGTCGATCTGGTGGTCGCGCGCCTCGAGGTGCAGGGCGATCGCGGCTTCTGGGGTCAGGCCCTGCCCGGCACGCTGCAGCTGGTGAACCGGGGCAACGTGCCGGTGGAGCGCAACTTCGTCGTGCGGCTGCTGGCCCTGCCGGTGGACGGCGGCGCGGCGGTGCAGCTGCCCTCGATCAACGTGCCCGGCATCGCGGCGGGGGGCGACGTCGAGATCCCGCTGATGGCGACCATCACCCGGCGGGTGGAGGAGGGCGACTACCGCCTGGCGGCCGAGGCGGACCCCACCAACGCGACCGACGACGTGAACCCGGGCAACAACCGCCGCACGCTGCAGCAGGTGCTGCGGCTGGGCGGGGAGCCCCGGCTGGATCCGGCGGTGAGCGGCGTCACCCTGGATCTCGAGACGGTCGAGGCCGGCGACGCGCTGACGGTGCAGGGCACCCTGCGCAACATGGGCACGGACGCGACGGGATCCTTCGAGGTGGCGGTCGTGTTCAGCGCCGACGCCCTCATCGACGGGGGCGACGTCGAGGTCGACCGCTTCACCATCGAGGGGCTGGACGGCGAGGCGGAGCTGCCGGTGACCCGACCGGTGACGGTGCCGGTCGATCTCGATCAGCAGGTGCCGGTCTGGCGCGTGGCGCTGGTGGTGGATCCGGCCGACCGGCTGACCGCGGAGCTGGACGAGGCGAACAACGTCGCGTTCGCCCCCGCGCCGCTCACCGTGACCGGGGCGATGGGCGGCTGCGCCGAGGATCTGGCCAACGAGGACAACGACACGCCGGCCGACGCGGTGACGCTGGCGGCCGGGGCGTACCCGGGGCTGGGCGCGTGCGACGCGGCCGACTGGTTCGCGGTGCAGGTGCCCGCCGGGCAGGTGCTGGACGTGAGCCTGGGCTGGGCCGAGGCCGAGGGCACGCTGACCTTGACGCTGGCCGACGCCGAGGGCGAGCCGCTGCGCAGCGGCGAGGGCCCGGCGGGGGCGCTGCGGGCCTTCGAGGCGGCGACGGACGCCGAGCGCACGGTGCTGGTGCAGGTGGCGGGCGTCGGGGCGCGGCTGCAGTACGACCTGGGCGTCGCGCTGACGCCGGCCGGGGACGGGCCCAACCTACGGGTGCGGGCGGTGACGGCGTCGCCGGCGGTGGTGGTGCCGGGGGCGACCGTCGAGGTGCGCTTCGAGCTGGTCAACGTCGGGGGCGCCGAGGCCGGGGCCAGCGCCGCCGGGGTGGCGCTGTCCGGGCCGAGCGCGGCGGACCTGGGGACGATCGAGGCGCCGACGGTGGGCGCCGGGGAGGCGGTCGCGGTCAGCGGGCGGGTCGAGGTGCCCGG
>JAUHXL010000725.1 GCA_030426945.1 bacterium
TGAACGTGGTGACCGGCTTCAACCACGGGGTCGATCCGTCGGGCAAGGCGATGCCCGAGAAGACGGCCTTCGTGTGCGCCACCGGCGCGGAGCCGGCGGCCATCGACTACGACCGGGAGCTGCGACGCCTGGAGATGAAGCGCGACGCGGGCGCCCACGTGGTGATGACCCAGCCGGTGTACGACCCCTACAAAGTCGAGCGCTTCCTCGACGACACGGCGGCCCTCGGGCTGCCGGTGATGTTGGGGCTGTGCCCGCTGGCGAGCCACCGCAACGCCTTGTTCTTGCACGAGAACGTGCCCGGCATGCAGGTACCCGACTACATCCTGCGCCGCATGGAGCAGGCGGACGCGCGGGGTGAGGGGCAGCTCGAGGGGGTGCGCATCGCGCGCGAGGCCCTCGAGGCCGTGCGCCACCGCGTGCAGGGGGCGTACGTGATGCCGCCCTTCGGGCGCTACAAGGTGGCGCTGGAGGTGCTCGGCGGCTTCATCGAGCCGCCCGCGCCCGCCTGAGACGTGGTCCCGTTCCGGGTGGTCGTCGTCGGCGCCTGGCCGGCATCGACCACGACCACGACCACGACGCCTCGCGCTCAGAACTGGAAGTAGATGAAGGGCGGCGGCTGCTCGGGCGCGAAGATCATGCAGGCGTAGAGCAGGATCGCGACGACCGAGAAGATGACGCCGAAGGGCAGGCGGGTGATCGCCGCACACACCCGCTTGGTGTCCGTCGGCCAGACGTTCTGCAGCAGCACCAGGCCGCCCATCACCCCCGCCATCAGGGCCAGCCAGGCGCCCTCGCCGCTGGCCTCGACCTGCTCGAGCCAGGCGCCCACCTGCAGGGCGTCGGCGCTCAGCAGCTTGCCGACGATGACGCCGCAGTCCGCCAGCGAGCCCGCGCGGAAGAGCGCCCAGCCGATGCAGACGAGGTGGAAGAACACGAGGCGGCGCACGACGACCGAGGCGACGCGGCTGACCGGGTGCGCCGCGAGGCGGTCGGCGGCGCGCGCGAAGATCGCCGGGCGGAAGGCGATCAGCAGCAGCCCCTGGTAAGCGCCCCAGAGGACGAAGTTCCAGGCCGCGCCGTGCCACAGGCCGCCGAGCAGCATGGTCAGCAGCAGGTTGCGGCGCACGAAGAACCAGCCGCCGCGGTTGCCCCCGAGCGGGATGTAGAGGTAGTCGCGCAGCCAGGTGGACAGCGAGATGTGCCAGCGCCGCCAGAAGTCCGAGGGGCCGACCGCCGCGTAGGGCGACCGGAAGTTGGTCATGATGTCGAGGCCCAGCAGGCGGCCGAGGCCGATGGCGATGTCGCTGTAGCCCGAGAAGTCGCAGTAGATCTGCACCGCGAAGGCGTAGGTGCCCAGCCACAGCGCGGGGGCGTAGACGCCCGATGGATCGTTGTAGGTGGCCTCGACCAGCGGCGCGACGTTGTCCGCGATGACGACCTTCTTGAAGCAGCCGATGGCGATGAGCACGAGGCCGGTCGGATCGGCGGTGAGGCCGCGGCCGACGCGGGCGATCTGAGGCAGCAGGTGCGACGCGCGCTCGATGGGGCCGGCGACCAGCTGGGGGAAGAAGGCGACGTAGAGGGCGAAGTCGAGCAGCGACTCGGTGGGCTCGAGCTGCCGCCGGTAGATGTCGAGCGTGTAGCTCATCGTCTGGAAGGTGTAGAAGCTGATGCCCACCGGCAGCAGGACGCGCAGGGTGGGCAGGTGGGCTTCGACGCCCAGCGCAGCGAGGCCCGCGGCCGCCGATTCGATGAAGAAGTCGAAGTACTTGAAGAAGCCCAGGGCGCCCAGGTTCGCCACGACGCTGAGGGTGACCAGCCGCTTGCGGCGGACGGCATCCTCGGTGCGGCCGAGCGCGCCCCCCACCCAGAAGTCGAGCAGGGTGCTGCCGAGGATCAGCAGCAGGAACGCGGCGTTCCAGCTTCCGTAGAAGGCGTAGCTGCCGGCCAGCAGCCAGAGCTTGCGGGCGCGGCCGGCGAGGGCGAAGTACACGCCGAAGAAGAGCGCGAAGAAGACGACGAACTGCGGGGTGGTGAAGACCACGGCTCAGCGCCCCCCGCCGGCGGCGAGGATCGCCTTCATGCGCGCCTCGAAGAGCGCCTGCTGGTCGCGGATGCCCGCGTTGTTCAGGTGGAAGCCGTCGCGGTACTTGCGCGGATCGTCGACCCCGTCGGTGACCAGGTCGACCAGCGTGACGTGGGGGCGCGCGTCGGCCATGGCCCGGTGCAGGGCCATGTGCTTCGTCCAGCTCGCCCGGATGGCCGGATCGTCGAGGGCCAGGGTGCGGTCGGGCAGCAGCATGAGGTAGACGTGGTCGGCCACCTCGCCGAGATCATCGAGCAGCGCCTCGGTGAAGGCCCGCTTCAGCGCGACGCTGTCGTCGTCGTAGGCGCAGGTGAGCGGCTCGTCCGTCCGCTCGACGCGGGGCCGGTGCCAGCGGTGGGCCTGCCCGCGCTTGCCCTCGCCCAGCACGCGCCGCCCGAGATCGGCCCGCACCGCCGCGGTGTCGCCGTAGGCGCCCGACGCGCGCATGCCGAGGAAGCGCCCGATCGACTGCAGGGGCTGCTGGCCGTGCAGGTACAGCCCGAACAGGCGCGGCACGTCCGTCGTGGGCAGCATCATCTGCTGCTGCAGGACGCGCTTGCTGTGCGCGAACTCGCAGAGCTGGAACAGGTTGGTGCCGAAGAAGACGGTGGGGTAGCGGTGCCCGCGCTGGATCATGCGGCGCACCTCGGCGTAGGTGCAGCCCTGGTGGCAGCCGTTGATGTGGGCGTCCACCACGCTGCGCGGCGGCAGCTTCAGCACCTTCTCGATCAGCTGGCCGGGCAGCCAATCCTTCGAGGTGCTCGAGCCGAGGATGGCCACCTCGGCCGACTTGCGCGGATCCCACCGGCGCTCGCTGTTGCGGACCGAGTTGCGCTCCCAGCCCGCGTAGCCGTCGCGGCTGAGCCAGCCGTCGA
>JAUHXL010000726.1 GCA_030426945.1 bacterium
GGGTTGGCCACCGTGATGTCGACGAGCCCGACCGGCGCCTCGCCGGGGATGCGCAGGTAGTACTGGATGCCGTCGGCCTGACCGTTCTCGCTCTCGGCGTTGCGCACCACCTCGATGGGCAGGGGGTCGCCGTCCACCTCGGCGGGGCCGAGGCCGGCCGCGCTGAAGGTGACGGTGAGGCCGGGCGTGAACGAGCGGCCGACGATCCACAGGTTGATCTGCTCGCCCTGCGCGCCGTAGCCGGGGCTCGCCCGCGAGACGACGTCGACCCGGCCGGGCTGGCCGGGCGGCGGGTCGTTGGGGTTGTTGGGGGGCGCGCCCGCGTCCTGGCCGGGCGCGGGCGGCTGCACGGCGCCGGCGTCCATCGGCGGGGGGGGCGGCTGCCCGCCGCCGACGATCTCGAGGGCGTTGAACGCGGTCAGGGACCGCCCGTCGGGCGCCGTCACCGTGATGTCGCGGGGGCCTGGCGAGGCGTTGGCGTCCAGCACGAAGTAGTACGCGATGCCGTCCGTGCGGCCGCCGTCGTTGCGGTTCTCGGCCTGCACCACCATCGGGGGCTGGCGCTCGGCGATGCCGTCGCCCGAGATCTGGACGGTCGAACCGTCCTCGAAGCCGCGCCCGTTGATCCAGATGGCGGCCTCGGCGTTGGGCGCCATCTGCTCGCGCTTCGAGGCGCCGGTGATCGCGTCGACCGCGGCCGCCGGGCCCGCGGCGAGCGCGACGGCGGTGAAGGCCAAGAGTGCGCGTCCCATCACGACGTCGTCTCCAGAGAAGGCTCGAGAGTCCGGACGCGGGGAGTGTAGCAGAGGGGCCGGGGCGTTCGCCTGCTCCACCGCCACCGTCGGCAGACATCCCCGGCCCGGGCCGTGGTCGTGCTGGGGCAGCTTCGACCCCGCGGGACCGGCGCCGCGCTGCGCTAGGGCTCCCCGTCGAGGCCCCGCCGCTCGGCGAGCTGCTCGAGGGGCTCCGGGTTGAGCACCGCCCGGTAGGCGCGCGCGAGCTGGTCGGTCAGCTCGCGCAGCTTGAGGGTGCGCACCTCGCCGACGATCTTCGGGCGGAGCTCCACCTGGGCGTCCTGGAAGGAGACGTCGCGGGCGGGCTCGACGGCGTCGACGCGCACGACGTGGTGGCCGTAGGGCGTGTCGAAGGGGGGCAGGATGGTGCCCGGCTGCTCGACCTCGAACACCTGCGCGGTGAACTGCTGGTCGTAACGACCCTTGCGGGCGAAGAGGCCGAGGGCCTCGGCGCGGGCGTGCAGCCCGACCTCCTGAGCCCACGCGTCGTAGGCCTCGGCGCGCGCGCGGAAGGCCTCGGCGTCGGCCGGCGGGTTGGCCTGCAGGTCCTGGTAGATGCGCTCCGCCACGGCGGCCGCGGCGGCGGCGAGCGCCGTGGAGGCGGGCCGCTGGCCGCGCCCCTCGTTGACGAGGATGTGGTCGGCGCGGCGCAGGGGCGGGCGCACGAAGAAGGCCTTGTTGCGGTCGTAAGACTGCCGGACCAGATCATCGGGCAGGGTGTCGGCCACCCAGGTGGGCTCGAAGTCCCCGGCCAGGTAGCGCAGCACCAGCGCCGGGCGGGTGGCCTCCTTCACGGCCGGATCGTCGGCGTAGCCGGCGCGGTCCGCGGCGGCGGCCAGCAGCTCGAAGTCGATCAGATCCTGCACCAGCTTGCGGGGATCCTCGTCCTCGCGGCCGACGGCGTAGGCGCGCAGGCGCTCGGCGGTGATGGTGATGGGCGCGCCGTCGGGCGTCTTCGCGCGCGCCACGACGTGGGCGTCCGGCGTGCCGGGCGCCACGGGCCAGGCCAGCACCAGCAGGGCCAAGAAGGCGGCAGAGCTCATGCGCGCGGCTCCTCGTCGTCGTCCTCGTCGTGCGCGCCGAGGGCCGGCGCGGGATCGGCGCAGAGCGCCACCAGCTCCAGCCCCAGGTGGCCCACGGCCGCCGCCGCGAAGACCACCAGGGCGCCGCCCACGTAGTCGCGCCCGGCCAGCGCGCGCAAGGCGATCAGCATCAGGGGCACGGTGGCCAGCAGGCCGGCCACGCCGAGCGCGCGCAGCACCTCAGCCCCCCACCGCGGCCCAGGCCGCTGCGAAGCCCGCCGCGGCCAGGGCCCAGCCGAAGGCGCGGCGGCCATCTCCGCGCAGGGGCGGCCGGTTGCGGGCCAGATCCGTGGCCATCGCCAGCCCGACCAGCGTGCCGAGCAGCCCGAGGCCGACGAGGGCGCGCCCAGGCTGCGTGGGGAAGCCCGCGGCGGCCTCGTAGGCGATGGGCGGCCACAGCGCCACGCCCAGCGCCGGGCCCGCGACCACGGCGGCGGCCAGCCACGGCTGCGGATCGAGGCGCGGCCGGGGGGCGCGGCCGTCGAGCGAGCGCCAGTCGGCCGGGGTCGGGGCCGCGCCCGTGCGCAGCCACTGCAGCGCGGTCGCGAGGTAGGCGCCGACGGCCAGCAGCGCCACCGCGTTGCCCGCCTCGACCTGCAAGCGCGGGACGACGACGTAGCTCGGCAGCGCCCAGCCCAGGGGGACGCCCAAGAGCAGCGCCCAGGCGCTGCGCCGCGCGAGTCCGAGCGTCAGCAGGCCCGGGCCCACGGCGGCCAGCGCCCAGGCCAGGCTGGGGGGGGCGCGCTCGGCGCGCGCGAGGGGGTCGACCACCAGCGCGACGTGCGCGGCGATCGCCGCGGCGACCACCCACACCCAGTGGGCGCGGCGGGCCCGGGCGGGTGCCTCGGGGGGGCTCAGGGCTTCAGCGTCCATCGGTACAGCACCCGCCGGCCCGAACGGAGCACGAGCACCTCGAGGGCGTCGGCCCGCCCGAGCAGCTCCCAGGCGCGCATGAACTGCTCCGGGCGTTCGATGGGCTCCCGGTTCACCGCCAGCACCACGTCGCCGGGTCGGATGTGCGGGCTGTTCACGAAGGGCGCCTCGGGGGTGACGCCCACGAGCTGGAAGCCTC
>JAUHXL010000135.1 GCA_030426945.1 bacterium
CGACCTCGGCGAGGTGGCGATCACCTTCAGCGCCGACGTGGGGCCGGCCGAGGCGGTCGTGGATCACGTGGTGCTGCGCGGCGCCGACGGCGTGCTGCCGCTGCTGCGTGACGACGGCGCCAACGTCAGCTACGACGCCGACACCTTCACCCTGCGCGTGGCGCTCGACGCACAGGCGCAGGACGCGCTGGCGGCCGGGACCTACGATCTGACGGTGACGCGCGGGCTCGAGGCCGTCGACGGCCGGCGCCTGCCCACCGACTACGTGGTGCGCTTCACCGTGGTCGCCCGATGAGGCCGAAGGGTCAGGGGATGGGCTCCCACGGGCCCAAGGCGCCGCTGGTGCCGCGCATCTCGAGGGGCACCACCCCGCGGTGCTCACAGAGGACGCGGAACAGGGGCCAGAGCGCCGCCCGATCGGGCAGGGCCTTCACCTCGAGCAGGATGTTCGGCTGCTCCGGCGTGCGCATCCAGACCTGCAGGGTGAACAGGCCGTCGTCGATCAGCACACGACCGTCGTACTCTCCGGTCTGCTTGCGCGACTGGAGGCGGAATGTGTAGCGCTCGACCTGCCGTTCCATGCTGCGTGATGGGTCGCACAGGCCGGGCCCGGACGCAAGCGGAGGATCGATGAGCCGCGGAGCCCGCGCCAAGCCGCCTCCGAAGGGGGGCAAGCGCCCCCGCAAGGCGCCTCCGAAGAAGGCCCGCGCGGCCCCCTCGCTCCGCCGCCGCCTGCTGCGCGTGGGCCTGCTGTTGACCTTGGCGCTGGGGACGCTGGGCGCGCTGGGCGTCGTGGGCGGCTACTTCTACTTCGTCCGCGATCTGCCCGACATCCGCTCCCTGCGCGACTACCAGCCGCCTCAGGTGTCGCGCATGTTCGCCGCCGACGGCACCCTCATCGGCGAGTTCTTCACCGAGCGCCGCACGGTGGTCGGCCGCGACCGCATCCCCGACGTGATGGTGCACGCCATCCTGTCGGCGGAGGACGCCGACTTCTACCAGCACGAGGGCCTCGACTTCACCGGCATGCTGCGCGCGCTCTACAACAGCCTGCGCGCCGGCCACATCACCGGATCGGGCAGCACCATCACCCAGCAGACGGTGAAGAACCTGGTGCTGTCGCCGGAGAAGCGCTTCGAGCGGAAGGCGAAGGAGCTCATCCTCGCGCGCCGCCTCGAGGCGCACCTGAGCAAGGACGACATCCTCACCATCTACCTCAACGCCATCTACTTCGGGCACGGGCGCTACGGCGTACAGGAGGCGGCGCGCTTCTTCTGGGGCAAGGACGTCTCGGAGCTGACGCTGCCCGAGGCCGCCATGCTGGCCGGCGTCGTGCAGTCGCCCGAGCGCCTGTCGCCGCGCAAGCACCCGGAGCGGGCCGCCGAGCGGCGGGCCTACGTGCTCGATCAGATGGTGAAGAACGGCCACGTGGGGCGGGCCGAGGCGGAGGCGGCGAAGAAGGCGCCCTTCGGGCTGGTCGAGCCGCCGCCGAGCGCGCCTTTGGCGATGCGCTGGTTCGTCGACGCCGCGCGCGACGAGGTGACGGAGCTCGTCGGCGCCGACGCCCTGAACACGGGTGGCCTGCGCATCCACACCACCCTCGATCCGCAGCGCCAGGAGGCGGCCGTGGCCGCCCTGCAGGACGGCCTGAAGGCGCTCGACGCCCGGCAGGGCTTCGGGCGCCCCGAGAAGAAGACCGTCGCCGAGGCCGCCTGGCGCAAGGCGAGCACCGCGAAGCTGAAGGGCAAGCCCCCTGCGCCGGGCGTGCCCGCGCGCGCGCGGATCGAGGCGGTGACCGAGAAGGGACTCGAAGTCGACCTCGGCGTGGGCCGCGCGCGCGTGCGGCGGCGGGACGCCGCGCGCTTCGCGGACGAGAAGGGCGCGCTGCCCTACGCGGTCGGCCAGATCGTGACGGTGCAGGTGCGCGCCGATGGGCCGGCCTTCCCCAAGCGCATGGACGCCATCCTCGCCGGCGTGCCCGAGGCCGCGATGGTGGTGCTCGATCCGCAGACGCGGGACGTGCTGGCCCTCGTCGGCGGCTACGACCACCGGGCGTCGCCGCTCAACCGCGCGGTGCAGGCGCACCGCCAGCCGGGCAGCGCGTTCAAACCCTTCGTGTGGGGCGCCGCCTTCGAGACGAAGAAGTACACCCCCGCCAGCCGCCTCGTGGACGCCCCCGAGACGCACCACATCGGCCAGGGCAAGTTCTGGACGCCCAAGAACTACACCGGGACCTTCAAGGGGCCGATCACCCTGCGCACCGCCTTGGCCAAGTCGGTCAACAGCATCGCGGTCAGCCTGATCGAGGACGTCGGCGTGAGCGCGGTGCAGGACTTCGCCCGCCGCGCCACGATCAGCTCGCCCCTGGTCGACGGCCCGACGCTGGCGTTGGGAGCCAGCGAGGTCACGCCGCTCGAATTGGTGAATGCTTTCGCGACATTCGCGGCGGATGGTCGTGTGGGCCAGCCCCGCCTGGTGACGAAGGTGGTGCACGCGGACGGACGCGAGGAGCCGCTCGGGGGGGAGGGCGACGCGCTGCAGCAGGGGCTGGACGCGGACGTGGTCTGGCTGCTGCGCGACGTGATGCGCTCGGTGGTCACCGAGGGCAGCGGCAGCGGCCTGAAGGGCTTCCCCCGCCCGGTCGTGGGCAAGACCGGCACCAGCAACGCGGCGCGCGACGCGTGGTTCGTCGGGCTGCTGCCGGAGGTGGCGGTGGGCGCCTGGGTGGGCTTCGATCGGCCCCGAACGCTGGGGCGGAAAGAGGCGGGGGGCCGCACCGCGCTGCCCATCGTCAAGGCCTACCTCGAGGCGATGGAGACGAAGGGCCCGGTGTGGCCCCCGCGCCCGTCCGGCGTGGTGGAAGAGGACATCGATCCCGACTCGGAGCGCCTGGCCCCCGAGGGCGGGCCCAGCGTGCCCGAGGTGTTCCTCGTCGGCACGGCGCCCACCGAGACCGCGCCCGCCGCCGGCCAGGTGGACACCGGCAGCTTCTTCTTCGAGGAGGCCGGCGGCCCGTCCCTCGACGTGCCCACCGGGGGCCCGGCGCTGGACGTGCCGACCATCGGCCGCGCCCCCGTGCCCGACACCCTCGCCCCGCTGCCGCCGGCGGGCGACGACGACGACCCGTCGGCGGAGGACGACGAGGACCGCCCCCTCTGACGGCCCGCGCGCCGCGTTTACATGCTCCCGCGCGTCGGCCAAGATGCGCCCATGAACACCCCCATCCCGCGTGTGGGCGTCGTCGGCCTCGGCCGCTTCGGCGCCGCCATCGCCGAGCGCCTCGCCCACGAGGGCGCGCTGGCCGCCGTCTGCGATCTCGATCCGGAGCGGCGCGCCCGCTTCACCGAGGTGCCGGCCTTCGCCGACCTGCTCGACCTGCTCGCCGCCGACGTGGTGCAGGCCATCGTGCTCGCGACCCCCGCCGCCACCCACGCCGCCATGGCCCGGGCGGTGCTCGACGCCGATCAGGATCTGTGGGTCGAGCCCCCCCTCGCGCTGGACGCGGCCGACGCCGACGCCCTCACCCGCCAGGCCGCCGCCCGGCGCCGCGTGTTGATGGTCGACGGCGGCGACGGCCCGGCCCTCGCGGCGCTGCTGCGCGCCCGCGACGAGGGCACGCTGGGGCCGCTGCACCTCGTCGAGGCGCGGCGCGCCGACTTCGGCCCCTTCCACCCCGACGAGCCGGTCTACACCGCGCTGTTGCCCGATCTCCACGCGCTGGTGCGGCTGATGGGCGAGCCCCCGACCCGGCTGCGCGCCATCGGCGCCAGCGTCGTCCAGACCGAGGCGCCGGATCACGTGACCGTCCACGCGCACTTCGGGGGCGGCGCGCGGGCCGTCCTCACCGCGAGCCGGATCGCGCCCACGCCGGAGCGGCGCCTCACCGCCCTCGGCCCCGACGGCATGGCGGTGCTCGAGGCGGGCACGCTGACCCTGTTCCACCACCGCGTCACCTGGCAGGACGGTCTGCCGCGGGCCGAGGCGGGCGAGGCGCAGTCGATCCCGGTCGCCGACGGCCTCTCCGCCGCCGTCGAGCGCTTCCTGGCCGCGATCGCCGCGGGCGAGACGGCCCTGCCCGACGCCGCCGAGGCCAGCGCGACCCTGCGGCTGTTCGAGGCGATCGGGCGCTCGCTGGACGCGGATCGCGACGTGCCGGCCCAGCCGCCGCCGGCGCCCGCCGCCGCGCCGGCCGCCGCGCCCCCCGCCGAGCCCGACGCGGTCTTCGTCCACCCCACCGCCGTCGTCGACGGGCCGGTCGAGCTGGGCCCCGGCACGCGGGTGTGGCACTTCAGCAAGCTGCTCGGCCCGCTGCGCATCGGCGCCCGCTGCAGCCTGGGGCAGAACGTCGTCGTCGAGCGCCACGTGACCATCGGCGACAACGTGAAGATCCAGAACAACGTGTCGGTGTACTCGGGGGTGGTGCTCGAGGACGACGTCTTCTGCGGCCCGTCGATGGTCTTCACCAACGTGGGCACCCCGCGCAGCCACTACCCCCGCCGCGGAGAGTACGCGGTGACCCGCGTCGAGCGCGGGGCCAGCATCGGCGCCAACGCGACGGTGGTCTGCGGGCACACCCTGGGCCGCTACTGCTTCGTGGGCGCCGGGGCGGTGGTGACGAAGGACGTGCCGCCCTACGCGCTCGTGTTCGGCAACCCGGCTCGCGTGCGGGGCTGGACCTGCTACTGCGGCCTGCGGCTCGACCTGGGCGTCGACGCCGCGGGCGAACAGCAGGCCACCTGCGCGGGGTGCGCGCGGCGCTATACGCGGGTGGGGCACGTCGTCGAGGCGATCGACGAGGGGGCGACGTGAGCAGCCTGATCGAGCGCCTCGCCAAGGCCGGACGTCGAGCGGGCCGCCGCGCGGTGGACGCCGCCCTGCGCCAGCCCGAGGTGAAGCGCCGCGTGGACGCCGCGCGCGTGGTGCTCAAGGAGGCGCGCGAGGCCTTCGAGGAGCGCTTCGACGAGGCCGAGGCGGATCTATGGGCCTGGATCCAGAAGGTGCAGGCCCACGCCGAGAAGGCCCAGCGGCAGGCGGTGCGCGCCCGCGACGCCGAGCACTACTACGCGGTGCTCGGGCTGAAGTCCGACGCGACGCTCGCGCAGGTCAAGACCGCGTGGCGCAAGCAGATGCGGGCGACGCACCCGGATCGCTTCGCCCACGATCCCGTGGCGGAGGCCAAAGCACACACCCGCGCGCTCGAAGTGAACGAGGCCTATCGGGAGCTGACCGCGCTGTTGAGCGGGCGGGAGAGTCGGCGCTCCGACCGACCCTGACCGGGGCGACCGATCAGGCGCCGTCGTCGGGCGGATCGGCGTCGGGCGCATCCACGGTCAGCGCGTCCGCCGGCACGGGGCCCAGCATCTGCGCCAACGTGGCCGCCGAGGCCGGCGTCAGCTCGATGAAGCGCACGCCCATGCCCGGATTGTCGGTCGGCGGCCGCACGCTGCGCACCACCTCGCCGGTGCCCTCGATGATCGCCAGCCCCCCCTCGATGACCGTGAACTTCAGGGCCACCTGCGTCCCGACGGGCAGGGGCCGGGGCGACCGGATGAAGCAGCCGGTGGTCGAGATGTCGCTCGCGAACTCCGAGCGGAACTGCTCGAGGCTCGCGAACTCCTGATTGATGGTCTGGCGATCCCCGCTGCGGCGATCCATCTCAGCCTCCCGCCTGTTCCGTCGCGGCGGCGGCCGGGCGCGTCGCGAGCTCGTAGTGCTCGAGGTGGAAGTCGGGCCGCGCCTCGACCTCGATGCGCTTGTCCACCCGCGCCTCGAGCTCGGCGAGCATCGAGCGCTCGTCCTCGAGCAGCAGCTGCGCGACGCGCGGGTGCGCGCCGATGCGTACGGTCGGCTCGTCGAGCACGCAGGCCTCGCGCAGGACGGTCCGGTAGATCTCGTAGGCGATCGTGGTGCGGCTCTTCAGCAGACCCGAGCCGTCGCAGTAGAAGCAGGGCTCGGACAGGGAGCGGGACAAGGACTCTCGCACCCGCTTGCGGGTCATCTCGACGAGGCCGAGCTCGCTGATCTTGAGGATGTTGGTGCGCGCGCGGTCGGCCTGGAGGGCCTCGCTGAGGGCGCCGAACACCTTGTTCCGGTTCGACTCCTTCTCCATGTCGATGAAGTCGATGATGATGATGCCGCCGATGTTCCGCAGGCGGAGCTGGCGCACGATCTCCTGCACCGCCTCGAGGTTCGTGCGGGTGATGGTCTCCTCGAGGTTGCGCTTGCCGACGAAGCGCCCGGTGTTCACGTCCACCGCGCACAGCGCCTCGGTCTGGTCGATGATCAGGTAGCCGCCGCTCTTGAGCCAGACCTTGCGACCCAGCGCGCGCTGCAGCTCGATGTCGACCCCGTAGGCGTCGAAGATGGGCTCCGGCCCGGGGTAGTGCTTCACCCGATCCATGTAGCGCGGCATGAAGCGGCGCATGAAGCGGGTCAGGCGCTCGAACTCGGACTCGTCGTCGACGTGGATGGCCTCGAGCTCCGGCGTGACCAGGTCGCGCGCCGAGCGCAGCACCAGATCGAGATCCTCGTAGAGGGTCGCCGGCGCGCTGCCCGACTCGTTGCGGGTGAGGATGTCGTTCCACACCTGCCGCAGGAACTCGAGATCGGCCCGAAGCTCCTCCGGCGTGCGCCCCTCGGCGGCCGTGCGGGCGACGAAGCCCCCGCCCTGAGGCACGAGCGCCTCGAGGATCTCGCGCAGCCGGCGGCGCTCCTCGTCGTCGACGATGCGCCGGCTGACGCCGACGTGATCGACCGTCGGCATGTACACCAGGTGGCGGCCCGCGATGCTGACGTGGCTGGTCACCCGGGCGCCCTTCGTGCCGAGGGGCTCCTTGGACACCTGCACCATCAGCTCCTGCCCCTCGTGCAGCAGGCTCTGGATGGGCCGGTGGGCCAGGTCGGTGCGGGCCTCGCTGACGGTGTTCGAGCTGCTGTCGCGGCGGGGATCGACCACGTCGGCGACGTACAGGAACGCGGCCCGCTCGAGGCCGATGTCGACGAACGCGGCCTGCATGCCGGGCAACACCCGCAGCACCCGCCCCTTGTAGATGTTGCCGACGAGGCTGGCGTCCTTGCGCCGCTCGACGAAGATCTCGGCGACGCGGCCGTCCTCGAGCAGGCCGACGCGTACCTCGTGCGGCGCGCAGTTCAGGACGAGGACGTTGGGCATGGCGCGTATGGTGACGTATCATCGCGCGCGTGCCAAGCCGGCCGGAGGGCCCGTGGATCTGTTGCAGACGATGCGCGCGCACGACCTCGAAGAGGTCGTCGCGATCTACGACCCGGCGACGGGTCTCCTGGGCTACGTCGTGATCCACGACACGACGCGGGGGCCGGGCATCGGCGGCATCCGCCTGGTGCCGTATCCCGACGAGGCCACCGCCCTCGACGACGGCGTCCGCCTGGCCGAGGCGATGAGCCGCAAGTGCGCGCTGGCCGGCCTCAACGCCGGCGGCGCGAAGGGCGTCTTCATCGATCATCCGGGCATCACGGATCGCCCGGCGATGCTGCGCGCGCTCGGCCGCTACGTCGAGAGCCTGGCCGGCCGCTTCTACACCTCGGGTGATCTGGGCATGACGCCCGCGGATCTGGCGCACGTGGGCGAGACGACGCGCTATGTCGCCGTGCCCGATGATCAGAAGCTGGATCTGGCCGGCGCCACCGCGGACGGCGTGGTCGAGGCGATGCGCGCCGCTCTGCGCGCGGCCGGGCGCGCGTCCGATCTGGGCGGGGTCCGCGTGGCCGTCCAGGGCCTCGGCGCCATGGGGGGTCGCGTGGCGCGGAGCCTCGCCGGCGCCGGCGCGGTGGTGTTCGCCAGCGACATCGCCCCGGCGCGGTGCGCCGCCTTCGCGGCGGCGGAGAACGTCACCCTGGTCGATCCGGCGACCATCTACGACCTCGACGTGGATGTCTTCAGCCCCTGCGCGGTCGGCGGCGTCCTCCACCCGGGCACCATCGACCGGCTGCGCTGCGCCGTCGTCGTCGGCGCGGCCAACAACCAGCTGGCCGACGCCGCGGCCGACGCCGCCCTACACGCGCGGGGCATCCGCTACGCCCCCGACTACGCGGTGAACGCCGGCGCGGTCGCGCTGGGCGCGGCCTACTTCCTCGACATGGCCTTCGACCCGATCGAGACGGTGCAGCGCGCCGTCGAGCGCATCGGCGAGACGGTGCGCCGCATCTTCGACGAGAGCGACGCGGCCGGCGAGCCTCCCGGCGCCGTCGCGGATCGCCTGGCCGCCGAGGCCCTCGTCCGCCCGCGCAGCACCGAGCGTCAGTGGTGGCCGGTGGCCTGACGATCGGTCGATGCCGTCAGCAGGCCTCGATGTGCGCGATCTTGCTCGTCTGATCCATCCGCCAGAAGCGCCGCACCTCGGCGAGCATCGCGTGGACCTGCCCCCCGCGCAGATAGCGTCGCTGCAGGTGGCCGCAGTAGCGCGCGGCGTAGCGGTTGGCCGCGCGATAGCGGGCCTCCTCCGACGCGTCGCGGCGGGGCGGGATGGTCACCTGCACGAACAATCGATGGCGCAGCGCGCCCGGCGACACGGGCACCTGGGCGTCATGGCGCGCGAACCAGGTGGTCAGGAACTTGTCGACCTCGGCCTGCAGCTCCATCTCGAGCAGCGTCAGGCGCACCCGGCGCAGGGCGCGGTCGAACAGGTACATCAGGTGGCTGACCCCCTCGAGCAGCGCGCAGTACCGATCGAGATCGGCGTCGTCGAGGGCGTCCCCGCCGGCCAGCTCGTCGGCGACGCAGAGCGCGACGTTGAGGTCGCCCGCCTCCTCGTGCACCCACAGCGACTCGCGATCGGCCGAGGGCGCACCGCCCAGCGCGTCGGCCAGCGCCGCGCGGCCCGCGTCGTCGACGACGAAGTCGGCCGCGTCCACCGGCAGATCGAGCGCGTAGAGGCTGCTCAACCGCGCCTGCAGGCGGCGCACCTGACCAGCGACGGCGCAGTCCGCCCCCCGCACCTCAGTGCGCCAGGCCGGCGCGCGGCCCCACGGTGACGCCCAGCGCCGACAGCTGCGCGGCGAGGCGCTCGCTGCCGGTGGCCAGGTACCGGTCGTACAGCCGCAGGATGTCGGCGTCGGCGCGGAAGCACCGCGCGCTGACCGCGTTCAGCACGTGCATCAGATCCACGAAGCGCGCGGCGAGCTCCTCGTACAGGCGGCGGAACGGGTTGTCCCCCGGCCCGCTGATGCTGCGCGCGGCGTGGCGGTAGGCGCCCGCGCCGACGTCGACGTAGTAGGTGGTGTCCACGAGGCCGCGCTGCAGGCGCTCGGAGAAGAAGCCCGTCATGTAGAGGCTGACGTCGCCCACCTGGCGCAGCATGTGGAAGCGACGGGCGGTCTCTGCGGTGCGCGCGCTAAGGACCTGAAGCGCGAGGGGATGATCCAGCAGATCCTGGTCCTTGTCCGTGCGCAGCGCCTCCCGCTGAGTGAACTGGGTGAGCAGATTGACCAGATAGGCCTGCGTGTGGTCGTCGATGTCGAGCTGTTGCTGGTTCAACGTGTTGCGCACGCTGTCTTCGAAGAAGAGAGACAGCGCACCGGGATCGGTGCTCAAAGGCGGGGCATCATCACGTTCCATGCGAAGACTCCGGGCCGTACCTGGCCATGTTTCCCGTCTATTCGTCCGTTCGGACGTTGTCGGCGTGGCGACTCCTCGAGACCAGTCAACGGTTCGAGCCTAGCAACGGCCCCCGGCGACGGGCAAATCCGCGCGTTGATTCCCTTGACGACCGAAGGTAGGGTGCGCTTTCATGCGCGATTTTGGCCGACTCGACCGCCCGCCGGGCCACCTCAGCGCCCCCGCCCTGGCCTGGGCGGTGGCGCTGACGCTGGCGCTGGTCGGCTGCGGCGCCGCCCCCGATCCGCCGCCCGGCCAACCCGATCCCGCCGCCTTCCGCGCCTTCACCGAGGCCGGCCTGCTCGAACGCCAGGGTCGCCTGCACGACGCCGCGGCGCGCTACGACGCCGCCACGGCCCTCGATCCCGACGCCCCTTCGCTGTGGCTGGCGGCCGCGCGCGCGCACGGCCGCCTGGGCCAGTGGGTGGAGGCCGCCGAGCGGGCGCGCCGCGCCCACGCCCTGGCGCCCGAGGATCCCGAGGCCGCCGCCGCGCTGGGTGAGGCGCTGGTCGCGCAGGGCCAACTCGAGAGCGCCCGCGCGCTCTACGCGGAGTCCCTCGAGGCCCACCCGGAGCGCGCCGCCCTCTGGTTCGGTCGGGGCCGCCTCGACGAGCTCGCCGCCGAGCCCGATGCGGCGGCGCGGTCGTACGAGAAGGCGACGGCCCTGGATCCGACGCTGGCCGTGGCCTGGTACCGCCTGGGCCTGTTGCTGGCCGCCGACAACCGCTCGGCCGCCGCGGCGCAGGCCCTCGACCAGGCCGTCACGCTCGATCCGGATCACCCCGATCACGCCGATCTCGACAAGCGCGTGGTGGCCCTGGCCCTCGACGGCGGTGATCGCGCCACGGCCCGGCGGGCGGCGAGCCGCGTGCTGAAGGCCGACGACGACGGCGTCACCGGCTCCCTGATGGTGGCCACCATCCTCGCCCAGCAGAAGGATCTGCTGGCCGCGGCCAACGAGCTCGAGTGGCTGATCGCGGAGCACCCCGAGGCGCCCCGCCCGCGGGTGATGTTGGCCCGGGTGCTGCTCGAGGTGGGCCGCGGCGACGAGGCGCGCGCGCAGCTCGAGCAGGTGCCCGAGGACGCCGAAGAGCGGCTGGACGCGCTCCGGCTGATCGGGCTCAGCCTGCTCGCCGACGGGCGGGCGAAGGACGCCGTGCCCCCGCTGCAGGCGGCGCACGCCCGCGCGCCCGACCGGCCGGACGTGCTGTTCGAGCTCGCGCGCGCCCTGCGGGCGGCGGATCGCCTGCCGGAGGCGCGGGTGCTGCTGGCCCGCGGCACCGCGCGCTTCGGCGACGACGCCAACCTGCACTTCCTGTTGGGGCTGGTGATCCAGGCGCAGGGCGACGAGGCCGGCGCGTTGCTGTCCATGATGCGGGTGATCGAGATTGATCCGGCCCACGCCGGCGCCCTCAACTACGTGGGCTACACCTGGGCCGACCGGGGCGAGAACCTCGAGCAGGCCGAGGACTACATCCGGCGCGCCCTGCGGGTCCGGCCGGACGACGGCGCGGTGATCGACTCGCTGGGCTGGGTGCTGTTCCGGCGAGGCAAGCTGACCGAGGCCGAGGCCGAGCTGCGGCGGGCCGTGGAGGCGCAGCCCGAAGAGGGGGAGATCCAGTTCCACCTCGCCGAGGTGCTGACCGCGCAGGGTCGCGTGGCCGACGCCCTGCCCCACTACGAGCTGGCCGTGAAGCACGCCCGCGACGACGCCACGCGCGCCCAGTACACCGCCCGCCGCGACGCGGTGCGCCGCGGCAAGGGCCGGAAGACGAGGTGAGGATGCTCCGCGCGCCCCTGCGCACCCTGATCCTGACGGCCACGGCCACCCTGCTGGCCGGCTGCCCCGGCCGGTTCACCCGCCCCGACGACTTCGACGACGATCCCACGCGGCTGCTGGCCGCGGTCGCCGCGCGCGGGGCCAAGGTGGAGAGCCTGACCGCGCAGCTGCGCCTCGAGGTGTGGCGCAAGGACGAGCGGGTGAAGCTGCGCCAGCTGGTCGCGGTGCGCCGGCCGGATCACCTGCGCGTCGACTCGCTGTCGCCCTTCGATCAGCCCCTGTCGACGCTGGTGAGCGACGGCGAGCGGCTGAGCATCTACGCGCTGGACGAGCACCGCTTCTTCACCGGCCCCGCGACGCCGAACAACATGGCCCGCCTGATGCCCATAAGGCTCGAACCGCACGAGCTGAACGCCCTGCTGCGTGGGGTGGTGCCGGTGATGCCCCACACGGCGGCGCAGGTGGGCTGGGACGCCGACGAGGGATGGTACCGGCTGGATCTGGAGGGGCCACGGGGCCGCCAGCGCATCCACTTCGAGCCCGCCGGGCTGCGCGTGGTGCAGACCACCGTGTGGCAGGGCGACGCGGTGCGCTGGAAGGCGCAGCTGGGCCGCTTCGATGGCGCCGGGGCGGACGCGCTGCCTCAGCGGCTGCGCTTCGAGGCGCCCAAGGAGGATCTGCGCATCGACGTCGAGGTCGTGGATCACCGCCTGAACCCCGACCTGCCCGACGCGGCCTTCGAGCTGTCCCCGCCGCGGGGCATCGAGGTCGAACGCCTGTGACGCGGTGCGGGCATCCTTTCGCCTCGGTGCGCCGACCGTTAACATCGCCCGGTCTTCGGGAGGGGCGTGCCGGTGAGCGATAAGCTGAGGTTCGGCGAGATCCTCGTCCGCGCCAACGTGTTGGAGCGGGGCGCCCTCGACCGGGTGCTGCACGAGGTCGAGGGGCAGCCGGTCGATCTGGGCGAGGTGCTCGTCACCCGCCAGCACGTCGACGAAGAGACGATGCTGCAGACCATCTCGAAGGCCCTGAACCTGCCCGGCATCAACCTGGACCGGGTGCAGCCGGATCAGCGCGCGCTGTCGCTGGTGCCGCGCGAGCTGTGCGTCGAGCACTTCTTGCTGCCGGTCGAGGTGGAGCGGAGCCGCACCGGCGAGCACCTGCACGTCGCGATGGCCAACCCCTCGGACGTCAAGGCGATCAAGCGGGTGACCCGCCAGGCGCGCCTGCGCATCCGACCCCTGGTCGCCTCGGCGCGCGCGATCCGCGCCGCCATTCAGCGCCACTACGGCGGTCCGCCGGTGCCCGGGCCGGAGCCCGTGCCGGCCTCGACGCCGGCCACCAAGGCGCACGCCAAGGCGAGCGGGGCGGGCGGCACCGCCCCGACACAGCAAACCAGCAGCGCCGGCGCCGACGCCTCGACCGACATGTTCGACTTCGGCGTGACGGACCTCTCCGCGCTGGCCGACGACGGGCCGACGGCCGCCGGCCCGTCCTTGGATGCCGGGTCGGGGCTCGACGACGACGTGCTCGACGCCGACCTCTTCGAGCACGACGGCGGCGCCTTCGGCGCGCGCGCCACCGCCCCCCACCACGGATCCTCACCCGCACCGCCGGCGCCACACGGCGGATCGTCGGCCCCTCAGCTGGGCGCCGATCTGATGAGCCTGCTCGACTCGTCGGCGACGCAGTCGGTGGTCGGCCAAGGTGATCTGGCGCCGCCCCCCACCCCGAGCGCGCCCCCCGGCGCTCGGCGGGGCTTCGGCATGATGAAGCGCCCGCCCCGACCGTCCGCGGGCGAGCCCGCCAGCGGCCGACCGCCGCCCGTGGGCCCGACCCCGAGCGGCGGGCTGCCGCCGCTGCCCCGCGGGCCCTCGCCGACCGCCCAGAACAAGCGGCCCAAGCCGCTGCCGCCGCTGCCGCCCAGCCTGCGCGCGCGGACGGCCAGCACGCCGCCCGAGCCCCCCCCCGCCCTCGATCCGTTCGCGACGCCGACCCCTGCGCCGCTCCAGGCGTCGCGCCGCCCCTCGGCGCCCTTGCCGCCGCCGGTGCGGGCCTCGTCGGCGCCATCCCCCGCCCCGGCCGCCGTGTCGGAGCCGCCGACGCCGCCGGGCGTGGTCGATGATCGGGAGGAGCGCCTCGACCTGCGCGGACTGCTCGAGCGCTTCGTGAACGACCTCGACGAGGGGGACGCCCAAGCCGACGAGGTCATCGCCCGCTACCTCGACCGCTACGGGCAAGCGACCACGCCGCCCGCCGGCGACGAGTTCTTCGCCGCGCTCGACCGCACCCTGAGCCACACGCGCTCCGGCATGGGCCGCTTGCTGGTGGGGCTGGTGCGCCAGCTCGCCCGCCGCGGCCTGGTGGATCCCGACGAGCTGCTGGCGGATCTGCGCGACGCTTGAGCGCCTCGCCCGTCCTGCAGGTGGCTGGCCTCGGCGTCTCTTTCGAGACGGCCGAAGGGCCGCTGCCCGTGGTCGACGAGGTCGCCCTCGAGGTCCACGCCGGGGAGGCCGTCGCGCTGGTCGGCGAGAGCGGCTGCGGCAAGAGCGTCACCGCGCGCGCGCTGCTGCGGCTGCTGCCCAGCCCGCCGGCCCGCGTGGTCGGCGACGTCCTGCGCATCGGCGGGCAGGACGTGCTGAAGCTGGACGCGCGGGCCCTGCGCCGGCTGCGCGGCCGCGAGGTGGGCTTCGTCTTTCAGGATCCGATGAGCGCGCTCAACCCGGTGTACCCGGTGGGCGAGCAGATCGCCGAGCGGTTGCGGCGCCACCGCGGCCTGAGCCGCGCGGCGGCGCGCGCGCGCGCCATCGAGCTGCTGGGGCAGGTGGGCATCCCCGCGGCGACCGACCGCGCCCGCGCCTATCCGCATCAGCTCTCGGGGGGGATGCGGCAGCGGGTGGTGATCGCCATCGCGCTGGCCTGCGATCCGACGCTGCTGATCGCCGACGAGCCGACGACCGCGCTGGACGTGACCATCCAGGCCCAGCTCATGGCGTTGCTCGCGCGCCAGCGACGGGCGCGCGAGATGGCCCTGCTGCTCATCACCCACGACCTTGGGCTGGTGGCGCAGTGGGTCGACCGGGTGGTGGTGATGTACGCGGGGCAGGTGGTCGAGCGCGCGACCGTGGACGACCTCTTCGCCCAGCCCCGCCACCCCTACACCCGCGGCCTGCTGCGCGCGGTGCCGGGCGCGACGCCGCCGGGGCCGGACGGGCGCCTCTGGGCCATCCCCGGCGCCGTGCCGCCGCCGCGGGCCTTCCCGACGAGCTGCCGGTTCGCCGACCGCTGCCCCCGGGTCCAGCC
>JAUHXL010000136.1 GCA_030426945.1 bacterium
CGTGCAGCTCGCGGGTCAGCGGATCGGGCAGCAGCACCCAGGGCGGGCCGCTGCGCGTGCGCGAGCCCAGCAGCGGGCCGCTGAGATCGACCGCCTCGGCGACGTCGATGACCGGGCCGGGCTCGCCTCCGTCGGGCAGGCGCCGCGCCAGCAGGCGCCCGCCGCGCGCCCAGGCGACCCAGGCGTCGTTGCTGCCGCTGAGCACCACCGCCCGCGAGCGCGGCGGCGGCCCGCCCGCCGGGCCCATGTCGACCGGCTCGGCGTCGATGATCGCGTCCGCGGCGTCGGCGTCGCCCATCGCCCCGTCGACCATCGGGCCCATGTCCTCGACCGACACGTCGAGATCGACCTCGGCGTCCCGGCGCGGCGTGGCCGCGTCCATGCGCGGCTGGAAGCCCTGATCGAACCGCTCGCCGGCGTCCGGCTTGGGCGGCAGCGTCGTCTTCGTCTCGGGATCGCAGCCCGCCGCGGCGAGCGCGACGAGCAGGAGGAGCGGTGCGTTCTTCATGCGGTGGCGTCCCTCGGCCGGTGCACGTCCGGCCGACTGTTCGGCGTCGTGACGGGCTATCAGCTACCAGCTTTGGGGCGACCGCTGAAAGCCCGACGGCGACGGCGACGGCCCGCGGGGCCGCCGCGATCGGGCGCGTAGGACGCCGCGTCAGTCCGCGCGGACGACCAGGAAGCTGCGCGGCGGCAGCTGGCGCTCGCCGCCCAATACCACGGCGTCGGTCATCAGATCGACGTACTCGCCGGCGGGCAGGGTGACGCCGCGGGCATCGTCGGCGCGGTTGATGGCGATGGTGACGTCGCCGCCGCCGCAGCCGGTCATGCGGTAGACCCAGGTGTCGCGGCTGCTCGACAGCGTGATGCGGCGGCCGCGGGCCAGCACCTTGTTGTCGGCGCGGATGCGGGCGAGGGCGCCGATGTTGGCGCGCAGGGCGGCCTGCGCGGGCAGCAGGGCGGCGTCGTCCCAGGGCATGGTGCGGCGGTTGTCGGGATCGCCGCCGCCGGCGAGGCCGATCTCGTCGCCGTAGTAGATCAGCGGGATGCCGGGGTTGGTCATCATGACCGCGAAGGCCAGGCCCAGGCGCTCGTAGGCGGCGTCGCCCTGGGGCTGGCGGAAGTCGCCGTTCCAGCCGTTGCCGGGGTTGCTGCCCTCGGTGCAGCTGCCCAGCTCGCCGCTGGCGAAGTGGATCGCCCGCGGGATGTCGTGGTTGCCGATCCACGTGGTCATGATGGCGCCGGGGCCGTAGAAGCTGTCGTTGCCGCTCATCCACGCCGCGAAGCCGTCGAGGCCGCCCTCGGGGCGGAACAGGCCCTGGCACACCTGCTTCTTGAACGGGAAGTCGAACTGCCCATCGAGCAGGGTGTCGGGGTCGACGTAGCGCTTCAGCAGGTCGCGGTCGTCGTAGGCGAAGGTCTCGCCCACCAGGTAGAAGCGGCCGCCGGCGGGATCCTCGATCTCGTCGTTCAGCCGGGCGCGCAGATCCTGCAGCCACTGCAGCGGCACGTGCTTGATCGCGTCGAGGCGGTAGCCGTCGATGCCGTAGTGCTTGGCCCACCACAGGGCGTCGTTGACCGACCACGCGCGCGCGGCGTCGTTGTCGAAGTCGAAGGGCGGCAGGTAGTCGGTAAACGCGCAGCGCGTGCCCCAGAAGGGATCGTCCCACAGGTTCTCGCGGCCGCAGTTGGCGAAGCGGCCGTCGCGGCGGGCGAACCAGTCGGGGTGGGCCTGGTAGAGGCCGCTGTCGACGTCGACGTGGTTCATCACGTAGTCGAACAGCACCTTCATGTCGCTGTCGTGGGCGGCGTCGACGAAGGCGCGCAGGTCGTCGGCGGTGCCGATGCGCGACTCGACCACGGGGGTGGGCGAGGGGTTCTCGGGATCGCTGTAGTCGACGTTCGGCGGCGACGGCCAGTAGCCGTGGTAGCCGCTGTACGTGTGGGGATCCGAGTTGGGGTCGATGGCCTCGCCGGCGGTGTCGCGGTTGTCGTAGGGCGCGCTGAGCCAGACGGCGGTGACGCCCAGGTCGGCGAGGTAGGGCAGCTTGGCGGTGACGCCGTTGAGATCGCCGCCCTCGTACTGCCCGCTGGGGCCGCGCGCGGCGTCGCCGCCGCTGACGCCGGGGACCGGATCGACCTGGCCGTCGCTGTCGTAGAAGCGGTCGACCATCGCGAAGTACATCACCGCGTCGCGCCAGTCGAAGGCCTCGAGGTCGCCGCACTGGCCGGGCTGGCCGGGCTCGACCATGCAGTCGACCAGCACCACCCCGTTGCGCGCGCCGAAGCCGTCGTCCTCGTAGGCGTCGGCGTCGGGCGGCTCGATCCACTCGACGCCGCCGGGCAGCGTCAGCACGAACTTGTAGCTGGTGGGGCCGTTCTGCAGCTCGACGCGGGCGAACCACACGCCGTCGTCGGCCAGGAACTCCATGGGCGTGGCCTCGGGATCCCAGCCGTTGAAGCTGCCGGCCAGGTGGACGGCCGTGGGCATGCGGTCGCCGGCGTCGTAGGTGAAGACGATCTGGTTGCAGGGTTTGTCGGCGCAGGCCTGCTGCACGCACGACTCGGTGGAGCGGTCGCAGTCGGCGTCGGACTGGCACTCGGGCACGAAGCACTGCAGGTCGCGGCAGATGGCGTCGGGCTCGGCGCAGTCGGCGTCCTGCTGGCACTCGGGCTCGCAGGCGCCTTCGCGGCACACCAGCGGGGCGGCGCAGGGGTTGTCGGCGTCGCACTCGGGCGCCGGCGGCTCGACGCAGTTGCCCTGGACGTCGCAGATCTGCGGGGCGGGGCAGTCGCAGCCGGGGGCGTCCTCGGCGCCGCAGGCGTAGAAGCGGCAGTACGGGGTCTCGCCGCCGCACTCGGCGTCGGTGAGGCACTCGGCCTCGAAGGGGCAGGTCTGCGTCAGGACGCTGTTGAAGCCGCCCTCGCCGTCGTCCACCCGCGTGGGGTTGTCGGGATCGGGCAGCCAGGCGCCGTCGACGATGAACTTGTAGGTGTGCTGCCCCGGGCGCAGGGACACCTCGGCGGTCCAGAAGCCGTCGCCGTCGGCGTCGGCCAACGTGACCTGTCCCTGCCAGCCCTCGAAGCTGCCGCCCAGCCGCACCTCGCTGGGCGCGGGGCCGGCGGGGTGGCGGTAGACGAAGGTGCGTACGCAGGGCGCGCCGCCGGGCTCGCCGCCGGCGCCGGGCTCGCCGCCGGCGCCCGGCACGCCGCCCGCGCCGGGCACGCCGCCCGCGCCGGGCACGCCGCCCGCGCCGGGCACGCCGCCCGCGCCGGGCACGCCGCCCGCGCCGGGCACGCCGCCGCCGCCGTTGCCGGCGAACATGTCGAAGGTCGAGGGGGGCGTCTCGTCGCCGTCGTCCTCGGACAGGCAGCCCGTGAAGGCGACGGCGACGAACAGCAGGGCGAATCCGGTGAGCGGGCGCATGGCGTCTCTCCCCTGGCGCGAGGCGGAAACGCTAGCAGAGCGGGTCGCGGCGAATCAGCCTCAATCGGCGAGGACGTGACTCATCGCGGGGTTACGTCGTCGCGCGGGCGGCCGAGACGGGGACCGCCTCAGCCCTTCTGCGCGTGCTGCAGCAGCTCGTGGGCGTGCGCGCGCGTCGTCTTCGTCACCTTCGCGCCGCCCAGCATCCGCGCCAGCTCCTCCACTCGGCCGTCCTCGTTCAGCACCGTCACGCGGCTGCGCGTGCGCTCGCCCTCGATGGCCTTGTCGACGTACCAGTGCGTGCGCCCCATCGCCGCGATCTGGGGCAGGTGCGTGATGCACAGCGCCTGGCGGCTGGCGCTGACCGCCTGCAGCTTCTCGCCGATGGCCACCGCCGTGGGCCCGCCGACGCCGGTGTCGACCTCGTCGAACACGTAGGTCGCCACGGGATCGCGCGCCGCGATCACCGTCTTCACCGCCAGCATGAAGCGCGACAGCTCGCCGCCGCTGGCGATGCGGCTGAGCGGCTGCGGCACCTCGCCGGGGTTGGCGCTGAGCAGGAACTCCACCCGGTCGGCGCCGCGCGCGCCGACGAAGCGCCCGTCGATCTCGACGCCCGAGGCCACCGGCTGCAGATCCACCGCCAGCACCGCGCTGGCCATGCCCAGATCCTTCAGCTCCCCCATCACCTGCTCGACCAGCTTGTCGCCGCCCGCGCGCCGCGCCGCCGTCAGCTTCTCGGCCACCCCGCGCAGCGTCTGCGCCTTGGCCGCCCGCTGCTTGCCCAGGTCGCCCAGGGCGTCCTCGCCGCCGGCCAGGTCAGCCAGCTCGGCCTCCATCTCGCGCATCCGGTCGATGACCTCGACCAGCGTCGCCCCGTACTTGCGCCGCAGCCGCGCGAGCTGCTGCAGGCGCGTCTGGATGGTCTCGAGCCGGTCGGGATCGGCGTCGAGGTCGCGCGCGTAGTCCCCCAGCGTGCGGCCGGCGTCCTCGGCGATGGCCAGCGCCGAGTTCAGGTCGTCCAGCAGCGGCGCGAGATCGGCGTCCACGTCCACCAGCGACTCGACGTGCCGCACCGCGCGCGCCAGCCGCTCGGCGGCCGCCCCCTTCGCCCCGTACAGCTCGTCCTCGGCCTGCGCGGCGGCCACCCGCAGCTTCTCGACGTTGCCCAGCCGGCGCGCGTCGCGCTCGAGCGCCTCCTCCTCTTCGGGATCGTCCAGCTTCGCCTTGTGCAGCTCGTCGAGCTGGAAGCGCAGGAAGTCCTCGCGGTCGGCGCGGTCGCGCTGCTTCGACTTCAGCTCGGCGATGCGCGCGTCGATCACGGCCACCGCCTCGTGCGCGGCCTCGACCTCGGCCCGCAGCGCGCCCAGCCCGGCCACGCGATCGAGCAGCTCGAGGTGCGCCTCGCTGCGCAGCAGGCTGTAGTGCTCGTGCTGGCCCGAGATGTCGACCAGCCCGGCGGTGACCTGCGCCAGCGTGTTCACCGTCGCGAGCTGGCCGTTGAGGTACACCTTGTGCCGGCCCGAGCGGCTGACCTGCCGGCGCACGACCAGCTCGTCGCCCGCGTCGAGCCCGGCGTGCACGAGCCGCTCGCGGGCGCCAGGCGCGTCGCGCAGGTCGAAGAGCGCCTCGACGCGCGCGGCGTCGGCGCCGGTGCGGATGACCTCGGTGCGCGCGCGCCCACCGAGCACCAGGTTGAGCGCGTCGATCAGCACCGACTTGCCGGCGCCGGTCTCGCCGGTGATCACCGTCAGTCCCGAGCCCAGGTCGAGCTCGAGGTGGTCGATGATCGCGAAGTCCTTGATGGAGAGCGTCAGCAGCATGGGCCGCTTGTGCCACGTCGCCGGGGCCGTCTCAAGCGTGCTGAAGGGGGGCGCGCGCCGGGGCGCGCGGCGGGCGCGTTCGCGGCGATCGGCGCCGGCTCAGCGCGGGCCGGGGGCGGGGGTCGGCGTGCCCGGCGGGGGCGCCGGCGCGGCGACCCCGCCGTCGGGCGCGTCCTCGTCGCGGGCGTCCTCGAGCCCGCCGTCCGGCGGCAGGGGCTCCTTGTAGCCGTAGAGCGTGTGGGCCTGGCTCACCGGCGTCAGCCGCACGGTCAGGCTGTCGTCGTGGAAGGTGTAGGCGCGCGTGCTGACGGCCAGATAGCCGCCGCGCCGCACCACCAGATCCAGCGGCCCGCTGTCGCGCTTGCGCGTCACGCTCAGCGGCGTGGTGCCCAGGTTCTTCCGGCCGTGGTAGACCGTCGCGCCCGACGGGATGCTGCCGATCGACAGCGTGACCGTGGGCTTCGGCGCCTTGGGCGCCCCGGCGTCCTTGCCTGCGTCCTGCGCCATCGCCCAGGTGCCCAGCACCAGGGCCAGGCCGAAGCCCAGCAGCGCTGCCCCAACGCGCTTGCTCACGCGTCCTCCTCGTCGGCGCCGCCGCCCCCGCCGGTGCGATCGCCCTCGTCGCCTTCTTTGTCGCCCGGCATGCCGCTGGGGTAGGCCGTGCCGGGGATCTTCACCAGCCCCTCGGGCGGCTTGCGCGCCTCGCTGCGGATGCGCCCGGGCAGGACGTTGACCTCCATCGGCGGCTCCAGCCGGTACTGGAAGCCGCGCGACGGCACGCGCACCTCGTAGACGTGGTCTTTGTAGAAGAACTGGCGCGTGTGGTTCAGCTCCTGATCCCCGTCCACCACCATGTGCCGGTGGTTGAGGATGAAGCCGTACAGGCGCACCGCGTGGTGGTTCAGCAGGCGGTGGCAGCCGTGGCTGAAGCGCAGCGGGCTGCGGATGGACATGAAGTCCGACGAGCCGTGCGCGCGGATGCCGCGGTCGTGATCCGGGCGGCCGTCGCGGCCGGGGATGACGAAGTAGCCGGCGACGAGCCCATAGGCCGACAGGTAGCCGGGGCCCATCTCGTCGTAGTTGACGATGTTCTGGGCCTTGCCGTTGACGTAGCGGCGCTTGGCCAGGCTGCGCAGGGGCGTGGTCTTGGGTGGGATCCAGGTCGGGCCGCTGATGATCTTGCGGATGACCCGCTCGCCCACGTCGCTGCCCTTGTACTTGAAGTACTCGTAGCCGTTGCCCGCCATCTCGGCCCGCCACCCGCCGATGGTGGTCGGCCAGCGCACCAGCGGGAAGCGCTGGTCGCGGTAGGTGGCGTACAGGTAGAGCTTGGGCATGCGGGCACGGGGCTGGCGCACCTTGTTGCCCTCGTCGTCCCAAGGCGGGTCGTACCAGACGTCGCCCCGGTCGATCACCATGTCGAGCTCCATGTGGGCGCTGTGGTACTCGGGCAGCGGCGGCATCTTCACGCCGACGCGCAGCCACTCGAAGTCCTCCTGCGGGTGGCGCTGGAAGAAGGCCAGCGCCTTCTCCGGGGTGTCGGCGCCCATGCCCTCGAGGGCGGCCTGGGTGAACTCCTGGACCAGGTTGCGCACCTCGTAGGTGCGGCCGTCCTTGCCGACGTAGGTGACCGGCTTGCCGTCCACCTTCGCCGTGCCGTCCTCGAGGATCGACGTCGCGGCCACCACGCGCTCGCGCATGGCCCGCTCGAACGAGGCGAAGTTCGTCTCGATGGGCGGCGTGGCCAGCGTCTTCATCGTCTTCTTGCGCAGGTTGGTGTGCTCGTAGAGCTTGTGCTTGCGCTGGAAGCGGCGCAGGGCAAGCCGCAGGCCGTGATCCAGCTTGCCGTCCTTGTGGCGGTACCGCTTGTGGTCGTGCCCGTCGCAGTCGAGGCGCTGGTCGATGGCCTTCATCGCCGCGCGCTCCTTGCGCTCGGCGACGACGTCGTCGATCTCGCCGGCCAGATCCGGCTCCGCGGCCTTCAGCGCCTCGAGGCTGTCGACCTTGGCCTCCTTCATCGCCGCCTTCAGCTTCTTCTCGAGCGCGCTGATGCGGCGCTCGTGGCTGCGCTGCTTGGCGTTGCTGCGGTAGGTCATGCCCTCGATGGCGGCGATGGCCGCGTAGTCGATGGCCTGCAGGCACTCGGACGCCGCGTCCTCGACGAAGCGCCTGCGGATGACGCCGATGCTGGGCGGAATGCCGAAGACTTCCAGGTAGTTGCGTTCGTTCTTCGGCAGGTCGTTGCCGTCGCCGTCCGTCTCGTCGTTGGCCAGGCCGATGAAGATGCGCCGGTAGCGGTTCTCCATCTCCTGCCCGTCCGGCCCGAGCACCGGCTGGAAGATGAAGGGCGTCCAGTCGTGGCGCAGATCCACGACCGTGTAGCCGTGCTTCTTGGCGGTGGCCTCGTCGACGATGCGCTCCTCGCCGTCGATGTTCAGCACCACCCGGCGCTCCGGCGGCAGATCGTCGCGGTGCCGCAGGGGGTCGACGGCGGCCGGATCGTTGGCCGCCTTCGCCCCCGCCGCGCGCGGCGCGTCCTGAATCTTCGGGGTGCCTTCGAGCGCCGGGGCGGCCGTCGCGGCGCCCGCGTCTCTCGCGGGCGCCTCGACGTGCTGGTCGTCGGCGCCGCAGCCCCAGCAGGCCACCGAGGCGACCAGCGTGACGAGGATGTGTGTAGTCCGGTGTCGCATGGTTGCTTACCCTAGCGGGTTGGGGAGGCGCCGCGCAACGCGCGCCCGCGCCCAGGCACTGAGCCGGGCCGAATCATGGTATCGGACGCGTCAAGTCGCCCTCGGGTGGCAGCGCCGCCGGATCTTCCTCGGCGATGGGCCAGCGCAGGTCGGCGACGTCCGCCGCGTCGTAGCGCGCCACCAGCGCCGCGAGCCGGGCCCGCAGCGCCGGGTGGGCGCGCGACAGGTCGCGGCTCTGCGTGGGATCGGCCTTCATGTCGTACAGGCGGTGGATGGGACCGTCGATGCCGGGGATCTCGACCAGCTTCCAGCGCCGCGTGCGCACCATGCGGTCCTTGGTGGCGATGACCTCGTCGTGCAGATCGGCGCGCAGCACCATGTTGTTGTCGAAGCTGCGGTCGATCTCGAGCGTGTCGCGCGCGCCCTTCGACTCGAGCAGGTTGGCGCGCTCGGCCTCGGTCAGGTCGACGAGCGCCTTGCTCTTGGGGAAGAACAGGTAGCAGGTCTCGGCGAAGACGGGCAGGTCGAGGTCGTCGGCCTCGCCCGTCAGCAGGGGCGTCAGATCGGCGCCCGACCAGGTCGCCGGGCGCTGGCCCCCGAGCAGCGTCATCAGCGTCGGCGCCAGGTCGACGTTGCGCGCCATGGCGTCGACGACCGTGCCGGGCTGGGTGACGCCCGGGACGCGGATGAAGAAGGGGATGCGCGTGCTCTGATCGCCGCCGAAGAAGTTGGTGCCGTGCCCCAGGGTGCTGCCCGGATCGTAGAGATCCTCGCCGTGATCCGACGTGACGATGATGATCGTGCGGTCGTACAGGCCGCGCGCCTTCAAGTCCGCGATGACCTCGCCCACGTGGTGGTCGAACTCCGAGACGGCGCCGTCGTACAGGTCGCGGACCTGCTGGATGGTGTCGGCCGGCAGATCCGGGTCGAAGCCGGTGGTGATCAGGTCGTGCACCGAGACGTCGATCTGGTAGCGGTGCGGGCCCCGGTAGTTGGGATCGACGTACTTCACGTTGAAGGGATAGCTGGCCGAGTAGGGCAGGTGGGTCGTGCTGTAGAACAGCAGGCCGAAGAAGGGGCGGCCCTCACCCTGCGCGGCGTCGATCTGGCCCAGCATCTTCTCGGTCAGCACGCCCGGGCGCACGTACTTGGTGATGCGGCTGGTCTCGGGCACCAGCCACGCGCCGAGGTCGTTCGAGAAGTAGAGCGGGAACACCAGGTGCGCCCAGATGGTGGCCTCCATGATGAAGGACTCGAAGTTCTGGGTGTCGCTGGCCAGGTTGTGCTCGAAGCCGACGTCGACCAGGCTGAAGCAGTTGCCCGCCCAGTTGCTGACGACCGTCGTGTAGTAGCCCATCTTCCGCAGCAGGCGCGGCAGCATGTCGGGCAGGCGGGAGGCCTTCTCGGCCTGCTCGCGGCGCAGGTACATGTAGCGGACGCCGTGCTCGGGCGGGAAACGGCTGCTCATGAAGGACACCCACGACTCGAGGGTGCTGGCGGTGGCGACGTGCAGGTTCTGTACGTCGACGGCGTCGGCGGCGAACGCGTCGATGTTCGGGCTGATGTCCTGGCGGTGGTAGCCGTGCACGCCCAGGTGGTCGTAGCGCAGGCTGTCGCTGGCGATGATCAGCACGTTCAGCGGGGCGGCGGCGGCGCCGGGGGCGGCCTGCGCGGTGGGCGCGCTCTGGGGCACGGCCGACCAGACGCCGAAGGCCAGCAGCGCGATGGCGGGCGCGGCCCACAGGGGGCGCGTCTTCGGGCGCGCGGCGCGCACGGTCGTCCACCAGCGGCGGGCGTAGAAGAGGGCGGCCCACAGGATCAGCGCGCCGAAGACCACCGTGGCCGCGTCGAGGATGTGCAGGCGGTAGAGCGCGTAGTAGTCGAGGTTCGGCGCGATGACCGACATCTTGCGCGCGGTGCCGTCGAGCAGACCCGGGCTGCGCTGGAAGAAGGGCCCCATCGACAGGACGTAGAGCGCGATGTCGGCCAGCACCAGCGTGCCCAGCAGGCGGGCGTGGGCCCCCACGCCGCCCGCGCCGCAGGCCACCTGGGCCAACGCGCGGCGGTTGCGCAGCAGGGGGAACAGCAAGAGGCCGTAGCAGAGGCCCACGATGAGGTAGGCCGGCACGACGCGCAGCTGATAGGTGACGACGGTGCCCAGGTACTGCTGGTAGGCGATGTCGGCGAAGTCGTCGCCGTGGCCGTCCGTGTGGCGGACGAAGCCGAGCACCGAGGTGGCGAAGTAGGCCACCGCGAGCCACAGCTGCGTGCGCAGCAGGACCCAGAAGCGGCGGGGTTCGCTCGTCTCGTGCACCGGCGGGCCTCCTGAGGCACGTGCGAAACGCGCGATCAAGCCGGAACGCGCGCCCAACGTCAAGCCGCGCCGAGGCTGGCTGGCCGATCCGAGCGACGAAGCGGCCTGGGGCGACGCGGGGCGCGCAGCGAAGGGCGCGCCCGGCGGCGTCGATCCCGGGCCCGTGAGCCGACCCACGCCCGGCGTGAGATCCTGCCGCCGGCCGATGCGTGCAAGCCCCCACCACCGAGGAGGACCCATGCGTACATTGATCGTCTCCGCCCTGCTTCTCACCGCCGGCGCCGCGTTCGCCGAGCAGCAGCCGCCCGCGTCGGCGCCCACCGCCGGCACCGCGAAGGTGACCGAGTACACCTTCCGGCCCGAGGAGGTGGGCGGCGGCACCGAGGATCCCGGCGCCGAGGTCGTGACGGGCCACACGCCGACGCCGCTGCCCAGCCTGATCCGCACGCGCCAGGACTTCCGGCGCGAGCTGTTGCAGGACGCCGAGAGTCTTTAGGAGCCTGTCGCACATTCGGGGCACTTCGCGGTGCACGCCCCCGAATGCTCGGCTCGGCGTTGCGAAAGCAAGGCCATACCGCCGGGTATCGTCATGCTTCCGCGCCTTGATCCGAGCTTTCGGTGACGCACCCCGCTCGACCCCTCCATGCGCAACAGGCTCCCGGGCAGCGGCGGCGACCGGCTATGGTGGGCGCGTGCAGCGCGCCCTCTTCGCCATCGCCCTCGTCCTGGCGCCCGCCTGCGACAGCACCGCGCTGAGCGAGGGCGATCCGACCGCGTTCACGCTGGCCTTCGACCCGCAGTTCGCGTCCGGGCAGACCGAGGTGATCGTCGAGGCCACCTTCACCGGCGTGGACGATCCCGACGACGGCTCGGGCACGGCGGCCAGCTGGGCGGTGGTGGACTGGGACGGCGGGGACGCGCTCGAGGTGCGCGACTGGGAGTTCCGCTCGAACTTCCGCTTGCGGCTGCGCCTGGGCGTCTTCGCCAACGCCGCCGATGGCGGGCACGCGCTGACCGTCGAGGTGCGCAACCACTTCGGCACCTTCGTCGCCCGCGGTGAGTTCTTCGTCTTCCAATGAGTTCAATGCAAGTCCCGCTACAGCGCGCTTCGTGGTCGTGGTCGTCGTCGTGGTCGTGGTCGAAAACGGCGAGAACGTCGCGTCTGCCGCCAGTGGTCCATCGCTGCGGACGACTCTCGCTCGGCCCCGCTGTGTCCGGTGGACCGAGATCTCGGCCGTGCTGCGCTTCACGGCTGAGCGATTCGCAGAGCGCGTCGCCAGCCCGCTCGACCACGACTACGACCACGACCACGACCACGATGTGAAATGGGGACTTGCACCTCAATGGGCCCCATGCTGATCCCCGCGCTGCTGTGGATCGTGCTCGGCGCCTCGCCGGCGGCCGAGGCGCTGCGCGCGGCCGAGCGGTGCTACGCCGAGCTGGACTACGCCTGCGCCGAGGAGCGCCTGGCCGAGGCGCTGGCCGGGGATCTCACCGACGACGAGCGGCAGCGGGCGCGGCTGCGCGACGCGCTGCTCGGCCTGGCGCACCGCGATCGGGCGCGGGCGCGACGCGCGGTGCGGGCGCTGCTCGCCGTCGAGCCGGCCTACGATCCGGGGCCGGCGCCGCCCGCGCTGCAGGCGCTGATCGCGCAGGAGCGGCCGCCGCCGGTGCCGCCGCCGAGCGCGCGGGGGGGCGTCGATGTCGTGGGTCTGCCCCTCTTCGGGCAGGACGCCGAGCGCTGGTCGGACGGGCTGGGCGCGCGGGCGTCGGGCGGGGTGCTGTGGCGCGGGCGCTGGTGGGTCGAGGGCGAGGTGCTGTTCAGCGACCACCTGGGGCAGGCCTTCGCGGTCGACGGGCTGCAGATGTGGGCGTTCGGGGCCGCTGCCGGCTGGCAGGCGCCGCTGGGGCCGCTGCGGCTGGCGGTGGGCGGCGGGCTGGGGGTGGCGTACGTCGCCGTGGACGGCGCGGTGGCCGACGACACCTTCTGGGGCGCGACGGTGCAGGCGCCGATCGACCTCAGCTGGCCCATCGCCTGGGACGTCGGGCTGGGCGCGCGGATCGCGCCGGGCCTGCTGTTGCGCGCGGTGGACGATCAGGCGGCGGTGACGTACCTCTTGCCCCTCACCATCGGCCTCCGATACGGACGATGAGCCCCATGCAGTCGAGGACGATCATGCACCGCACCGCCCGCTCGCGAGACCCTTCGTGTTGATCCTGCGCGTCGAGGGCGAAGCCTCGGAGCCCATGCGCCTCAGCGGCGCCGTCGTGACGATGGGGCGCGTGCCCGGCAACGATCTGGTGCTGGCGGACGCGCGCATCTCGTCGCGGCACGGGCGCCTCGTGCGCCACGGCGACGGCTACGCCTTCGAGGATCTGGGGTCGCGCAACGGCTCGCTGGTCGAGCGCGCGGGGCAGCGCACGGTGGCGAAGCCCCACGCGCCGCTGCCGGTGCAGGCGGGTGATCGCCTGCTGCTCGGGGATCTGCAGACGCCGGTGGTGGTGCGGGTGGTCGAGGCGCCGGTGCCGGGCGCGGGGTCGTGGACCGGCGGCACGGTGGTGGCGCGGCGGTCGATGGTCGATCCCGACGCGGCGCTGGCCGACAGCGCGGCGGATCTGCCGACGCTGCGGGCGCTGTTCGGCCTGCTGCGGGATCTGGGGCAGCGGGCCGAGCCGCACGCGGTGCTGGCGCGCATCACCGACGCGGTGCTCGACCGCTTCCCGCACGCCAGCGGGGTGAGCGTGCTGCGGCGGGGGCCCGACGGGGCGTGGACGACCGACAGCGCGCGGGCGCGGACCGCCGCCGACGACGTGCAGCCGAGCGGGACGCTGCTGGCCCAGGCGGCGGACACGCGCGAGGTGGTGGCCTACGTGCCCGAGGCGGGCGGGCCGGCCAGCGTCGCGGGGCTGGCCGGCACGGTGCTGGTGCCGCTGCTCGCTGGCGACCAGTGCGTCGGGGTGCTGCACGTCGACAGCAAGCGGCGCCCCTTCCTGGCCGACGACCTCGCCTGGCTGAGCATCGTGGGCACGCACGCCGCGGCCAGCCTGGCGGCGGCGCACCGCCTGCGGGCGCTGGCCGACCGCGAGGCGGCGCTGCGCGACGAGAACGCGGCGCTGAAGAAGGCGCAGCGCCTGCCGCGGCCCATCCTGGGCGACAGCGCGGCGCTGAAGAGGGCGCTCGACCAGCTGGCGCGCGTGGCGACGACGGACGCGACGGTGCTGGTCAACGGCGAGACGGGCACCGGGAAGGAGCTGGCCGCGCGCTACGTACACGCGCTCAGCCGGCGCAGCGAGGGCGCGTTCTGCGCGATCAACTGCGCGGCGCTGCCCGAGAGCCTGCTCAACAGCGAGCTGTTCGGGCACCGGAAGGGGGCCTTCACCGGCGCCAACGCCGACCGCAAGGGGCTGTTCGAGGGGGCGGCCGGCGGCACGGTGTTCCTCGACGAGATCGGCGAGATCAGCGAGGCGGTGCAGGTGCGGCTGCTGCGGGTGCTGCAGGAGCGCGAGGTGCAGCCGGTGGGCGCGTCGGGGCCGGTGAAGGTGGACGTGCGGGTGGTGGCGGCGACGAACCGCGACCTGAAGGCCGACGTCGCCGCGGGCCGCTTCCGCGAGGATTTGTACTACCGGCTGGCCATCTTCCCGGTGCGCCTGCCCGCGCTGCGCGAGCGCGAGGGCGACGTGGAGCTGCTGGCCGACCGCTTCCGCGAGGCCTTCTGCGCGCGCCACGACAAGTGGATCACCGGCTTCACCCCCGAGGCCCTGCGCGCCCTGCGCGGCTGCCCGTGGCCGGGCAACGTGCGCCAGCTCGAGCACGAGATCGAGCGGGCGGTCATCCTGGCCGACGAGGGGCAGGCCATCGACGTCGACGCCCTGAGCGACCAGGTGGTCGAGCGCGCGCCGGCCGAGGCGACGGGCACGCTGCCCGAGGGCGACCTGAAGGACGTGATGGCGGTGCTCGAGGAGCAGGTCATCCGCCGCGAGCTCGACCGCCACGGCGGCAACCGCACCCGCACCGCCGAGGCGCTGGGCATCAGCCGGCAGGCGCTGCAGGTGAAGCTGGCGAAGTGGCGCGAGCGGGACGGCTGAGCGGGCGGGTCACAGCGGGTGTGATTCAAACCCGTTGGTCCACCGTACGCCCCGCCAGGACGGCCGGGCTATCAGCGTTCAGCTTTCACTTTCAGCTCCGTCGCGGCGATTGCACCTTGTGCCGGGTAACCCGGCCCCCCAAGCGCGCCGAGCGGCTCCGTACTCGGCACGGCGTACGGAGCCCGGCTGACCGCTGACCGCTGATAGCTGACAGCCGGTTGGAGCGACCACCAACGGCTCGTGAGGGGGCGGGTCACAGCGCGCGGGTGGCCTGCCAGAACACGCCGCTGATGGGCATGGCCGAGGCGCCGTCCACGACCAGCGTGGTGCCGGTGATGTAGCCGGC
>JAUHXL010000727.1 GCA_030426945.1 bacterium
GAGCGGATCATCGACGGGCGGCGCTACATCTTCGAGGCGCCGCTGCACGCCGACTTCGCGATCATCCGCGCCGAGTGGGGCGATCCCTTCGGCAACCTGCGCTTCAAGGGCACCGCCCGCAACTTCAGCCCGGCGATGGCGATGGCGGCGAAGGTGGCGGTCGTCGAGGTCGACGAGCTGCTGCCCCTCGGCGCGCTGGCGCCCGAGGACATCCACCTGCCCGGCGTCTTCGTGCAGCGCATCTTCCAGGGGCGCGACTACGAGGATCCGATCGAGTACCGGACCACGCGGCCCCGCCCGGCCTGACGCCGCTCAGCGGACCGGCGCGCCGGTCGCATCCCGGACCTCGGCGGCGGTGTGCCCCTCGGCGACGTCCACGAGCGCGAAGCCCTCGGGCGTCACGTCGAGCGTCGCCAGGTCGGTGATGATCCGGTGGACGCAGCCGACGCCGGTGAGGGGCAGGGTGCAGGCCTCGAGCAGCTTGGGCGCCCCGCTCTTCGTGGTGTGCTCCATCAGCACGATCACGCGCCGCGCGCCGCTGACGAGATCCATCGCGCCGCCCATGCCGTTGACCCGCTTGCCGGGGATCATCCAGTTGGCCAGGTCGCCGCTCTGCGCCACCTGCATGCCACCCAGGATGGCCACGTCGACGTGCCCCCCGCGGATCATCGCGAAGCTCAGCGCGCTGTCGAAGACGCTGCCCCCCGGCAGGACGGTCACCGTCTGCTTGCCGGCGTTGATCAGCTTCGGATCCTCTTCGCCCTCGTAGGGGAAGGGGCCCATGCCCAAGAGGCCGTTCTCGCTGTGCAGCCAGACCTGCACGTCCGGCGGCAGGTGGTTGGCCACCAGGGTGGGGATGCCGATGCCCAGGTTGACGACGTCGCCGTCCTTCAGCTCGGCGGCGGCCCGGGCGGCCATCTCTTCGCGCGTGCGTGCCATGGGCGGGGTTCTACCACGACCGACCGGCGCGCAGAAGTCGTGGTCGTGGTCGTTGTCGTGGTCGTGGTCGAGACTGGTTGACAGCCAGCGTGGGCCGCCTCGCGAGCCCAGTCGGTCACGACGACGACGACCACGACGACGCGCCTCTCGGCACGGCATCCGCCGACCCTGGCGCGGCGGGGCCGCTTGGTCTATGGTCCGCGCCCCGTGAAGCGCCAGGACTTCCACTTCGATCTGCCGCCCGACCTGGTGGCGCAGCGCCCGGCGGCCCGCCGCGACGGCAGCCGGCTGCTGACCGTCCACCGCGACGGCCCGGCCACGATCGGGCCCTTCGCTGCCCTCGTCGACGCCCTCCGGGGCGACGAGATCCTCGTGGTGAACGACACGCGCGTGGTGCCGGCGCGCGTGCGCGGCCAGAAGGACACCGGCGGCGCGGTCGAGGTGTTCGTCGTCGAGCCCCGGGGCGAGGGCCGCGTGCTGGCGCTGGTGCGCGGCAAGCGCCTGAAGGCCGGCGCGGCGTTGGTGTTGCCCGAGGCGCGCGCCACGCTGGTCGAGCGGCACGCCGACGGCACGGTCGACCTGGCGCTCGAGGGCGTGGACGACGTGTGGGCCTGGCTCGAGCGGGTGGGGGAGGTGCCGCTGCCGCCCTACATCGAGCGCGGCGCCGACGGCGACGATCGCGGACGCTACCAGACCGTCTTCGCGCGCGAGCCCGGCGCCGTCGCCGCGCCCACCGCCGGGCTGCACTTCACCGACGCCCTGCTCGACGCCGTGCGCGCCAAGGGCGTCGCGGTGCACACCGTGACGCTGCACGTCGGCCTCGGCACCTTCCTGCCCGTGCGCGTCGATGATCTCGCGACGCACGTGATGCACACCGAGCGCTTCGCCGTGCCCGCGGCCACCGCCGCCGCGGTCGCCGGTGACCGGCCCGTCGTCGCGGTGGGCACCACCGTCGTCCGCGCGCTCGAGGCCCACGCCCGCGACCCGCGCGCCGACCGCACCGATCTGTTCATCACGCCCGGCTTCGACTTCCGGGTCGTCGATGGCCTGCTGACCAACTTCCACCTGCCCGAGAGCACGCTGCTGATGCTGGTCAGCGCCTTCGGGGGCCACGAGCGCGTGATGGCCGCCTATCGCGTCGCCGTCGAGGCTCGGCTGCGCTTCTACAGCTACGGCGACGCGATGCTGCTCCGCCGTGAGGGGGGCCGATGGACCTGAACTTCCGCGTCGAGCACCGCTGCCCGGACACCGAGGCGCGCGCCGGCCGCTACCACACCGCGCACGGCGAGGTGGAGACGCCCATCTTCATGCCGGTGGGCACCGCGGCGACGGTGAAGGCGCTCACGCCCGAGGAGCTCGAGGCGCTCGGCGCGCAGATCATCCTCGGCAACACCTACCACCTGGCCATCCGTCCGGGCATCGACACCCTGCGGGCGCTCGGCGGCATGCACCCGATGGCCGCCTGGCGGCGCTCGATCCTGACCGACAGCGGCGGCTTCCAGGTGCTGTCGCTGGCCAGCCTGCGCAAGATCGAAGAGGAGGGGGTCAGCTTCCGCAACCACATCGACGGCGGGCTGCTGCGCCTGACGCCCGAGCACGCCATCGAGCTGCAGGCGGCCATCGGCAGCGACATCGCGATGTGCCTCGATCACCTCGCCGCCACCAACGCCCCGCGCCGCGAGGTCGAGCAGGCGATGGATCGCACCACGCGCTGGGCCCTGCGCTGCCTCGAGGCGCGCACCCGCCCCGATCAGGCGCTCTTCGCCATCCTGCAGGGCGGCACCGATCACGCCCTGCGCCAGCGCCACGTCGAGGCCCTGTGCGGCCACCCCTTCGACGGCTTCGCGGTGGGCGGGCTGAGCGTCGGCGAGTCCATCCCCGAGATGTACGACACGCTGGCCTTCACCGCCCCCAAGCTGCCCGCCGACAAGCCGCGCTACCTGATGGGCGTGGGCACGCCCACGGATCTGGTCGAGGGGGTCGC
>JAUHXL010000728.1 GCA_030426945.1 bacterium
CCCGGGGGGCGCCGGGCGCCGTCGTCCAGGTCAGCTCGAGCCCCTTCGCGGCGGCCTGGGGGGCGAAGGTCGCGCCCAGATCGTCCAGCCAGCGGCCGAGGTTGACCGGCTCGGGCAGCACCTCGACCCGGCCCGCCTCGATCTTCGCGAGGTCGAGCACCTCGTCGATGAGGCGCAGCAGATCCTGCCCGGCGCGGCGGATGGTGCGGGCGAAGTCCACCTGCTTGGGCGTCAGGTTGCCCTCGCCGTCGTCGGCCAGCAGCTTGGAGAGGATGAGCACGCTGTTGAGGGGCGTGCGCAGCTCGTGGCTCATGTTCGCCAGGAAGGCCGACTTCGCGCGGCTGGCCGCCTCGAGATCGGACGCGCGCTGCTGCAGCACCAGCCCCGCCCGGCGCAGCTCTCGGTTGCGCGCGTCGACCTCGCCCTGCTCCTCCATGACCGCGCGGGTCTGGCGCTCGAGCTCGGCGTTGGCCACCCGCAGCTCCTCGCGCTGGGCGGCCAGGCGCGCCTCCGAGCGGGCGAGGGCGGCGGCGCGCGCCTCGAGGGCCTCGTTGTGGGTCTCGAGCGCCGCGAGCTGCGCGGCCACCTGCTCGGCCTGCTGCTGCGCCGCCGTCGCGCGGGCGTGCTCCCGCGCCTGCAGGCGCTCGATCTCGGCGCGCAGACGCGCGGTCTCGGCAGGGGGGTCGGCGTCCGGTGGGTTCGTCATGGCCGCGGCCAGGACACCACCCCTGGGCGCAGAAGGCAACCATCCCGCCTCAGGTGGGACTGCTCACGAGCCGTTGGTGCTTCCGCCAACGGGCTGTCAGCTTTCAGCTTTCAGCTTTCAGCCGAGCCCCGTCCGCTCTGCCGGGCTCGAAACGCCCCGCAAGCTCGAGACACGGAGCGTCCGGGCACACGGTACAGGCGTCGCGACGGAGCTGAAAGCTGACCGCTGACCGCTGATAGCCCGACCGTCCTGGCGGGGCGTCCGGTGGACGAACGGCTTTGAATCACATCCGCCTCAGGTGGGGATCGGCAGGCCCCAGCGGCGCGCCCGCAGCTCCCAGCCGCCGTCGGTGGTCAGGGCGGGCCCCAGGGTGGGCGCGACGCCGAGGAGCTCCGCCGCCAGGGCCGCGCCCGCGCCCACCACGACCAGGCCGCTGCCGTTGAGGGCCTTCTTGCGACGCTCCAGCGAGGCGGTGACGAGGTCGAGGGCCAGGGCGGGCACGCCGGCGTCCTGCAGGCGCCGGTGGAGGGCGTTGGGACGGGTGAGGCTCTTGATGGGATACCAGAGCAGCGCGTGGGCATCGGGGCGCGCGGCGTGGAGGGCGACGAGGGCGTCGGCGACCTCGTCCCACTCGGCCTTGCGGGTGAAGGGCGGATCGACGAAGGCCAGCAGGCGCCCGGGCGTGGCGTGCAGCGCGGCGAGGGCGGCCAGACCGTCGCCCCCGCGCACCTCGACGCGCGGATCGTCGAGGTGCGCGGCGAGCTCGGCGCGCACCTCGTCGATCAGCTCCACGAGCACCAGCCGATCCTGCGGGCGCAGGGCGCCGAGCGCGAACCGGGGCGAGCCGGGGTAGGTGCCGCCGCGGTTCGGCGTCCGCCGCGCCGCCGCCGCGTGCCAGGCGCGCACGGCGGCGGGCGCGTCGGCCGGCAGCCCCGCGTCGAAGCGCCCCACGCCGGCCGTCCACTCGCCGGTGGGCCCCAGGACGTAGCGGCCCGCGCCCGCGTGGGTGTCCACGACGGTCAGGGGGCGGGGATCGGCCGTCAGCTCGCGCAGCACGGCGCCGAGGGCGACGTGCTTGAAGACGTCGCCCAGGTTGCCGGCCTTGAACTGGTGGCGGTAGTCGAAGGGCTGGTCGTGCTTGCTCATCCGGGCTCCTCTCCGCGGCGGTCGCCATGGTGGAGCAGCCCGGGCGGCGCGTCCATCAGGGGCGCGAGAACACCTGAACCTGCCGGTTGGCGGGATCCTCGTCGTCGAGGAACTCGATCTGCAGGTTGCCCCCCTCGACGCAGTACGCGGCGCGCTGCTCGTCGCCGCCCTCGCTGCTGAAGAACACCAGCTCGTTGCCTTCGATGCGGTAGCCGGACATCGACGTGCGCTCGGTCGCCTCGACCTCTTCGCGGCTGCAGGTGCAGCCGTCGCCCTCTTCGACGCACACGCCGTCGTCGAAGACGCCGGCGAGCTGGGCGCAGTCCCGCGGCAGGTCGTTGGCGTCGAAGCAGGCGTAGGGGACGTGCAGCGACTGGCGCGTGGTGCGGCTGCGCTCCTCGTAGGTCACCAGCTCGGCGTCGAAGGTCGCGGTGGCGTCGATGATCAGCTCGCCCCCGAAGGTGGCCTCCGGGCAGGCCTCGGCGATCGGGTTGTCGCCGCCCTCGAGGAAGAGGGCGACGCAGATGTCGGTCCAGTTCCACGCGCCGGCGACGTCGCCGCCGCAGGCCGCGAAGTCGTCGAGCACGTCGCGGCACTCGCTGGCGACGACCGCCCCGCCGCCCTCGACCCACACCACGCTGAAGCGCGTGAAGTGATCGGTCTTGCCGCACAGCTGATCGCCCTTGACCTCGATGTCGTCGAGCGCCACCCAGCGATCGCCGTCCTGCCATGCGACGGCCGCCTCCATGCCTTCGGGCGCCTCGCCGGCGAAGTCGATGCACAGCGTCACCGGCATCTCGAACTGCAGGCCGTCGGGCCCGAAGTCGTAGATCGGCGCCTGCGTGTCCGCGCCGGCGGGCTCGATGGCCACCGTGATGGTGGTGTCGGCGGGCAGCGCGCCGGCGGGGATCTCGAGGGCCGCCGTGCCGTCGCCGGCCTCGACGGTGCCGCCCTCGGCCGCGGTCACGGCCTGCTCGACGGCGCCGGGCGCGCCGCCCATGCCGGGCTCGCCGCCGGCGCCGGGGGTGCCCCCCATGCCGGGCTCGCCGCCGGCGCCGGGGGC
>JAUHXL010000729.1 GCA_030426945.1 bacterium
TCGCAACGCCGAGCCGAGGATTCGGGGACGTGCACCGCGAAGTGCCCCGAATGTGCAACAGGCTCCTACTCGCGGAAGGTGAAGGCGAAGGGCTCCAGGGGCAGCTCGCCGGCGCCGTCACCCACCTCGATCTCGACCCCTTCGAAGGCCACGGTGCCGCCCGGCTGAGTGTCCACGGCGCCGTTGTCGCTGACGGAGAAGCCGATCGGGTTGAAGCGCACCCTGCTGGAGAGGCAGCTCAGCGTCTCGCCGGCCACGGGGTTGACGGCCAGGGCGGTGAGCACGACCGAGGCGGCCCGGCCCGCGTCATCGAGGGTCCAGTCGCCGCCCGGCGCGCCCCCGAAGGTCAGGCTGCCGTCGACGCTCACGTCCTGCTGGTAGGCCGCGTGGAGGTCACCGCCGGCCCCGCGAGCGGGGACCAGCCGGAGGTAGGCGGTGCCGGCGTCGCGCTCCATCACCAGCGGCGGGCGGAAGGTGACGGTGACCGAGACCGACTGGCCGGGGGCGATGGGGCCCGTCTGGCCGACGGCCGGGGCGCTGGCGCGCCATTGGGTGCGGCCTCCGCTGGCCTGGCTCTCTCGGGCCCAGCCGGCGTCGGTGAGGGCGAAGACCAGCTCGTGATCGGCCGGCAGACCGCAGGGCGTGGCCGCGGCTGCGCCCGCACCGCTCCCCCCGCGCCCTCCGTCGGCGCCCGGGGCGCCGGCGTCACCGCCGCCGCCGCGCGGATCGGCGTCGTCGCACCCCACCGCGCCGATCAGCGCGAGGCACGAGGTCGTCAGGGCGAGCGAGAAGGCGACGGCGTTCTTTCGGGACCACGGACGCATGCAACCTGCCCTTCAAGGGGGTCGTGCGGACAGTGTTAGCCCAACCCGCCGCTCGTGATCCCGCGAATCCGTACCGGGGACATCGGACACCCCAACAGGGTCGAAGCAGCCCCCACCCACCCAACTGGGGTCCCAACTGGGGTCGGAGCAAACAAACGAACAAAAACGCTCCATCGTCTAGTTTTTGCCGCGCCCCGGCACGCGCCGCCACGGCCGCCTGCCCAACCATCCAGGGTCGCCGGCGCCTGCCCAACCATCGGGGGTCGGAGCAAACAAACAAACAAAAACGCGCCATCGTCTAGTTCTTGCCGCGCCCATGCACGCGCTGCCACCGGCAGCTGCGCCCGCCTGGCCACTCGATCCGCCACGCGGTGCGCTTAGGTTGCCGGCCCTTCCGCCTGGTGCGGCTCTTGCTAACGCCGTTCGAACATGCGCTCGACACTGCTCGCCGTCCTCCTCCTGCTGACCGCCTGCGCCGACCCCGCGCCCGGCACCGAGCCCGCCGCGGCCTCGGACCCCTGCGCCGCGGCCGCCGCCCACCTCACCGACTGCGCCGGCGACCTGCCCGCGCTGGACTGGTCGGCCTGCGATCCCGCCGAGGCCGAGCGCATGCTGGCGCTCGACTGCGCCACGCTGCGCGGCGCGGTGGCCAACCCCAAGGCCGACGGCGCGGGGCCAGTGGCGGCCTTCGCCTGCCGGCTCGGCTTCTACGCCGCCTGCGAGGTGCCCGCCTGCGAGTCCGCCACGCCCGCGCCCCCCGCCGACGCCGCCTGCGACGCGTGGTTCGCCGCGGACGACTGTGGGCTGTGCGAGTACTACCGATGCCGCGAGGCGCTGCAGCCCTGCGGCCCCGACGGCTATCTGCTGGGCTACGTCGGCAAGTACTGTGATCGCTTCGCGCGGGTCACCGAGCCGAAGGTGAGCCCGCGCGCGTCCGCCTGGCTGAAGCGCGTGCGCCGCTGCCTGGTGGAGTACCTCGAGGCCGAGGTGCCCTACGACGCCGACTGCGCCGAGGTCGACCGGCGGGGCACCGACAGCCACACCCAGTGCTACGTCGAGACGGGCTTCTGCGAGCTTTCGCCCCTGGACTGGTTCGCCATCATCCACACGATCGACGTCGGCGACGTGCCGCTGCGCGTCCTGCTGCGCACCGCCCACGGCTGCGTCGGCGAGTGGTTCGGCCCCGACCCGTAGGGTCCCCCCACGGGGTCGGAGCAAACGAACGACCTTACCTGGCCCGCCGCGTCCGTTGTCTGCGCGCCGCCCGACGACCACGGGCCCGCCCGCCGACCGCCGCGCCCCACCCTCACGGCGCCAGGGCCGCCGGCGACAGCCGCTCGCCGGCCTGCAGCGCGCCGCGCACCGCCTCGAACACGCGCACATCCTCGCCCCGCTCGTCCGGCGCGCGCCTCCGGCAGCCGGCCAGCTGCAGCTTCGTGCGCCGGTTCTCGGCCAGGGCCGCTTCGTTGCGCGCCAGGAAGGCCCAGTACAGCCGCGTGACGGGGCACGTCGACTTCGGGTCGAACGCGCAGCCGGCGCAGTAATCGCTCATCCGGTCGATGTACGCGGCGCCCGAGACGTAGGGCTTGGTGGTCATCACGTCGCCCGCGCCGAAGGTGCCCATGCCCAGCACGTTGGGCTCGACCACCCAGTCGTAGGCGTCCACGTAGGCCACCCAGAACCAGTCCGCCAGGTCGCGCGGGGCGACGCCCAGCAGGGTCGCCAGGTTGGCCAGCACCATCAACCGCGGGATGTGGTGCGTGTAGCCGGTCGCCCACAGCTCGGCCACCACGGTGTCGAGGCAGTCCAGCCCGCTCGCGACGCCCCAGAAGGCGGGCGGCACGGGATCCCCACCCCCCAGCGCCCGCGGATCCGCGCCGCGGTCGCCGCCCGCGTCCGGCCAGGCCTCACCGCGCCACTGCGCCCAGCCGCCGTCGCCCGCGCGCTCGCGCATCCCGACGCCGGGCAGCGCGCGGAAGCCATCGGTCGCCGCGTGCACGTGCCGCACGAACTCGCGCCACCCCAGCAGCTGCCGGACGAAGCCCTCCTTGCTGTTCAGCGGCACCTCGAGCGCCAGCGCGTCCTCCAG
>JAUHXL010000730.1 GCA_030426945.1 bacterium
CAGGTGGCACAGTTCGTGGGCCAGCGTCATGCGGCGCCCCCACGCGGTTCGCCCCATCCGTGCTTCCGTGTTCACGAACACCATCGGGCCGGTCTCGTCACCGCAGACGCAGCCCCCCTCCACATCGGCGTCCGGCAAAGCGATGTCGCGAACCGGCACGCAGAGCGTTCGGGTCAGCAAGGCCTCGATGTCGAGCGGCTGGTCGTGTTTGCCGAGCCATCGGCGCACCGTCGTCGCCATCGCGTAGCCCTGCTCGAAGTCGGGCAACTCGGCGGGCGGACGCTCGAGCCGCTCGCGGATGGCGGCCAGGATGCGCTGGGCCCGAGCGTTGATGGGCTCCTCGACGATGAGCGCGCGCAGCGCCAGGAGCGAGTCTTCGTCGAGGCCGGGCCCGGTCGAACGAAAGGCGAGGGCGACCGGTGACGCGAATGCCGAAATGAGCCCACCCCGGTCGAGCGCGTCAGGGGCGACCGCGAAGAAGGACTCGAAGTCGAGCTGCGTTCGAGCGAGCAGGGCCTCGACCGTCGCCTCGGGCAGCCCTGCTTCGTGTCGAATCGCGGTCCGGGCGCCCTCGCGATCAGCCAGTTCGTGCAGCCAGCGCTCGGCCTGGTGCGGTGTCGGCCCGCCCGGTCGACCCGTGGCCCACGCGACGATCTGTTTGGTCGCGTTGGCCCAATCGACGATGGGGATACGGCCTTCGCCTTCGCCGGCCAGGAAGCGCCGCTGGCTATCCTCGGGGCCGGTCCAGGCGACGACGATGTCGTCTCCGTCTCTCGACAGAAAGACCGACGGAAGCTGCGCGGGCCAGTCTCGCCCGCCGAGGCGGTGGCCATCGCGGAAGCGCGCGGTCATCGCCGCCAGCTCGCTCCGCGTCTGTTCGTCATTCGCCCGGCGAATACGGGACTCGAGGTCTCTCCACAATCGCAGAGCGTTCGAGGCACGCGAGGCGATCGGCCAACGGTTGGTCTCGAAGAAGGACGCCCAATGGTGGACGAGCCAGCGGGCGACCGCCGGCCAGGGGGCGTCGACGCGCGTCCGTACCTCTGTGCCCTCGACGTAAGCTGTCAGCGCGATGCCGTCGATCCAGAGAGCGCCCCCGGCTGCGTCGGGGGCGTCGACGTCGAAATCGAACGCCAGGGACTGCGGATCGCCGAGGACTGTCGCGGGGTGGGCGGGCGTCATGGCGCGACGGTACCACCGGCTGCAGAGGTGAGTGTAGTCCGCTTGGCCCGGCACGCCGACGGTACCGCCCGGGCGAACTGCGCGTGGCGTCGTCCGCGTGGCGCCCGGCCGCGGACCCTGCCGCCCTTGCGAACTCCTCGTGGTGTCGTGCGCGTGGCGCCCGCACCCGGATGGTGCCGCCCGGGCGTAGTCCCCGTGGCTCCACTGCGCCACCGCGGCGCCCAGCCGCGAGCTCGACCGCCGGGGCGATCCGCCCCGACGGTGGATGCGACCCCAGGTTCGGGCAGGCATCCAACCGCCCGACCACCAGGGGACGCCCATGCAGACGCTCGCCGACCTGACCACCTGGCCCGCCGACGCCGACGGCGTCCACCGGGGCGCCATCGCCGACGGCTGGGGCCAGGGCCGCGCCGCCTTCGGGGGCTACGTCGCGTCCGCCGCCGTGCGCGCCGCCGGGGCGCATGCGCCGGCCGATCGCCCGCTGCGCTCGGCGCTGGTGCACTTCGTCGCGCCCGCCCGCGTCGGCCCCGCCGCGGCGCGGGTCGAGGTGCTGCGCGACGGCGGGTCGATGACCCACGTGCAGACCCGCATCGAGCAGGACGGCCGACCGGCCTGCGTCGTCCTGAGTGTCTTCGGCGCCGCGCGCCCGACGCGTGTGCCCGTCGCCGCGCCCCCGCCCCCCGACGTACCGCCACCCGACGGGCTGGGTGAGATGCCCTTCGCCCGCGGCATCGTCCCCGACTTCATTCAGCACTACGCCCTGCGCTGGACCGTGCCCCACGTGCCCTACGCCGGCGGCGACGTCGCCCACGTCCAGGGCTGGCTCCGCCCCCGCGCCCGCGCCCCGCTGCACGCCGCCGACCTGCTCGCGCTCGTCGACACCTGGCCCCCGCCCGTGATGGCCCTCGCCGACCGCCCCGCGCCCGGCAGCACCGTCACCTGGCAGGTCAACCTCGTCCGCGACCTGCCCCCCGAGGGCGCCCCCGGCGACGCCTGGTGGCTGTTCGACGGCCGCACCACCCACGCCGAAGGCGGCCACGCCGACTGCACCGGCGCCCTGTGGGACGCCGCCGGCAACCTGGTCGCGACCTCGCGCCAGCTGGTCGCGGAGTTCACCGGCCGCTGACCCCTTGCGTCGGCGCTCCGCCCGACGCACCCTGCCCGTGGAGGCGCTCGCCGAGCTGGTGCTGGCCGCGGGCTTCAAACCCGTTGTGAGGCGGTGATCCCGTCCCGGGCAGGTTCGATTCCTGTGCGCCTCCGCCCTCGAGAACCCACTCGGCGGTCCCGCGCGGGCGGGTGCCGTCCCCGGTGGCTCGTGTCTGGCGGGCCGTGGCCCGTCGCGTCCCCGTCGGCGCAGCCCGACGTCCTTGGCGGACCACCCGGCAATCTGCCAACGTAGGGTCGTGCCCAAGGAGGCTGCGATGACCGACCCGCTGTCCCGTATTACCATCGACCCGAAGCAGTGCGGCGGCCGCGCCTGTATCCGCGGCATGCGCATCCGCGTCATCGACATCCTCGACCTGCTCGCGGCGGGCGAGACGGTCGAGACCATCCTCGACGACTACCCGTATCTCGAACGCGAGGACATCAGCGCCGCGCTGCAGTACGCGGTGCGGCGCCTCGACCATCCGGTGCTGGCCGCGTAGCGGTGGGCCCTTTCTCAGGGTGGGGTCGTCTCAGGGCGGGGTCGTGCCACACTAAGAAACTAACTTGACTACTTTTCCACTTTC
>JAUHXL010000137.1 GCA_030426945.1 bacterium
CGCGCTCAGCAGCTGCTGGCCGACAACATGTACCGCCGTATCGTGCTCGGGGATCTCGGGGCGCATCGGGCGGATTCGTAGCACGTCGGGCTAGGCGGCCGGGGACGCGGTTCGCCGGACGGATACGCTGAATGCAGCGGATGGTCGTCTCGACCGGCGTCTTCTCGTCGACGTAGCGGATGGGGCGGCCCATGGGTTCCTCCGGCGGCTGATGGCGGAGGCCTCTATCGGACAGCGGAAGCGCGTGTTGCGCGCCGGCGGGCATTTCCTGCGCTTTCGTCGGCGCGCGGGTGCCGGAGTCGTGTGAAGCGAAGGCCCATTGGTCCGCGGCGTTCGCCGCGGTGGTGCCCTCGTCGCGGGGTTCACCGGTGAGTTGGACCATCAAATCTGGCCCCACCGCGATCTCCTGAACTGGCCCCACTTCGGCGGCCAGTGCGGCGCCCGCAACATGAGTGTGAGGGCTGGCCGGTCACCCGGCTGCACACTCAGCGCCTCTCCGCCTCGCACGACGACTCGGACGTGGCCAGCGTGCGCAGCCAGCGGGGCCATCCAGGCCGTCACCGCCACCATCACTGAGTAGTCCGTCTGGAGCCCGGCAGCTCCCGACCTGTGGACGCTGCCCCGGGCGCCAGGCAGGCGGCGCCCTCCGCCGCCACGACAACGCCGAGCAGCAGTACGACGGGCCATCGTCCGGCGCCACCTCGCAGGGGCGTCGCGCTCCCCGAGCACGGTCACTCCCTGCGTGCCCGAGCCGCAGGCATCCGTGAAGTTCGTCTGAACTGGGCGTGCTCGACGGCGGCCGGGTAGGCCCGGCGGTTGGTTCGAACCGCACATCACTTTGGACAGCGAGCTGTGATCCATCGCCAAGCAAACGCCATGAAAACAGGCGGTTACCGTTTTGGTTTTGGTTTTGGTTTGGCCCCCGGTGGGTTGGTCGTGTCCAAACCGCCGGCGGGTGCAGCGCCAGCGAACCAGCGCGCAGCGCGGCGCTGGCCGACGAGGTGAACCCGCTCCTCGTCCCGCAGCTCGCGGATCATGTGCTTGACCTGGGCCCGCGTCTTCGACGGCAACACCTGCTGCAGCTCCTCCATCCGTGTGCCCTCCGCGCCCGCGCTGACGACGTGCGCCAGCAGCAACTCCTTGTTGGTCTCGTGATCGAGGCCGCGCTTGCGGGTGTACTCGCCGGGGCGGCGCAGAAAGCGGTAGAAGCGACGCGAGAGCACGAGCTTGCCCCGGCTGACCTGCTCGATGACGGCGGAGGCGAGCAGGCGCTTGACCGCGCGGGCGAGGTGCTCGGGAACGGGCTCGCCGTCGTGGACATAGGCGAGGGCGACGAGGTCGGGGACGGAGAACGACTCGCCGGTCTCCTCGGCGATCCGTTCGAGGAACCGGATGAACCTGGGGTCGCGGACCTGGCCGTGCAGGGTGAGCGAGACAGCGCTGGCGTCGGACCGGTGGTAGTCCGGCAGCGCCTTCCCCTCGCGCACGCACTCGCGGAACATCAGGTCGGCGCCCTGGCCGGCGCGCTCGACGAAGCCGCACCGGGCCAAGGCCTCGGCCAAGCGACGGTTGCGCGGGTGCTGGCGGTACAGGATGTTCTCGGTGGTCACGCCCTCGGGAAAGCCGCCAGGGCTCTCGATCTCCAGGCGGCGCGGGAACTGCCGGATCCAGACCGAGCCGCCGTGGCGGTAGTCGCGGTGGCAGACGGCGTTGAGGATGGCCTCCCGGCTGGCGGCCTCGTTGAAGGTCGGAACGTCCCGCACGAAGAGGCCGTCGCGGAAGTGCTGCAGGTCGTTGCGCAGGTTGACGAGGCGCCACAGCTCGTCGAAGACCGTCAGGAAGCCCTGGCGCAGCTCGACCCGCTGGTTGGCGGCGCCGGGCTCCTCGGTCGAGCGGTACTCGAAGACGATCTCCGCCTGGGGCAGGTGTCGCCTCAGCGCCTTCGCGGTGCCGAGCAGGATGAGGGCGGCGAAGGTGACTCGGCCGTTGTCGAGCAGACCGGCGTCCTCGAGGAGCTGTTCGGACGGCACCTGGCGCAGCGCGACGTTGCCGGACTTGCGGCTCCACAGGGCTCGAAATCGATCGACGGCCGTGGGGTCGAGGCCATCGTCGATTGCCGCTGGGCAGATCGAGGCCGAGAAGTCGGGGGCGCCCTCGTCGAAGATGCGGCGCAGCATGTCGGGCGTCATGCCGGTGAGGCTCTCGCCGGCGCGCATCCAGTAGCTGCCGTCGACGGCGATCGGCGTGCCGACGGGCCGAGACGGGACGCGCAGCACGACGACGCGGCCGTTGGGGTGGGCGACCTCATCGGCCTCGACACGCAGGCCGATTCGCTGCAGCAGCGAATGCACGGTGCCCTGCAGGTCGCGCAGCCCGGCGGAGCCGACAACGCGCCGGGGGATCTTGGGCGACACGCCGAGCACGAGGCGCCCACCGCCCTCGTTGGCCAGGGCCACGACGTAGCGGACGAGGTCGTGGGCCGAGAAGCTGGTCTTGGCCTCCTTGAACTCCAGGCGCTCGTCCTCGCGCGCGCCGAGGAGGTGGTCGATGTCCTCGACGGTGGTCATCGCGGCCGCACGGGGGTGGAGGGGCGCATCGAGCGCAACCTGACAGGGTTGGATCGGGCGATCAAGCGCTGGGCCGAGCGCAGGTTTTCGAGGTCGGTGGGGCCTGCGGCGCGTCTCGACCCGCACAGGTTCACCCGCACAAATGGTTCAACTGCCCGTAATGACTAAAGACGCCAGACTCAAGGAGACGAAGCTCAAGTAGCTTCGCCCTCCCGGGCCGGGCGCCCGCCCGGCCCCGTGTCGTCGTCCTCGTCACCGACCGTCCGCTCGCACACCGACGCCCGTCGTGTGGGCGGCGTCCGTGTCCGGAACGTGCGCCCCACCGCGTCTCCTCTGCCCACGGCAGAGGTGGCGGCTGCGACGGGCGCGGCAGGCCTCGCCGGGAGGCCGCCATGCGTCAAGCGCACCTCGCCCTCGGCAGTCCCGACCTCCATCTGGGCCGCGCCGACGTCATCGTCGCTGCCTGCGGCCGCGCGCTGCGCGACCTGCCTGACGGCCCGACCTTCGGCGTCGACCTCCGCGCCCTGTGCGGTGGCGCCACGACCGTCCTGGCCGCTCGGCTGGATCGCGACGACAAGGTGCGCGTCGAAGCCGACCGTGTGCTGGTCCACACCGACTGCGTCGAGTCGCTCGCGGCGGGTCCGCTGCCGCTGGCGATGGCCGAGCGCCTCGCGGTGCTCTACCTGCTGCACGAGCTGGCCCACTTGCCCCAGGGCATCGGCGACTACGCCGCGGTGAAGGCGCTGCGGGAGCGCGACGAGACGCTCGTTCTGCAGCTCGACCTCGCCGCCGATCACGTCGCGGCGCTGGCCCTGAAGCACATCGAGCCCAACCTCGGCTTCGCCGACATCAAGGCGCTGCAGTCCCGCGGGCTGTGCGACTTCCCCGCGACCAAGAACCACGCGCCGGCCGCGCGCCTCCGCAAGGCCAGGCGCATGGTCAGCGTCTGCGCCGACGTCCTCCTGCGGCGCCGCGGCGTCCTGGGCGACGCCGACGGCTACGTCGAGGCCAGCTTCGGCCGGGGTGACGCGAGCCTGGCGTTGATGCAGCGCGGCGCCGGCGCCGACCGGCTGCTGGGGTTGGCGAAGCTCGACGTGCCAACCCTCACCGCGCTGGCCTGCGCGGCGGACCAAAGCCAAGAGCCGGCGGCGCACGTCGCGCGCCTGGAGCAGGTGGTCGGGCGGCTGGTGGACGCGCCACCGCGGTAGCAGGGCGCGCCCCCTCAGCCCTCCTGGGCCTCCAGCCACCGCTCCGCGTCGATGGCGGCGGCGCAGCCCATGCCGGCGGCGGTGACGGCCTGGCGGTAGGTGGGATCGGCGACGTCGCCGGCGGCGAAGACGCCCTCGATGTTGGTGCGCGTGCTGGGGGCGTCCACGTTCAGGTAGCCCACGGCGTTCATGTCGAGCTGGCCCTTGAAGAGGTCGGTGTTGGGCTTGTGGCCGATGGCGCTGAAGTAGCCGTGCACGGGCAGGTCGCGCTCGGTGCCGTCGGCGGCGCGCAGGGTGACGCCGGTGACGCCGTTGTCGTCGCCCTTCACCTCGGTGACGACGGTGTTCCAGATGAACTCGATCTTCTCGTTCTTGAAGGCGCGCTCCTGCATGATCTTGCTGGCGCGCAGCTCGTCGCGGCGGTGGATCACGTAGACCTTGCTGGCGAACTTGGTGAGGAAGGTGGCCTCCTCCATCGCCGTGTCGCCGCCGCCGACGATGGCGACCTCCTGGCCCCGGAAGAAGAAGCCGTCGCAGGTGGCGCAGGCGCTGACGCCGCGGCCGAGGTATTCCTGCTCGCCGGGGATGCCGAGGTACTTGGCGGTGGCGCCGGTCGAGACGATCACGGCGTCGGCCGTGTGCTCGGCGCCGTCGTCCTCCCAGATGCGGAACGGGCGCTGCGAGAAGTCGACCTTCTCGACCATCTTGTGCTCGAGCTTCAGGCCGAACCGGCACGCCTGCTTCTTGAACAGCTCCATCATGTCCGGCCCCATCACGCCGTCGGGGAAGCCGGGGTAGTTCTCGACGTCGGTGGTGGTGGTCAGCTGGCCGCCAGGCTGCAGGCCCGCGGCCATGTAGGGCTCGAGGTTCGCGCGGGCAGCGTAGATGGCCGCGGTGTAGCCCGCGGGGCCCGAGCCGATGATGAAGACCTTGTGGTGCTGCGGGGTGGCCATGGGGCGCTCCTGCTCGTTTTTGGGTACAGCGCAGAGGCGACGAACATGCGCACTGTGGCGGCCAGCGTCAAGCGGGGCCGGTCGCGACGGCGGGGGTCAGGCGGGGGCGCCGCAGGCGGGGCAGACGATGTCGGCGTCGGGGAAGCCGCAGGCGCGGCAGGCGTTGCCGGCGCGGTCGATGATGAAGGCGGCGCGCTCGCCGGTGCTCATCGTCGGGCCGCCCTCGGCCATCGAGTCGCTGATCGGCAGGGCGTGGTCCGGGTGGTGGGCGCGCTCGGGCGTGGGCAGGCGGGCCTGCAGGCGGGCCTCGATGGCGGGGTGGCGCTCGAGCAGGGGCTCGAGGTAAGCGAAGCGCACCGAGAAGCCGGTGACGGTGGTGGTGGCGGTGACCGAGACGTGGGCGTGCTCGCCGGCGAGGCGGTCGAGCAGGCCGATCGGGTCGCCGGGGCCGAGGTCGGGCATGAGCTCCTTCTGGCCGCCCAGGCGGGTGCGCCAGGCGTCGCAGCGGCCGGCGATGATCAGGCCCACGCGCTCGACCACCTGGCCGATGCTCTGCAAGGCCGTGCCCCTGGGCACCGAGAAGGGGCGGCAGTGGCGGAACAGCTCGAGCTGCTCCGCGCGGCTGAGCACGCCGAGGGGGCTCGCGGGGCCCATCAGGTGCGGCACGATGCGGTCGCGCGCGGTCATCGCCAGCCAGGTCGACACCGACGGCACGTAGCGGGCGAGCTGCTTGAGGGCGACCGAGGGCAGCACCATCGCCGTCACCTCGCCGCGCGCCTCGGCGGTGGCGGTGCGGCGGATACCGAACAGCGCCGCGGCCTCGCCGAAGAAGCGGCCGGGTCCCAGGCGCGCCAGCTCGCCGACGGCGTCGCGCCGCACGACCACGTCGCCGCGCACGATGACGAAGACGTTGTCGGCGGCCTCGCCCTCGACGGCCAGCAGCGCGCGGTCGGGATAGACGCGCACGGGGGCTTGGCGGCTGAAGGCGGCCACCGCGGCCGCCGCCTTGTCGTCGAGGCCGTGGGCCTCGGCGTACCGGCGCACGGCGTCGCGCGCGCGCGCCTCGTCGCCCGCGGCCTGCGCCAGCCGCGCGGCGCGCAGGCACGGGCCGAGCGCGGCGGCGTCGCGGTCGAAGGCGTCGAAGGCCTGTTCGAGCTCGGCGGACACGGGCACTCACCCCCAGGGGTGGTCGTACGTGACCCAACGGTCATCGGGCGGGGGATCTGGAGCGCGGGTCAGGCGAACCCGAGCAGCCGCCCGCCCTGGTACACCACCAGCGCGCAGACCCACGCCAGCACCGTCATGTAGACGAACATGAACACCGGCCACCGATAGCTGCGCGTCTCGCGCTTCACCGCCGCCAGCGTACTCATGCACTGGCACGCGAGCGCGAAGAACACCAGCAACGACAGGGCCATCAACGGCGTGTAGGCGCGCGCGCCGTCCTCGGTGCGGGCCTCGCGCAGGTGGTCGCGCAGGGGGGTCGACTCCTCGTCGACGTCGGCGCCGAGGCTGAAGACGACACCCATCGTCGAGACGAACACCTCGCGGGCGGCGAAGGCGCCGATGAGGCCGACGCCGACCTTCCAGTCGAAGCCGAGGGGCTCGATGATCGGCTCGATGGCGTGGCCGAGGCGGCCGGCGTAGCTGTTGCGCAGGCGGGCGCCGGCGATCTCGGTCTCGAGCGCGTGCTGCGCCTCGGTCGACGCGACCGCGGCGCGCGCCTCGAGCGCGTCGACCTCGGGTGAGGAGCGCGGGAAGTACAGCAGACCCCACAGGATGATCGTGCAGACCAAGATGACCGTGCCGGCCTCGCGGAGGAACACCTTGCCGCGCGAGAACACCAGGCGGCCGACGCTGCGCGGATCCGGGCGGCGGTAGGCGGGCAGCTCGAGCAGCAGCGGGACGCGCTCGCCCTTCAGCACCGTGCGCCCGAGCACCGCCGCGGCGCCCAGCGCCATCAGGATGCCGAACAGGTACATGGCGACCATCACGACGCTCTGCGTGCGCACGACGCCGAACACGAGCGTCGCCGGGATCAGCGCGCCGATCAGCAGCGTGTAGACGGGCAGGCGCGCCGAGCAGGTGGTCAGCGGCAGCACCATCATCGTCAGGAAGCGGTCTCGGCGGCGCTCCATGGTGCGCGTGGCCATGATCGCCGGCACGGCGCAAGCGTAGGCCGACAGCATCGGCACGAAGGCGCGGCCGTGCAGCCCGATGCGGTTCATCACGCGGTCCATCAGGAAGGCCGCGCGCGCCAGGTAGCCGGAGTCCTCGAGGATGCCGATGAAGACGAACAGCAGCAGGATCTGCGGCAGGAACACCAGCACGTTGCCCACGCCGGCGATGAGGCCGTCGGCGACGAAGTCGGCGGCGATGCCGGGGGCGAGGGCGCCACGGACGGCGTCGGCGGTGAAGGTGACGCCGTCTTCGATGAGGCCGATGAAAGGGTCGGACCAGGCGAAGAGGGCCTGGAACAGCGCGGCCATGATCAGCAGGAAGACCGCGAACCCGGCCACCGGGTGCAGCAGCAGGGCGTCGACCCGATCCGAGAAGCCACGGGTGGTCGTCGGGCGCTCGATGAAGCCCGCCGCGTGGGCGTCGATCCACGCGTAGCGGGCCGCGGCGACGTCGCCGTCCGGATCGCGTCCGGCCTCGCGGGCGGCCTTCAGGCGGGCGAGCACGCGGGTGCGCAGCTCGGCGGGCACGTCGTCGAGGTCGTCGCTCTCGTCGATGCTCATCAAGGCCCACAGCGCCACGGCGCGGGCCTCGTCGGGCGTGGCGCTGGGCGGCACGGCGTCGCCGAGCACGGGGGCGAGGGCCTCGAGATCCTCGGTCAGCGCGGCGTCCGGTTGCCACATCCAGCCGCAGGGTCGGGGGGGATCCTTCAGCGCCGTGCCCAGCGCCTCACGCAAGGTGTCGAGGCCGTGGGTGCGCGTGGCGACCGTGGGCACGACGGGCACACCCAGCGCCTCGGACAGGGCCTTCGTGTTCAGGCGCCCGCCGGCAGACTCGACGGCGTCGGTCATGTTGAGCGCCACGAGCAGGGGCAGGCCCAGCTCGCACAGCTGCAGCGCCAGGTACAGGTTGCGCTCGAGGCTGGCGGCGTCGAGCACCAGCAGCACCAGGTCGGGCGCGGGGTTGCCGCGGCGGCCGAGCAGCGCGTCGATGGCGATGCGCTCGTCGGGTGAGCTGGCCGCCAGGCTGTAGCAGCCCGGCACGTCGAGCACCTGCACCAGATCGCCCTGGGGCGTGGTCAAGCGGCCGACCGTGCGCTCGACGGTCACGCCGGGGTAGTTGCCCACCTTCGCGCGCGCGCCCGTGAGGTGATTGAACAGCGTCGTCTTGCCCGTGTTCGGGTTGCCGACGATGGCGACCAGCGGGGCGCGGCTCATGGCTCGACCACGATGGCGGCGGCCTCGCGGCGCCGGATCGAGACGTGGCTGTGGCGCACCTCGAAGCGCAGGGGATCGCCCAGGGGCGCCACCGCGATGAGACGGACGTGGGTGCGCGGCACGAAGCCCAGCTCCATCAGCCGCCGGCGAAACGCGCGATCACCACCCACCGCGGTGAGGGTGGCGTGCTGGCCCGGGCGGAGGTCGGCGAGGGTCATGGCGTCCCGTTGATAGTCAATTTCAAAACGCGGCCGACAGCTTGCCGCCGCGCGCGCGGGAAGTCAACGCCGGGCGCCCGCGCGCCGCGGGCTTGACCCGCGCCCGGCCGCGGTCGACCCTGCACCGGTGGAGACCCTCGGCCCCTACCGTCTGGTGCGTACCATTGGCGTGGGCGGCATGGGCGAGGTGTTCCTCGCGACCCTCGAGCGCGCGGCGGGTTTCGAGAAGCAGGTGGCGCTCAAGTGCGTGCTGCCCGGCCGCATGGCCGATCCCGCCTTCGTCGAGATGTTCGAGCGCGAGGCCCGCCACGCCGCGGCGCTGACCCACCGCCACATCGTGCAGATCTTCGACTTCGGCCGCTCCGACGGGCGGGCGTGGCTGGCCATGGAGTACGTGCACGGGGTCGATCTGCGGGCGGTGCTCGATCGCGTCGGCGGGCCCCTGCCGCCGGGCATCGCGGTCGAGGTGGCCGAGGCCTGCGCCCGCGCGCTGGACTACGCGCACCGCGCCCGCGACGCGGCCGGGCGGCCCCTGCGCCTGGTGCACCGCGACGTCTCGCCGCAGAACGTGCTGCTGTCCTTCGAGGGCGACGTGAAGCTGGCCGACTTCGGCCTGGCCGACACGGCGGCGGCCGCGGCCGACGAGGGCACGCTGCGCGGCAAGTTCGGGTACATGGCGCCGGAGCAGGCGCGCGGGCGGGCCGTGGACGCGCGCACGGATCAGTTCGCGCTGGGCGTGGTGCTCTACGAGATGTTCACCGGGGTGCGCGCCTTCGGGGCGGCCGGCTCGGCCGCGGACGAGGTGCTGGCGCGGGCGGCCGCGGGCGCGCCGCTGGCGGCGCTCGGGGCGCTGGTGCCGGAGGCGCTGGCGCCGCTGGTGCGCGTCGTCGACCGCGCGATGGCCCCGGCGGCGGCGGCCCGCTACGCGGACGCGGGCGCCTTCGCGGACGCGCTGCGGGCCGCGGCGGACGCCTGCGGCGTGCGGCCGGGCGAGCCCGCGCTGGGGCCCTGGCTGGCGACGCGCTTCCCTTCACGGGCGGCCGCGGCGCCGGTGACCGCCCCGCCGGCGAGCGGGCTGGACGTGACCGCGACGGCGGGCGCGCCGGCCCGCGAGGCGACGGCCACGGCGGCGGCGCCCGTGCGGCGGGCGGCGGCGGACGGGGCGCCGCGGGACGGGGCCGCGCCGGCGGCTGAGGGCGCGGCCGGCTCGGCGCCACCTTCGGTCCCTGGAGGCCGCGCCCCCGCGGCGCCGGGGGGCGGCCTGCTCGCGTCGGGCGGGGGCGACGTCGGATCGTCACCCCCCGAGGACCGCCGCGCTGCGGCGCCGGTCGAGCTCGACGCGGAGAGCGCGTCGGGCGAGGCGGCGCGGGGGCGGCGCGCCGGCCTGCCGGTGGGGCTGCTGGCGCTGGGCCTGGTCGTGGTCGGCGCGGTGTGGGCGCTGTCGCCGGGCGTCGCGCCGTGGAGTCGGCGGGACGCCGGGGCGACGGACGCGCTGGACGCCGGCGGCGCGGCGCGGGCGGACGCGCGTCCCGCCGACGCGGCGCGGGCCGAGGCGCGGCTCGACGCTGGGGCGCCGGACGCGGTGGGGCCGGACGCGGCCTCCCATGACGCAACGACGCCGGACGCGGCCCCCCCGGACGCGGATCCGCTCGACGCGCGCCGCCCGCCCGACCGCAGGCGCCCGGCGCGCACCCCGGTCAGGGTGGTCCCGCCGCGGGCGCGGCCCGACGCCGCGCCGCCGCGACGCCCGGTGACGGCGCGCCGGCCCGACGCCGCGTCGGCTGGGCGCGCGGTCGACGCGGGGTCGCCCGCGCCGGTGGACGCCCGGTCGCCCGCGGCGGACGCGGGGCCCGCGCTGCCGGCCCGCCCGCGGCTGCGGCTGCGCGCGGACGGGGCGCAGGTGCGCGGGCCCAGCCCGGCCGTGCGCGGCTGGTGGGGGGTGCCGCCCGACGGCCTGCTGCTGCGCGTCCAGGGTGGAGGGGGCCCGCCGACGTTGCTGCGGGTGCGGGCGCGGGCCACCCACCTCGAGGCCGCCGTGAACGCCGATCCGTGGGCGCAGCTGATCCTCGACGGGCACGACCTCGGCCAGACGCCCGCGGCCACGGTGCCCCTGCGCGCCGGGCGCCGGGTGCTGGCGCTGCGCGGGCCCACGGGGGGCGTCACCCGCGTCGAGCTGGAGGTCGCCCCATGACGGCGTCGATGTCCCGCGTGTCAAGCAGCGTTGGCGGCCCCGCCACGGGGCGACGGGGGGCAGCGCGCGGCGTGCATCTTGCCTATCATCGGGCCGTGCGCTGCGGACTCCCCCTGCTGCTGGTGCTGACGGTGCTCGCGTGTGATCGCGGGGGCGGGCCCCCACCACCGCCGCCGCCCGAGGCGCCGCCGAGCGGTGGGGGGCGCTACACCGACGGCGAGGGGGTCGCGCGCACGCTCTTCCAGCCGCTGGGCGTGCTCACCTACGGCGCCACCGAGACGACGACGCTGCCGGACGGCGACACCCTGGTCGGCTACGAGTTCGCGGCCGCGCCCGCGGCGACCGCGGTGCTGACCGTGACCTGGTCGGGCGACGCGCCGGTCAGCGTCTCGGTCCACGGGCCGCGCGACGCGGTCGGTCTGTGGGGCGAGGCGCAGGTGGCCGAGGAGGGGCGAGGCGAGGCCGTCGCCCGGCTCGATGTGGGCACCGAGGGCATGTACTTCGTGCTGCTGCGCGGGTTGGCGCGGGGGCGTCCCGAGGTGACGGTGACGCTGACCTGTGAGGGGGACTGTCCGGCGCCGGCCTGCGCCGACGTGGACGCGTGCGACCGGGTGTGCCCCGGCGGCTTCGAGCGCGACGCGGATGACTGTCGGCTGTGCGCCTGCGTGGACACGGGCTGCGGCGAGGGCGGGTGCCCGGCGGGGCAGGTGTGCGAGGCCGGGGCGTGCGTCGACCCCTGCGCGGACTGCCCCGGCGTGCTCGATCCCGTCTGCGGCGCGGACGGGCGCACCTACCCGAACGCCTGCGTCGCGGCCTGCCGCGCCGTCGAGACGGTGGCGCGTGGTCCCTGCGCGGGGCCGCCGCCCTGCGCCCCCGACCGCCCCTGCCCCGATGGCCTGGCCTGCGTCGGCGGGATGTGTCAACCGCCCGACTGTGCGTGCGCGCCCGAGCGGGCGCCGGTGTGCAGCGTCGACGGGCGCACCTTCGCCAACCCCTGCGTGGCCGACTGTCTCGACGCGATGATCGAGCACATGGGGGCGTGCCTGCCCGACCGCTGCGTGTCCGACGCCGAGTGCCGCGAGGGGACCCGCTGCGTGCGCGCGCCCGACGCGCGCGTGCCCGACAACGCGCGGCGCTGCGGGCGCGACGACGACGCGGACTGCGTGAAGCAGTGCGCGCCGGCGCCCGAGAGCTGCGGGCCGGAGGCGCCCTGCCCGGAGGGGCGGCTGTGCGTGGGGGCGGCGGAGGGCCGGCCGGGCTTCTGCGCGCTGGGCTGCGACGGGTCGCCCGACCGCTGCATGCCGGGCACCTCGTGCGAGGCCGTCGAGGGCGCGCGGGCGGTCTGCCTGCCGATGTGCATGCGCGACGGTCGGTGCCCCCGCGGCACCCTGTGTACCGAGGGCGACGCCGGGCGGCCGGTGTGCGCCCCCTGCGACTGCGCGGCCGATCCGGAGGCGCCGCCGGTGTGCGCCGAGGGCCGCACCTACCCCAGCGCCTGCGCCGCGCGCTGTGACGGCCGGCAGCGCTTCACCGAGGGCGCGTGCGCCGGGGGCGGGGCCGGCGGCGGCTGATCCGGTGAGTCACGGTCGCGGGCTCAGCGGAGGCAGGACGCCGCCCCGCGGGACGCCGCGGTTCGCGCCGCCGGCGGATTGAGGCCGCTCAACCGGTCAGTGCGCGGCGGCCCAGCTGTCGCCGGTGCCGATGTCGACGACGAGCGGGACGGCCAGGGGCCATGCGTGCTCCATGCAGTCGCGCACCAACTCGACCACCGCGTCCACCTCGCCCGGGGGCGCCTCGAACAGCAGCTCGTCGTGGATCTGCAGCAGCATGCGGGCCGCGTGCTGGCCCGCGCGCAGGCGCTCGGCGATGCGCAGCATGGCCAGCTTGCAGAGGTCGGCGGCCGAGCCCTGGATCGGCGTGTTGGTGGCGATGCGCTCGCCGTAGCTGCGCACCGTGGGGTTGTTGCTGGTCAGCTCGGTGACGTAGCGGCGGCGGCCGAGCAGCGTGGTGACGTAGCCGTCGCGCTCGGCCTGGGCGCGGGTGGCGCCGAGCCAGGCGGTGACGCCGGCGTAGCGCTCGAAGTAGCGGTCGATGATGTCCTTCGCTTCGTTGCGCGTGATGCCCAGGCCCTGGCCCAGGGACGTGGCGCCCTGGCCGTAGATGGTGGCGAAGTTCACCGTCTTGCCGACGTTGCGCTGCGCGGGGGTGACCGCGTCGGGGGCGACGTCGAAGATCTGCGCGGCGGTGCGGCGGTGCACGTCGACGCCCTCGCGGAAGGACGACAACAGCAGCGGATCCTCGGTGACGTGGGCCAGGATGCGCAGCTCGATCTGGCTCCAGTCGGCCGAGATGAGGGTCCAGCCGTCGCGGGGGACGAAGGCCTCGCGGATACGGCGGCCGTCGTCGCTGCGGATGGGCGTGCGCTGCAGATCGGGATCGGTGGTGATCAGGCGGCCGGACGCGCCGCTGGTCTGCTGCAGCGTGCAGTGGATGCGCCCATCGTCGGGCTGCACCGCCTCGCGCAGGGCCTTGGTGTAGGTGTTGATCAGCTTGTCGAGCGACCGCCACAGCAGGATGTCGCGGACGATGTCGTGCTTGGGGGCGAGGCGCTCGAGCACGTCGGCGGCGGTGGAGTAGCCGGTCTTCGTGCGCTTGATGATCGGCAGCTGCAGCTTGTCGAAGAGCACCTCGCCGAGCTGCTTCGGTGAGCCGATGTTGAAGGCGCCGCCGGCGGCCTCGTGGATGCGCGCCTCGACCTCCTCGCGGCGGGCGCGGAAGTCGGCGCCGAGGCGCTTGAGGTGCTTGGCGTCGGCCCGGATGCCGACGTGCTGCATGTCGGCGAGGACGAAGGCGAGGGGCAGGTCGACCTCGTGGAGCGTCTTCGTCTGGCCCTCGGCCTCGACGCGCTCGGTGAGGATCGGGAAGAGGTCGGCGACGGCGCCCGCGGTGTGGCAGGCCCAGGGGGTGACGACCTCGAGGTCGAGCGCGCCGATTGGCTGGGCCTGCTTGCCGCTGCCGGTGATGTCCTTCTCGGGCGCCAGCGTGCGGTGCAGGAAGGCGCGGGCCACCTGCCCCAGCTCGTGCGGGATGTTGCCGGTCGGGTCGATCAGGAACGAGGCGAGCTGCGTGTCGAAGACGACGCCGCGCAGGGTGATGCCGTGGCGGGCGAGCAGGTGCGCGGCGTCGCGGGCGTCGTGCAGCACCTTGGGCTTGGTCGCGTCGGCCAGCCAGGAGGCCAGGGCCTCGCGGGTGCCGTCGGTCCAGGGCACGTAGCGCGCGCGCTCGGCGTCCGCGGCGACGGCGACGCCGGCCAGCGCGCCCCACGCGTGCGAGGGCGGATCGTGCAGGGGCAGGACCGCGGCGGGGCGATCCTGCAGGTCGGCGAGGAACACCCGGACGGCCTCGTCCTCGGTCAGCGCGCCGAAGTCGCCCGCCTCGGCGGCCTCGGCGGGGGTGTCGCCGGCCTGCTCGCTCAACAGCGAGAAGAACTCGAGCTCGCGATACAGCGCGTCCACCTTGGGCCCGTCGACCGGCTTCAGCTTCAGGTCGTCCCAGCCGACGTCGAGCGGCACGTTTTGGTCGATGGTCGCCAGCCGGTAGCTGAGGCGGGCGTCCTCGGCGTGCCGCTCGAGGTTCTCGCGCTGCTTGCCCTTCAGCTGGTCGGTGCCGGCCAGGATGCCCTCGAGCGAGCCGAACTGCTCGAGCAGCTTCGCGGCCGTCTTCGCGCCGATGCCCGGCACGCCGGGGATGTTGTCGACCTTGTCGCCGACGAGGGCGAGGTAGTCGACGAAGCGATCCGGATCGACGCCGTACTTCGTGCGGACGAGGGCCTCGTCGAAGGTGACGTCGCGCATCGTGTCGATCATGCGGACGTCGGGGTTCACCAGCTGGCAGAAGTCCTTGTCGCCGGTGATGAGGCGCACCTCGTGGCCGGCCTCGAGGGCGCGGCGCGTGAGGGTGCCGATGACGTCGTCCGCCTCGTAGCCGGGCACCTTCAGGGCCGGGAAGTCGTGCGCGGCGACCACCTTGTCGATCCACGGGAGCTGGGCGGCCAGCTCGTCGGGCAGGCGCGGGCGCTGGGCCTTGTACTCGGGGTACAGGT
>JAUHXL010000138.1 GCA_030426945.1 bacterium
GCGCCGACGAGGTCGCCGCCGAGCGTGTCCGACCAGAGGCTGCGCAGGGCGCGCAGGCGATCGGCTTCGACCGAGGGCGCCGCCTCCAGGCGAGCGTCGAGCTGGGCGCCCAGCGCCGCGCGCCCCGTCGGGCTGGCCAGGCGGGTCAGGGCGGCTGGGGGCAGCACGACGCCGGGCGCCAGGCTCAGGCCGTCGCGCGCCAACCGCCGCAGCGCGGCGATCAGGGGCAGGTGCAGGTCGATGGCCGCGTCGAGCAGCGCCCGCTCGCCGTCGAGGGTGCCCGGCGCGTGGAGATCGAGGACGAGGGCGACGGCGCTCATCGAGCGTCCTCGCGGGCCGGGCGGGGGCCCAGCTCCACGGCCGCCGGCGGGACCGGATCCAAGGGCACCTCGTCGGGCAGGCGGAGGGCGGCGCCGTCGACGATGTGGACGAAGGCCCCGTCGGACCGCAGGCCCAGTGAGGCGGTCAGCCGGGCGCCGGCGGGGGCCTCGACGATGCGGTGCCCGAGCCAGCGATCCACCACGTGGTCGGTCACCGACGGGCTCGCCGTGCCCGGCGCGGTCGGGGCGTTGGTGTAGACGCGCAGCACCAGCGTGCTCGGGTGATCGGGGCCGAGCGTCGCGCGGGCTCGCGCCACGGCGTCCGCGGTGAGCTCCCAGAACATGAGCGCGGACGTGGCGCCGCGGCCGATCACGTCCAGGCGGTCCCGGCCGCCGACCAGCGGCAGGGCGGGCGCCGCCGCGCGCGACGGCGTGGTGAACGGCGCGGGGGCCGCGGGCAGCGCCGCCTCGGACGCGGCGGGCTCGGGGGGCTGGGACATCGTAGGCTCCGCGGGCAGTCGCTGCGGGTGTAGACGCGCAGTCGCCTCGCGTCAACCGCCGGTCGGGTGGGTCACGCTCACCCCAGGGTGGAGACGCCCCCCGAGCGGGCCGTTGGTGGTGGCAGATCCGCCAGGAGTAGGTGCCATGGCCACCGAGGAAGACGACCGCCCCTACATCCTCATCGTCGACGATGAGGCCAGCGTGCGGTCGGCGCTGCGCCGCACGCTGCGCAAGGAGGGCTACCGGCTGGGCTTCGCCGAGTCGGGCATGCAGGCCCTCGAGATGCTCCGCGAGGACGTGCCCGATCTGATCGTCAGCGATCACCTGATGCCGCAGATGACCGGCCTCGAGTTCCTCAAGCGCTGCCGGCTCCTGTACCCGGACACCGGGCGCATCGTGCTGACCGGACAGGCCGAGATGGAGACGGTGATCGGCGCCATCAACGACGGTGAGGTCTTCCGCTTCCTGCGCAAACCCTGGGACGACGACGAGGTGAAGCTGACGCTGCACCTCGCGCTGCAGCAGGTGAGGCTCGAGCGCGAGAACCGACGGCTGCTCAAGCTGCTCGAGAAGCAGGCCGAGCAGATCCGCACCCTCGAGAGCAGCCACCCGGGCATCTCGACGATCAAGCGCGACACGTCGGGCGCCATCTTGATCGACGACGCCGACCTCTGAACCCCCGAGCAGCCTGGACCCCTGGCCCACCCGAGGCACGATGATCGCCGATCCACCCAGCGAGCGCCCGGCCCCCGCGGCTCGGCGCGGCCGCGTCGACTTCGCCGTGCCGCGGCCGACCGTGCTCGTGGTGGACGACGACGGCTCGGTCGCGCGCTCGGTCGTGCGCGTGCTGCGCAACGCCGGCGCCGAGGCGATGTTGGCCGACAGCGCGGCCGAGGCGCGCGAGGTGCTCGACGCCCACGCGGGAGAGGTGCACGTCGTCATCAGCGATCAGCAGATGCCCGAGGAGGATGGCGCCACGTTCCTCGCCTGGCTGCGCGAGGCCCGCCCGCGAACGCGGCGGGTGCTGTTCACCGGGTACTCGAACCTCGACCGCATCCAGTGGGCGGTCAACCAGGGCGGCATCCACCACTTCCTGCACAAGCCCTGGGACAACGCGGTCCTCGTCGAGGTGGTGCGGCAGGCGGTGGCGCAGTGGCGGCTCGAGCGGGAGAACGAGCGGCTGTTCGAGGTCACCCACGAGCAGAACGAGGCGCTGCGCGAGCTGACCCAGCAGCTCGAGAGCAAGGTGGCCGAGCGCACCCTGATGCTCGAGCGGGCGACCGAGGCGTGGAAGGGCACCTTCGACTCGATCGACGATCCGCTGACCTTGGTGGACACGCGCTTTCGCATCCGGCGCGCCAACCTGGCAGCGGCGCGCGAAGCGGACGACGACATCCGGCGGCTGATCGGTCGCAAGTGCCACCAGGCCCTCTTCGGGCGCGAGACGCCCTGCGAAGGGTGCGCGCTGACGCGGACGCCGTGGCGCGGCGAGCAGCAGACGGTCGAGATCACCGACGCGCGGCGGCATCGGATCTGGTCGGTCCGGACCTGGCCGCTGCGGGCGGGCATGCCGGCGGGCGAGGGCGAGGCGGTCTGCCACTACCGCGACGTGACGCGCGATCAGGAGCTGCAGCGCCAGGTGATCATGCTCGAGAAGCTGGCGGCGATCGGTGAGCTCGCCGGCTGTGTCGCCCACGAGCTGAACAACCCGCTGACCGGCATCCTGACCTTCAGCCAGCTGATCGGGCGGGGCGTGCCGCCCGACGACGTGCCGGCCCTCGCCGCCGACATCGAAGAGGCGGCGCGGCGGTGCAGCGCCATCGTGAAGAGCCTGCTCGACTACGCGCGGCCGGGGGCGTCGCCGACGCTGATCGAGGACATCGACGTGCCCTTGCTGCTCGAGAGCTGCCTGAACCTGGCGCGGGTACAGACCAAGCCGGGCAGCGAGCTGCAGCTCGTCTTCGAGCACGGGGCGGGGCTGGCCCCGGTGCGGGGCAACCAGGACGCGCTGAAGTCGCTGTTCCTCAACCTGATCAACAACGCCATCCAGGCGACGGCGCCGGCGGGCACGGTGCGGGTCCGGGCGATGATGCTGCCCGACGAGGCGACGGTGCAGGTGCAGGTGATCGACACCGGCCCAGGCATCGCGGAGAGCCTGCGGGCGCGCATCTTCGAGCCCTTCTTCACGACGAAGGCCAAGAACAAGGGGGGGACCGGCCTGGGCCTGGCCATCGTCAGCAACGTCGTACGTGACCTCGGCGGACGGGTCGAGGTGCACAACGTGCCCGCGGGTGGGGCCTGCTTCACGGTCGAGCTGCCGGCGATCGTCGGTGATTGGTGAGGGCGAGATGAACGCGGTGGGACGAGCCATCGAGACGGGGGCGGCGCCGACGCGGGTGTTGGTGGTCGACGACGAGGATCAGATCCGGCGGGCGTGGCGCTGGATGCTGCCGCAGGAGGAGTTCCTGGTGGCGGCGGCGGCGGACGCCGAGCAGGCGCTCGAGGTGCTGCGCGCCGAGCGCATCGACCTGGTGATCAGCGACGTGACGATGCCGGGCATCGACGGGATGCGGCTGCTCGAGCGGATCAAGAAGACCCGGCCGGGCATCGAGGTCATCCTGATGACCGGCTACGGCAGCATCCAGCAAGCCGTCGAGGCCATCCACGCCGGCGCCTTCGACTACCTGACCAAGCCCTTCAACGATCTCGACGACTGCCTCAAGAAGGTGCGCCAGGCGTCGGCGGTGAAGCGGCTGCGCGACGAGAACCTCGCGCTGCGTCAGCAGGTGGACGCGTCGCCCGACTCGGCCCTGCTCGACACCCGCAGCGCGGCGATGCGACCGGTGCTGGCCAAGGTGGCGCAGGTGGCGCGAGTGGACAGCGGCGTCCTGCTCACCGGCCCCACCGGGGTGGGCAAGGGCGTCCTGGCTCGGGCGATCCACGAGCGCAGCGGGCGGAGGGGCGCGCCCTTCGTGCAGATCGACTGCGGGAGCATCCCGCCGAGCCTGATCGAGAGCGAGCTGTTCGGGCACAAGAGGGGCGCCTTCGCCGGCGCGGTCAGCGACAAGGTGGGGCTGTTCCAGCAGGGCGACGGCGGCACCGTCTTCCTCGACGAGATCGGCAACATGCCCCTCGACCTGCAGACGCGCCTGCTGAAGGTCTTGCAGGACGGGCGCGTGCGGCCGGTGGGCAGCGACCGCGACGTGCGGGTGGACGTGCGCGTGATCAGCGCCACCCACGTCGATCTGCGCGCCGCGCTCGAGGCGAACAGTTTCCGCACCGACCTCTACTACCGCCTCAACGTGGTCCACATCGACGTGCCCCCCCTCGCCGAGCGACGGGAGGACGTGCCCGCGCTGACCTATCACTTCCTCGCCCGTCACGCCGCGCGGCTGGGGCTCGAGGTGCACACGGTGTCGGCGGAGTGCATGGAGGTGCTGAAGCGCCACGCCTGGACCGGCAACGTGCGCGAGCTCGAGAACGTCGTCGAGGCGGCGCTGGTCTTCGCCAAGGGCGAGGAGCTCGGGATCGAGGATCTGCCCGAGGCCTTGGTGGCGGAGGCGCGCGCCGCCGATCCCGACGCGCTGGATCTGTCGGACGTCGACCTCGACCTGCCCTTCCGAGAGGCCATCGAGGCGGCGGACAAGGCCTTCCGCACGCGCTACCTGCGCGGCGTCATGGATCGCTACCGCAGCGTGTCGGCGGCGGCGCGGCACGCGCAGATGGATCGCGCGAACTTCCGCCGCATGCTGCGCCGCTACGACATCACCGACTACCCGCGCGGCGGCGAAGCGGGCTGATCACGCCGCGATCCGGGTCGGCGTCGTCGAGGCCCTCGGCGGCGTCGTGGTGAGTCACCATCACGACGTCGAACCGGGGCCAGAGCTCCTCAATCGCGGTGGTATGGGGTCCCGGCCAGGATGCTGGCCGCGCGATAGAGCTGCTCGGCCAGCACCAGCCGCGCCAGCTCGTGGGCCATGGTGCCGGGGCCCAGCGCCCACACGCGGTCGGCCTGCGCACGCAGGGTGGGATCGAGCCCGTCGGGGCCGCCGATGACGAAGGCGACCGTGGGCACCGCCCGCATCTGCTGCATCTCGAGCCAGCCGGCGAATTCGCGCGAGGTCCAGCTGCGGCCCCGCTCGTCGAGGGCCACCACGGTGCAGTTGGGCGGTAGGGCGGCGCGGATGTGGTCGGCCTCGTCGGCCTTCCAGCGGTCGACGTCGCCGCGTCGGCCGCGCTTGGCGTCGCGCACCTCGACGATGTCGACGGGCAGGAGGCGGCCGGCGCGCTGGAAGAAGTCGGCGCAGCCGAGGCGGGCGTAGTCGGCCTTCAGGCGACCGACCGCGACCACCAGCAGCTTCATGCGCTCAGCCCGCGGCGGGCGAGGCGGCCGGCTCGTAGGCGATCTGCGGCGCGTCCCGCCACAGGCCCTCGAGATCGTAGAAGTCGCGCTCGTCCTGGCGGAAGACGTGGGCCACCACGTCCCCGTAGTCGAGGATGACCCAGCTGCTGCGCTCGGCCCCCTCGCTGCCCAGGGGCCGCACCCGGTGCTCGGTACGCAGCTTGCGCACCACCTGATCCGCGATCGCCTTCACCTGCCGATCGCTGCGGCCGGTGCAGATGACGAAGTACGAGGTGTAGCCGACCAGCTTCTCCACCTCGAGGATGATGATGTCCTCGGCCTTCTTGTCGGCGAGGGCGTCGGCGATGGCTTCGGCGAGCCGAAGGGCGTCTTCCATGCAGTTCAGTTCCTCGTCTGACCGGATCCGCGCAAGACGTACTTGCGGGTGGTCAGATCGATCGCGCCCATGGGTCCGTAGGCGTGCAGGCGGCTGGTGCTGATGCCGATCTCGGCACCGAGGCCCAGCTGCCCGCCGTCGGCGAACCGCGTCGAGGCGTTGGCGATGACGACCGAGCTGGGCACCTCTTCGAGGAAGCGCTGAACGGTCGAGTAGTTCTCCGAGACGATCGACTCGGTGTGGTTGCTGCCGTAGGTGGCGATGTGGTCCATCGCGGCGTCCAGATCCGGGACGACGCGGATGGCCAGCACCAGGTCGAGGTACTCGGCGTGGTAGTCCTCGTCGGTGGCCGGGCCGGCGTCGATGATCGCCCGCGTGGCGGCGCAGCCGCGGAGCTCGACGCCGGCGTCGGCGAAGCGGGCAGCCATCTTGGGCAGGAAGTCCGCGGCGATCTCCTCGTGCACGAGCAGCGTCTCCATGGCGTTGCAGACGCCGGGGCGCTGAACCTTGGCATTGTAGCAGATGGCCAGGGCCTTCTCGGGGTCGGCGGCGCGGTCGACGAAGACGTGGCAGACGCCCTTGTAGTGCTGGATGACCGGCACGCGCGCGTTCTCGGTGACGAAGCGGATGAGCGCCTCGCCGCCGCGGGGGATGACGAGGTCGAGGTACTGATCGGCGTGGAGCATCGCGAGGATCCACTGGCGATCAGTCGACGGCAGCGCCATGAGCGCGTCGGCCGGCAGGCCCGCGCGGGCGGCAGCGTCCCGCAGCACCGCCAGGATGGCCGCGTTCGAGTGCTGCGCCTCGCTGCCGCCGCGCAGGAACACGACGTTGCCGCTCTTGATGCAGAGGGCGGCGGCGTCGGCGGTGACGTTGGGCCGGGCCTCGTAGACGATGCCGATCACGCCCAGCGGAATCCGCATCTGCGCCACGCGCAGGCCGTTGGGCCGGACGCGCTCGCCGATCAGCTCGCCCACCGGATCCGGCTGGGCGGCGACCTCGCGCAGACCTCGAGCCATCGCCGCGACGCGCCCGGCGTCCAGCTTCAGCCGGTCGCGCAGGGCGCCGGTGACGCCGCGCTCGTCGGCCGCCTCGAGATCCCGCGCGTTGGCGACCAGCAGGTCGTTCGTCGCGGCCTCGAGGGCGTCGGCCATGGCCAGCAGGGCAGCGTCGCGTACGCGGCCGGGGGCGCGGGCGACTTCGCGGGCGGCGCGGCGGGCGCGCTGGCCCAGGACCGCCATCTCGTGGTCATGATTCATGGGGGCTCCGGTAGCACCGTCCGCAGGAGTTGGCAATACCGCGGGCTCTGCTACGATGCCGGGAATGAAGGCAAGACTCAGCTGTGGCGTGGTCCTGGTGCTCTCGCTGGTCGCGTGCTCGGACGCGGAGGATGGCGAGCTGAACACGGGGCAGATGGGGACCGCGGACGCCGGTATGGGCGGCGGGGGCGGCGTGATCGTGCCCGGGGTCGGGGGCGAGCCGGGCGTCGGCGGTCAGCCCGGCGCAGGGGGCACCCCCGGCGAGGGCGGCGAGCCCGGCGTCGGCGGCGAGCCTGGGGCCGGGGGCCTGCCGGGCATGGGCGGCGGGCCCGGCGGCGCACCGGGCGTGGGCGGACAGCCGGGCCCTGGGGGCGCGCCCGGCATGGGCGGCGAGCCCGGACCGGGCGGCGCGCCCGGCTTCGGCGGCGCGCCCGGTGATCCCCTGGTCGCGTCGATCTCCTTCAGCGAGACCCCGCAGGCCGATGAGGGCTCGGCGACGGTCAGCGTCGGGCCCCCGGTCGAGATCGGCGAGGAGCCGGGCTGTGTGGCCGTGCGCGTCGATCCCGACGAGATGGCTCCGTTGGTGCCCAGCCTCGACGGCGGCGCGATCACCGTCCGCGGGCTCAACGGCGGCGACCGGATCTTCACCCTGCAGGGCGACACCTACGCGCCGGACGTGCCCATCGGCGCCGACGTCTTCAGCGACGGCGCGATGCTCGGCGCGATGGGCGCCGGCGGCCCCGTCTTCCCCGCGTTCGACGTCAGCGTGGCGGCGCCCCGCGCGGTGCAGATCGCCTCGCCCTCGGCCTTCTTCAGCCACTCCGCGGGCAACGATCTGGAGGTGCGCTGGGCGCCCGGTGAAGCCGAGAGCGTGCTCCTGACCGTCTTCCCGGTGCAGCCGATCACCAACCAGCCCGATGATGGCGACTGGGTGTTCTGCGGCACCACCGACACCGGCAGCTTCCGCATCCCCGGCAACCTCCTGGGGCCGCTGGTCTCGAACCCCGTCCTGGGCTCGACCGTGGTCATCGGCGTCACCCGCACGCGCTTCGCCTTCGCCGACGCCGGCCCGCATCAGGCGGTCATCAGCGCGCTGACCAGCAGCGGCGTGGTCGGCACCCTCCGCCGCTGACCGGCCGGCGCCGTCCGACGCGCCACCTCAGATTCGGAAGCGGGACTGCTGCTTGACGACCATCGGCTGGCCCTGCGCGCCGCGCGGCAGCTCGATGACGAAGGTGGTGCCCTCGCCCTCGCGGACGTCGACGCGCAACGTGCCGCCGTGGGTCTCGATGATGTTGTACGAGATGGCCAGGCCCAGCCCGGTGCCCTCGCCGATGTCCTTGGTGGTGAAGAAGGGGTCGAAGATCTTGTCGACGATGTCCTCCGGGATGCCCCCGCAGTCGTCGATGAAGCGCAGCCGCACCCGCCCATCGGGCAGATCGCGCCCCTCGATGTGCAGCTTGCCCCACCCGCCGCTGGCCTGGGCGGCGTTGACGATCAGGTTCATGAACACCTGCTCGAGCTGGTTGCCCAAGCAGACGATGGGCGCGACGCCGTCGTAGTCCTTCAGCAGCTCGAGGCTGTACTTCCACTTGCCCTGCGTCAGCAAGGCCGCGTTGTCGAGCAGCTCGCGCAGGTCGGCCTCGTGGGCCTTCTGCGTGTCGGGGTGCGCGAAGGTCTTGAGCCCGGCGACGATCTTCTCCACGCGCTCGACGCCCTCCACCATCTCCTCGACCATCCCCGGGGCGTCCTCGCGCAGTCCCTCGACGTCGACGTCCGACTCGAGCGCGCGCGCGGCGGCCACGGTGCCCTGGGCCAGGGCCGCCGCGCGCCAGGCGTCGGCGACGTCGAAGAGATCGGACATGAAGCCGCCGGCGCTGCGGATGTTGGCCTTCACGAAGCCGATCGGGTTGTTGATCTCGTGGGCCACGCCAGCGGCCAGCACGCCGAGGCTGGCCATCTTCTCGGCGCTGACCAGGCGCCGCTCCATCACGTGGCGGGCGGTCACGTCGTGCATGAACAGGAGGTAGCGGTGGCGCTCGGCGTCGTCGAAGGGCGTCAACCGGACATCGAAGACGCGCTCGCCCAGGTGCCAGCCGGGGAACTGCCGCGTCGTGTCGCAGCCGGCGGCGATCGCCTCGGCCAACAGCGCGGTGTGGGCCGGCCCGTCGCTGCCCAGGCGCTCGCCGAGCGCGTCTCCCGCCGTGCCGAAGACGCGCAGGAAGGCCTCGTTGCCGGCGACGACGGCCAGCTTGTCGTCGACCACCACGAGCGGATCGGCCAGCGTGTCGAGCACCCGCTGGGTGAAGGCGCGCTCGGAGCGCAGCGTGGTCATCAGCTGGGCGTTCTCGAGCAGGAAGCCGGCGTGGCCCATCAGGGCGGCGACGAAGTCGATGTCCCGCCGAGAGTAGGGGCGGTTGTCGTCCCGGTCGGTGACGTTCACCACGCCCACGACCTCGCCCTTCACCAGGATGGGCACCGTCAGCGACATGGCCGGGGGCGCCCCATGATCGGCGGCGGGCACGAAGGCGGTGAGGTCGCTCGACCCGCGGGCGCGCGAGTGATCGTCGATGTAGAGCGGCTTGCCGAGCTGCGCGCAGGTGCCGGCGATGCCCTCACCGATCCGCGGGCGGGCGACGGCCATCACCTCGGCCGAGATGCCCACCGCCGCGCGCATCACGAGGACGCCGGCGCCGTGATCGACCTGCAGCAGCGACACCCGGCGGCTGTGCAGCTCGCGAGCGATGATGTGCACCAGCTGCTGAAAGGTCTCGCGCTCGTCGTGCATCGTGGCGAGGAGGTGCGAGGCGACGCCGAAGGCCCGCTGGCGTCTCTCGGGCGCGGCGTTGTCGGCCGCGGGCGCGCCCAGCGACTCGATGACCGCCCGGGTGCGGCGCGGCGCCATGATCTGCGTGGCGTCGGTGGCGAAGGTCACGCCGAGCTCGAGCAGATCCGCCTCGACCGGTCCGGTGAGGTCGTCGACCAGCAGCAGCAGCCGCGCGTCGGCGCAGCGCGCGCGGATGGAGGTCGCCGTGGCCAGCGCGTCGCCGGCGGCCACGCGGGTGACGATCGGATCGGCGTCGGTGGGCAGATCGTCGACCGCGGCCACCGACGCGACCGGCGCGGCGTCGCTCAACCAGCCGGGGCTCTGCCCCCCGATCCACCACACGTTGAGCACGGGATCCGGCCGGGGCGTGATGCTGGCGGACAGGAGGGGCGGTGACACGGATCCTCCGGGGGCGGCGTTCGCGGACGCCCTCGAAGAACGGCGGAGATGGGGGCAGCGCTGGAAGGGAGGTCGACGCGCACCCCCTCGGGCGCGCCGTCACCGCAACCGCGGGGGCGCCGGGGCGCTACTTGCAGTTCTTCTTGGTCGCCGCGAGCTTCTTGCGCGCCGCCTTGGCCCGGTTCGACCGGGGGTACTCGGCGAGCAGCGTCTCGAGGAAAGGCAGGGCGTCCTGGCAGCGGTTCAGCGCGACGAAGTTGTCGTGCATCAGCACCAGGGCGTCGTCCACCTTGTCGCCCTTGGCGTACTTCTGGCTGATGACCTGCAGCGTGCGGATCGAGTTCGTGTACTCACCGCGCACGTACTGGCACTCGGCCAACAGGTACAGCGCGTTGTCCGCCCGGTCGTTGTCGGCGAAGTCTCGCGAGAAGGTGGCGAAGGCGCGGATGGCCTCGGGGCAGTCGTTGGCCTGCTTGCGCTCGTAGCCGTAGCGGTAGAGCTCGGCGGGATCCGTGGGCAGGTCGGGGGCGCCGGGCGGCGCCTCCACCTCGGGCAGGCCGGTGGCTTTGGCCTGCTCCGCCTGATGCTTCATCCGCGCGATGATGTCCTGCTGCTCCGCGATCAGCTTGCGCATCTTCTCGAGCTCGAGCGCGCTGTCGGCGCCCGCGGTGCGCAGACGCTCGACGGCCTCGTTCAGGCTCGTGCCCATCGTGCTCAGCTGCGCCGCGAGCCCCTGGAGCTCCTCCTGCGTGGCCGCGCGCTGCTTGCGCTGGTCCTCACGCATGGACTCGATCTGGCCTTGGAGGGCGACCACGTCGGCCTCCATCTCCTGACCTTTCCAGTAAGAGACGCAGCCGGCCTGGCTCGCCGCGAAGGCGAGCAGCGCCAAGAGGCGGAGGCGAGAGGGGCGGGGAAGGGAGGCCATGGTGCGGCCGATCAGCGCGGGTTGAACTCGACGCGGCGGTTCTTCGACCACGCCGACTCGTTCGAGCCCGACACGGCCGGGCGCTCCTCGCCGAACGAGATGGTCGACAGACGGGATCCGTCGACGCCCTTGCTCACGAGGTACTTCTTGGCCGCGTCGGCGCGACGCTCGCCGAGGGCCAGGTTGTACTCCTCGGTGCCGCGCTCGTCGGCGTGACCGGCCAGCTGCACGGGCGCCGCGTTGGGGTCACCCATGCACGACGCCACCTGGTCGAGCTTGGCGCGCTGGTTCGACTTGATGGTCGAGCGGTCGAAGTCGAAGTACACCGCCTCGGTGGTGCACTGCACGACCTTGGCCTGGCAGCGGCCGCCCACGCACTCCTGACCCTCGGGGCAGATCGGGTTGTCGGCGTTCTCGCCGCACTCCGGCTTCTCCACGCAGCTGCCGTTGCTGCAGTACGTGTTGCCCGAGCACTCCGAGTTGTCGAGGCACTCGGCGCCGCACTCGTTGTTGCGGCACTTCTGGTTGCCGGGGCAGGGGATGCTGTCGTCGCAGTAGCCGGGCTTGCGCATGCACTTGCCGCCCGAGCAGATCATGCCCGGGCCCTTGTCGGCGCAGTGGCTGTTGTCACGGCACTGGGTGCACAGGTTGTTCACGCAGAACTCACCCTTGTCGGCACAGTGTCCGTCGTTCTCGCACTTGGGGTACTTTGGCCCGCACCCGGCCAGCGCGAGCGTCGCACCGCCCAACACGAACGCGAGAAGGAAGCGATTGGAAAACATGGTTCTCATCCGTGGGAAACGGTTGAAAAAACGTGCAGATACGCGCACTCGGGCGTCTACGATTCGGTGGAAGCTAGACGATGCACGGTGGGTTGTCAACCCTCCGCGCGGGGCGACGAGAGCGCTGCTCGGCGGGCTGTGGGCTGCGTTGGTGTTGGCCGCGTGCGGGCCCGACACGACGACGGATTCCCTGGGGGTGGTGGCGACCGTTCCGAGCGACGGTGCCCGCCACGCGGCGGACGCACCCCTCCGGGTCCGGTTCGATGGCTACCTGGCGGAGTCCATCAGCCTGGCGTCGGCGGCCCGCCTGGAGTCGGCGGACGTGGGGATCGCGGTGTCGGTCCTCTACGATCCGGTCGAGCAGGGGCTGGTGGTGCTGCCGGCCCGCCCCCTGCGCGTGGGGTTGGGCTACACGCTGACCGTGGACGCGTCGGTCGTGGAGGGGGTGGACGGGCGCACGCTCGACGAGGATCTGCGGTTGAGCTTCGTGGCGGGCAACCCGACCTCGGCGGCCCGCGGCGTCCCGCCCCCGGTGCGCTTCGCCGATCTCCAGGCCGACCTGCGGGCCGCGTGCGGTGACTGCCACGGGGCGCCGCCCGGCGCCTATCCGCCCCTGACCGCCGCCGCGCTGGTGGAGGCCCCCTCCCAGCGGCGACCCGGCGCCGTGCTGGTGGTGCCGGGCGCGCCGCTCCAGAGCGAGCTCGTGCGTCGCGTCCTGGTGGACTATCCCGGCACGCTGGGCGCGCCGATGCCCCCCGACGCGCCGCTGGACGTGGCCCTGCAGAAGCGGCTCGTGGACTGGGTGCGGGACGGGGCGTTGCCCTGACCGGGCGGGCGGGCGAAGGGGGCGCTACTTCTTCGCCTCGAGCTTGCCGATCACCTTCTGGACGTAGGCCTTGATCGCCTCGGCCGACTTGTCCTCGGTGTACAGCTTGCCGTTGATGTACAGCGTCGGCGTGCCGGTGAGCTGGGCGTCGATCGCCTCCTGCCGGTCACGCTGGATCTGCTTCACGAGGGCGGGATCCTCGAGGTCCGTCTTGAACTTCTGGACGTTCAGGCCGATCTCGGTCGCGAACTCGACGAACTTCTCGGCGGTCAGCTTGCCCTGGTTCATGAAGATCAGGTCGTGCATCGGCCAGAAGCGGCCCTGCCGGTGCGCGGCGAGCGTGGCGCGCGCCGCGAGGTCCGAGAACGTGTGGTGCGACAGGGGAAACTGCTTGAAGTAGACGGTCACGTCCTTGGGGTAGGCCTTGGCCACCTCCTCGAGCACCGGCCGCATGAGCGCGCAGTGCGGGCACTCGAAGTCGGCGAACTCGACGATCTGCACGCGGCCCTGCGCGGCGCCCTTCGCGGGGGTGTCCCCCAGCTCGAAGGTGAAGGTGACGTGCTCGTCGAGGTACTTGCGCACGACCGCCTCGCGCACCTGCTCGACGCCGTCACCGTCCCGGAAGCGGTCCGCGCCGAATCCGGCGAGCTCGGTCGCTTGTGGGCAGCTCTTCTTCTCGATGCACTCGAAGAGGCTCAGGCGCGGGTTGCAGGGGCACGCGCCCTCTTTCATCAGGGTCGACAGGGCGCCGATCTCGTCGGCTTCCAGGCCCTTCGTGTCGACGCCGGGTAGAGGCTGGGCGTGGGCGCCGGCGGCGGTCCATCCGAGAAGCGCCACGGCGAGCAGCGAACGCCGCATCGACGACCCCCTTTCAGAGTTTCGGAACCCTAGTGGCGGGTTCTTCGCCTTGTCAACCGAGGCCCAGGGTGCTTGACTTCCGCGCGATGGACACGCTGGTCTGGGTCGGGCTGGGCGGCAACCGGGGCGATGTCCGGGCGACCCTCGCCGGGGCACGCGGCGCCCTCGCGGCGCAGTCGAGCCGACCCCTCGTGTGCAGCCCGGTGTACGCCAGCGCGCCGTGGGGCGAGGGCGACCAGGCGGTCTTCTTCAACCAGGTGGTGGGCCTCGCGCCCACCGGCGCGCCCCGGGCGCTGCTCGCCGCCCTGCAGGCGGTCGAGGCGCGCTTCGGTCGCGACCGCGCCAAGGAGCGTCGATGGGGTCCTCGGACACTCGATCTCGATCTGCTGTGCTGGCCGGGCGTCGTCTCGGCGGAGGCGGCGCTGATGCTGCCCCACCCCCGCCTGGCGCAGCGGCGCTTCGTGCTGGCGCCTTGGTCCGAGGTGGCGCCGGCGCTGGTGCCCTTCGGGCTCGGGGCCGCGGTCGGATCGCTGCTGGCCGACTGTCCCGATGGGGGCTGGGTGCGGCGCTGCTGGTGAGCGCGGCGTGGGCGCGGCCGACCCTCGACGACGTGCTCGGGCCCGAGACCATCGCGCCGCCGCCCTCGGCGATGGTGCCGGTGGCGCCACCCGTGCCCCTGCCCGACAACGTCGATCCGACCTGGTTCACCGAGCACCCCGACGCCCTCGCCCGCTTCCTCGCCGAGCGCCCGGATCGCCTGGACGCCGCGAAGATGGAGCCGGTGCTGCTGCTCACCCTCGCGCAGATCCTTCTGCGCGGCGACCACACCTTCGTCGCCGAGCGCCTGCTGTGGCAGGGGGCGAAGCAGTGGCCCGAGCGCGCCGAGGTGGTGCGCGCCTGGGCGCGGGTGCTGGTGAGCCTGGGGCGTCCGAGCGCGGCGCGGGACGCGCTGGAGAAGGTCGTGGCGCTGGCCCCGATGGATCCAGCCGCGCAGTACCTCCTCGCCCGGGCGTTCTTGAGCCTCGAGCCGCGGGCCCGTGCCCACGATCTGGCTGCCCGGGCCGCCCTGGCCAAGGTGCTGGCCATCGCGCCGGGCTACCGGGACGCGGACGGCGTCGACGCGCGCGAGATCAA
>JAUHXL010000139.1 GCA_030426945.1 bacterium
GCCAGGCGTTGAACACGTTGAAGGTGAAGCCGGACATGGCCACCAGCAGCGGCATGCGCTTGCCGGTCGTGCGCAGGCGGAAGGGGAAGACGAACGCGCGCGGCACGTAGTGGAACAGCCAGAAGCCGAGGAACAGCAAGGGCACCAGCTCGGCCCGCTGGCTGCCCAGCGCGAAGAACGCGCCGAACGCCAGCACGGCCGGGCATTCCATGAGGATCCAGCCCACGCGGTTGGACAGCGTCGGGCCGAAGCCTTCGCGCGCGTGGCGTCCGTAGGGGGCCGTGATCAGCTTCACCGCGATCAGCGTCACCGCGGCCAGGCCGAACATGACCCACACCAGCCCACGGTGCAGCTCGTGCGGGCTCACGCGGAGCGCTCCTCCGCGGGCGCGCCGCCGCGGTGGGTCCTGGCCCAGGCGACGGCGTCGGTGATCGACTCGGCGGCTGGCCGCGGCCGGTGGCCCAGCTCCGTCCGGGCGCGGGTGCAGTCGATCTGCCGGTTGGCGCGTACGGCGTGCAGCGCCTCGCTGGTGTAGAGCGGCTCGGCCCGCGCGATCCTCGCCGCCAGCGTGACGAAGGGCGCGCCCATGCGCGCGGCCCACATGGGCGATCGGAAGCGGGGGGGCGCGACGCCGTGCGCGCGCGCCGCGTGGGCGGCCACGTCGTCCATGGACAGCCACTCGCCGCCGAGCAGGTAGTTCACGCCGGTTCGTCCGCGCGCCTCGGCCGCGATGGCCGCCGACGCGACGTCGCGCACGTCCACCCAGTCGAAGCCGCCGGGGGTCATCGCGGGGATCTTGCGCCGCCCGATGAGCCCGATCAGCCGCCCCATACGCGAGGGCTCGTGATCGTGCGGCCCGATGACGCCGGTCGGGTTCACGATCGTCGCGTCGAGCCCCTCGGCGATCACCTCGCGCAGGGCGGCCTCACCCGCCGCCTTGCTGCGATCGTAGGCCGGGTGCTTCGGCCCCGGTCGCCCGGCCTGCTCGTCGATGGGCGCGTCGAGGGGCTCGAGATCGAAGGCGTGCACCGAGCTGAAGTGCACGAAGCGGCGCACCCCGGCGGCCAGCGCGGCCTGCGCGGCGTTGCGCGTGCCCTCGACGTTCACCGCCGTCACCCGCCCGCCCTGATCGCCGGTGATCGAGATGCGGGCGGCCAGGTGATAGACCACCTCGGCGCCGGTGAACGCGCGCGCGAGCGCGTCGGGGTCGAGCACGTCGCCGTCGACGCGCTCGAGGTCGAGCCCGTCGAGGGACGCGGCCTGGGTGTGGATCAACGCCCGGACGCGGCGACCCTGCGCGAGCAGGGCGCGGACGAGCGTGTTGCCGACGTGGCCGCTGGCCCCGGTGACGACCGTGATGCTCATGAACACCCAGCTATCACGGATGGGCGGGGGAGGGAACGCCGACGACCGGGCGAATCGCCTCCGTCGTCGAGGGGCCGCCGCGCCCCGAGTGGGCGATCGGCGGGTGGGGGGAAGAGGTGGGCCCGGCGCCGCGAGGGATGATGCGACGCCGGACCCGGGGGAGGCCGGTCAGGGACCGTCGGTCACTGACCGTCGGCCACCCCGCGCTCGCGCGCCCAGATGCCGCCGTTCTGCTCGAAGTGAGCCTTCGCGGCGTCGCCGTTGTGGCAGGCGCCGCAGGCGCCGGCGGTCGGGCTGTGCACCAGGTCGGTGGCGTTGGGCACGCTGGCGCGCGCGGCGTTGATGCCGTCCGCGTCGGGCTCGCCGCCGGGCGTCGTGACCACGGTGGTCAGCAGCGCGTTGGCCGGGATCGCCTCGGCGAGGTACGTGCCCTCGTAGTGGCAGGTGAGGCAGTCCGACGGATCACCGGGGAAGGTGACCTCGTCGAAGTTGTAGTAGTTGCCCGCGTTCCGGAAGTTGCGGACGAACTCGAAGGCCGCGAAGCGCGCCTCGTTGCCGTGGATGCCGTGGATCAGCTCCTTGAAGTTGTTGCTGTCCTCGGGGAACGCCAGCGGATCCATGCCCAGCGCGTCGATGGTCGCCTGGGGCAGGCTGTCCGCGGCGGCGGTGCGCCCGCTGCTCGACAGGTTCGGGTTGTGGCAGGTGACGCAGACCATCGTCTCGTACACGCGGTTGCCGCCGTGGCCCTCGAACCACTCGTGGCAGCTGCCGCACTTGGCGGGGTCGACGACCTCGCGCCGCTGGTCGTCGCCGGTGACGCCGGCGTAGACCGACACCGCGTGGCGGGCGACGTTCTCGCCGTCGATGACCTGCTGGAAGTAGCCCTGCAGGGCGACCGCGCGCATCTGCGCGCCGACCGGGAAGCCGTCGGCGATGGTCGCGGTGAAGACGCCGGCGTCGGCGGCCGCGGCGATGTTGCCGTCGGTCAGCAGCCCGCCGATGTCGATCGAGGTGGGCTGCCCGGCGGTGTTGCCGAGGTTGTTGAAGTCGGCCGGCGTGTCCTGGCCCTCGGGCGCCATGGCGTAGGCCATCAGGAACGCGGGGTAGCGGCCGGGCTCGGTCAGATCGGCCGGCAGGTTCAGCAGGTCGAGCGCCACGCCGTCGCGCAGGATCGAGAAGTCGATCTCGACCGCGTTGCCGTCGACCACGCGCACCTCGTTGATGGCGTAGCTGATGTCGGCGAAGCCGGCGGGCAGGCCCGGGTTGTTCGGCGTCGCGTTCTCGGTGAGGTGGGCCGGGATGATCGGCGCGAGGCCGCCCATCGGCGGGTGGCAGGTGGCGCACATGCTGTTGTCGGCCTGGGCGCCGGCGGTGTGCAGCGCCATGCCCTCGGGCACGGGCTCCTCGAAGACGACGTTGTGGCAGCTGCCGCACGCGACCTTGTTGGGGCGCGTGTTCCAGTTGTTGCCGTCGGGCGTCTCGGGATCGTCGCCGTTGTGGCACTTCGCGCAGTTGTTGATCGCCTGCGGGTAGGTGACCTCGCCGAAGTCGTGGACGTTCGGGATGTCCTGGCCGGCGTGGATCTTGTGGATCATGTACGGGAAGTCGACGTCCGGGCGGTTCGGGTTGTGGCAGACGACGCACATCTCGGTGTCGTTGCGGCCCGCGCCGTGGAAGTCGAGGCCACCGTGGCACTCGTTGCAGGACTCGATCGCCACGATCGCGCGCCGCAGGTTGACGGGATCACCGTTGGGCACGAAGTCGTAGATCGGGTTCAGCGTCGCCACGTCGGGCGGGATGCGCGAGTGCTGCATCGCCAGGCGGTGCGTCACGGTCGGATCGAACTCGTCCTGGATGTCGACCGAGAAGGTGTAGGTGTAGTTGTCGTTGCCGTTGGCCACCAGGTTCTCGGGCACCCGGTCGTTGGTCACGTAATCGAACCAGACGTCGGGATCGCCGTCCTCGCCGGGGATCAGCTTGGCGAGGTTGAAGCGCGCGTAGTTCAGCCGCCCGCGGCTGTCCGCCGAGGTCAGGTCGAGGTTGATGCGCAGGCCGTTGCCGTCGAAGGCGGCGAAGTCGAAGTTGACCACCGGCGTGACGGCGCCGGTGCCGACGTTCACGTCGAAGTCGACGTTGCGGATGGTGACCTCGGCGCGGCCCTGCACCACGTTCAGGCCGTGGGCCGTGTCGACCTCGGCGGCGCGGCCGCTGGCGTGGCAGACCGAGCAGCTCTCGTTGGCGTAGAGGGTCAGGTCCTCGCCGTCCTGACCGTCGGCGCCGTCCTGGCCGTCGGCGCCGTCCTGGCCGTCGGCGCCGTCCTGACCGTCGGCGCCGTCCTGGCCGTCGGCGCCGTCGGCGCCGGGCTGACCGTCGGCGCCGTCGGCGCCGGGCTGGCCGTCGGCGCCGTCCTCACCGTCCGCGCCGGCGGGGCCGGCGGGGCCGGCGGGGCCCGCCGGGCCGGCCGGGCCATCCTCGCCGTCGGCGCCGGCGGGACCGGCGGGACCGGCGGGACCCTGGGTCCCCGCGCCCGCGTCGGGGCTGACGCCGTCCTCCCCCGGAGGTCCCTGTTCGCCTTCGCAACCCGCGAACGCGAGCACGGCGGCCAGCGTCACGACGAAGCGCTTCATCGTTCCAGCGGTCATTTCTTCCTCCCCACAGCATTGAAATCGCTGAGGCACGGACCCCGCTTCGTACGCCCCGCGCGACCGGAATCGCGAGGCGCCGACCCGCGCCCGGCGCCGAGCGCCCCGGGCAAGTGCGTGTCGAACGGGGTCCAACGGTTGTGAGCCGGATCGGTCGATCCGACGGTTCGAAGGGTCGGCCTCCACCCGCCGCTCGGTCGGGCGACCGGCGCGCGCCGAGGCGCACGACGGTCCGCCGGCCCGGCGTCGGTCGGCGACGCACAGGGGTGCGTCTGGTGGGAGACCCTCGCCAGGCACTGGGGGGCGCGACCCGGGACAGTGAGGCACCTCGCGCGCGGGGAGCGCACCGAGGGGTTGGGGCGCGCCGAGACGACACGCGCGGGGGTTGTTACTACTGGGTGTCGCCCCGACGTGTGGGCCGGGTGACGGGCGTAACGGCGAACGGGGGGCGCCGCGGGCGACGCGGGTGACGTCGCGGCAGGCCGAACGGGGGGCACGGTGACGTCCCGAGAGGCGCCGCAGGGCGTCTCGGCATCACCGCGCCCGCCACGGACGGCGCGGAGCCGACGCCCAACCGGACGCGGCGCCGCGGCGCGCGTCCATCGGGTCGGAATGTCGGTCCTGGCGCTCATCGAGCTCCCCCACGCGCGGCAGGAGGTGCCGCACGAGTTGCGCGCCGGGCTGTGCAAACCGTGTGCCCTCCGCGGGGCGGAGGCGACCCCCGCTGATGTCGCCGGGCGGGCGAGGGGGCGGCTTCGGATCCCGTCCCATTTCAGCGCTGTCGCGGGGCAGCCAGACGCTCGCCGACGCCTCCGCGGTGCCTCCCGGCGGCCGGCGCCGTGCGGACCTCGCGCCGGCGCGGTTGGCACGCGGACTGCTCGGCCGGGCCGCGGCGCGGCGCGGGGTCGGCGCCACTGGAGGTGGGTGATGAGCGGCGCGCGGCGGTGGACTCGGATCGGGGGCGTCGTCCTGGTGGCCCTGCTGCTGGCTGTCCCGGCGGCGTGGGGGCGCGAGCCGGTGCACGTGACCTGGCTGTGGCACCTCGAGCAGCCCATCTACTGGCCCGCGCCCAACGCGGCCGGGACGCGCTACGAGACCGCGCAGGACAGCCTGGTCGCGCGCGCGGCCGGGGCGGCGCACCCGGCCAACGATCTGGAGGAGATCTTCGGCAAGCCGGATCGCGTGGCGGTCTATCAGGGGCGCGTGCGGGACGCGCTGAGCGCGCTGGACGGACTGCCCGACGCCGGGGCCCAGGTGAGCTACTCGGGCGGCCTGATCGAGAACGTCGCCAGCCTCGGGGCGGCCGGGCTGCTGGGCTATGGCGCCGATCCCTTCGCGGCCCTTCGGGCGGCGCGGGGCGCCTCGACGAGCGGCGGCCATCCCCGCCTGGACCTGGTGCAGTTCCCCTTCCACCACGCGCTCATCCCGCTGATCGATCCCGAGGTGCTGCGCATGGAGCTGCGCCTGTACCGGGCGATCTACCCGGAGGCGTGGGGGCCCGTGCGGCAGAGCCGGGGCCTCTTTCCGAGCGAGATGGCCTTCGCCGAGCACGTCATCCCGGTGCTGGCCGAGGAAGGCATCGCGTGGGTCGTGGTGAGCAATCATCACATCTCACGCGGCTGCGCCGACTATCCCTGGGTGGCGGGCAGCGGCGGCGACAACATCCCGCCGCCCAACCGCGCCGACCTGCTGAACCCCGCGCAGGGCGCGGGCGCGTGGCGCCGCGTCGCCATCGATCGCGGCGTCGCGCCGGCCAACGCCGCGCCCTTCGCCTATCGGCCCCACCGGGTGCAGTACGTCGATCCGGCGACCGGCGAGGTGAGCCGAGTCATCGTGGTGCCGGCCGCGCAGGCCGAGAGCTGGCAGGACGGCTATGCGTGCTTCGGGGTCGACGCCGTCGACGCGGTCGGCGACGCAACGGACGGGGGGCCGCCGCCTCTGATGCTGTTGGCCCACGACGGCGACAATGCCTTCGGCGGTGGCTTCAGCTACTACCTCGAGTGCACGCCGACCTTCGCGCGGAGCGCCACCGACGCCGGACATCACGTCACCACCGTGGAGCAGTATCTGGCCGACTTTCCGGTGCCCGAGGACGACGTGGTGCACGTCGAGTCGGGGGCGTGGGTGAACGCCGATGGCGACTTCGGCGCGCCGAGCTTCTGGAACTGGAACTGGCCGCTGGTGGACGCGCAGGGGCGGGTGGATCCGGCCACGGGCTGGGCCGAGGACGAGCGCGGGTGGGCGGTGATCGTGGCCGCGACGCAGGTGGTGCGGCACGCGACCGCGCTGCGGGGCGCGCCGGACGTCGCCCGGGTGCTGCACCCCGAGGACGGCGCGGACGACGTGGAGCGCGCCTGGCACTTCCTCTTGGGCGCTCTGAACTCGGGCTACATGTACTACGGGCTGGCGCTGGACATGGAGCTGAAGGCGGTGGTGGCCAGCAACGCCGCCGTCGAGCACGCGCGAGCGGCGATCGGCGACGACGCGCGGGACGCGTTTCCCCCGACCATCTGGCTGCCCCAGCGCTACCCGGACAACCCGGGCGGCACCAACTTCGGCCCGCTTTACCGCTACGAGGTGGTCGAGGCGGGGCCGCGCTTCCTGGTCTGGACCTTCGCGAACGATGTGTCCGGGGTGGACGCCGCGGTGCTGCGGGTGCGCCGGGACGCCGACGGCGAGAACCCGCTGGACGACCACGCCAACGAGACCTACGCGGGCGGGCCCGGCGTGGGCGCGTGGCGCGACATCCCGATGCAGCGGCGGGCGATGCCGCTCGACAACGTGACCGGCAACCCCGAGTTCGACGACAGCGTGCTGCCGACGGCGATCGCCGACGTCTTCTGGGCCGAGGTCGACGAGGGCAGCGAGGTGCTGCTCGACTACCACGTGCAGGTGACCGACGCGCGGGGCAACGTGGCTCGCTCGGTGATCCAGCACGTGTGGGTGGGGGCCAGCGAGGGCGTCGAGCCCGGCGGCGAACCCGGCGATCCCGAGGGCGTGCACTGGACGCCCTCGCGGCCGTGGCAAGGGGCGCCGCTGACCGTGTTCAGCCCCGATCCCGGCTGGCTGCACTGGGGGGTGGACGGCTGGCGGCGCCCGGACGAGGCGCTGTGGCCGCCCGGCACCGAGGCCTGGCCCGACGGCCTGGCGGTCGAGACGCCCTTCGCCGGGCCGGACGAGGACGGCTTCTACTCGGTGACGCTGGGGCCGCTGCCGGTGGACACGCTGGACTTCGTCATCCGCCGCGCCGACGGCAGCTGGGACAACAACGGGGGCGCCGACTGGCACCTGGCGCTCGAGGCCGAGCGGCCGGCGCCGCCGCCCGACGCCGGGGCGCCCGAGGAGGACGCGGGGCTCGGGCCCGTCGACGGCGGCGCGGCGCGGGACGTCGGGCCGGACGACGACGGCGGTGCCGTCCGCGACGCCGCGCGGCCGCTGGCGGACGCCGCCGGGCGGGAGGACGCCGGGGCGCCGACCGCCGACGCCCGGCCGGCGCCGTCACCCGGCGCCGACGGCGGGTCGTCCAACACGTGCCCAGGGCCGGTGGCGGTGTGCGTCGACGCCGGCCCCGCGCCCGCCGCGGACGACGATGACGCCGGTGGGTGTACGGTGCGGGGCGGCGGGTCACCCGGCGGCGGCCTCGCCGCGCTGTGGCTCGCGCTGCTGGTTGGCGTCGCCGGCCGTCGCCGGCGTCAGTAGCACTGCAGCGCGTCGACGACGACGCGCAGCGACTCGTTGGCCCCGGCGCCGTCGACCCAAGCGACCGCGTACCGGGCGCCGTCCCAGGCGAGGTTCGGCGCGGCCTCGCCGTCGCTCGCCGAGCCCAGCACGACCGCCGGACCGTGGCCCTCGGCCAGCATGTCCACCCGGACGAACACGGCCTTCGGCCCGTCGACGGCGCCCGTGTAGACGACGCCCCAGTGATCCCCGGCCCAGGCGATGGCCACCCGGCCGGCGAGCGCGTGCGGGCCCTCGAGCACGAGCCCGTCGCCCAGCGGCGCGCCGCCGAGCGTGAACAGGTCGACCTGCACCTGGCGCAGCCCGTCCACCTGGACCACGTGGGCCACCGCCCAGACCGCGCCCGACCACGCGAGGGCGGGGATGGTCACGTTGCGCGCCTCGAGCTCCACCGGTTCGACGCGCTCGGCGCCCAGGGGATCCACCTGGTGCAGCCACGCGGTGTGCACTTCGGCGCGCTGGACGAGGACGGCCGCCCCCGCGTCGTGGGCGCCCGCGGCGACCGTGTACCAGGGCGGCCGCGCGGCGAGCGCGATGGACGGCTGCACGACGCCGTCGGCGTCCACGGCGACGAAGGCCGAGTCCTCTTCGACGAAGACGAAGGTGCGGCCGCCCGCGGCGCTGACCGGCGCGAACTCGCGGTCGCCCTCGGCCACCGGTCCCACGGACTCGGCGTCCCCGCGCACCTGGCCGTCGGCCGACAGGCGGGCGAGGTACACGCCGTCGGGCGCGACGGCGGCCAGGTTCCCGTTCTCGTGGTTGACGCCCAGGGCGTACTCGGCGCCGGTCCAGACGACGCCGGGGGGACCCAGGTTGGCCACCACCAGCATGCGCTCCGCGGAGCCCACCGGCGCGCCGTCGCGACCCACGCGGCGGAACAGCAGGCGCCCGCCGCCCGCGGCGGCTTCGGCCCAGGCGACCACGAAGTCGAGGGTGCTCGCCGCGATGCCGAGCCCGCCGGCCAGGCGAGCCGGGCCGGCGAGCGTGGCGGCCGCGCGGCGCACGGGCGCGGGGCGACCGGGGCACAGGTCGTCCGCGTCGGTCACGCCGTCGGCGTCGGTGTCGGGCAGGGGCGGGGCGTCGGGCCAGGCGAGCGCCATCAGGCTGTCGGGCGCCAGGCCGGGGTGATCGTCGAGCAGCACGACGCGGTCGCCGTCGGGGCCGTACAGCGCGAGGCGGTGTCCGCGCTCGGCCACCTCGAGGGCGGCCAGCCAATCGGGCGCGCCGGGCAGGTAGGTCACGGCGGTCGCCGGGTGCGCGGCGCGCAGGTCGAGCAGGCCGGTGGCGACGTCCAGCTCGCCGACGCCGGGGTGCGGGCCGTCGGCGGCGGCGTAGGCCAGCCGCGCGCCGTCGTCGCGGGGCTGCAGCCAGGGCGCCGGGCCGATCGTCCGGGGCAGCTGCAGCGGATCGCCCACGGCGCCGGGCGCACCGAAACCGTCGATCGCGAACCGCTGCACGGTGCTCTCGACCACGCCTCGGTCGACCACGGCCAGCCAGCCGCCCTGCAGGGACGGCCGCGCGACGACCTGTCCGCCTGGGCTGGCCTCGACCACCAGCTGGGCCAGATCACCCGCCAGGGCGTTGCGGTAGATGGCGTCGCCCGTGGGTGTCCCGTAGACCACCTGGTCGGGCCCCAGCAGGCTGGGCGCCGACGCGCCGTCCACGATGAGCACTTCGAGGTCGGCGAGATCGTCGGCCACCCAGAGGGCGCCGTCGGCGTCCAGCCAGACGCGCCGCGCGCCGTCCGGCGCGGACGCGACCGAGTGTGCGTCCGCGGGCAGCGCGCGCAGCAGGGCGCGGCGGCCCGTGACCGGATCCACGCGCCACAGCGTGGCCTCGGCGCCGGTGCGATCGAGCAGGACGGCCAGCTGGGCGTCCCCGACGTCGCAGGCGTCGCCCACCCCGTCGCCGTCGGCGTCGGGCTGGTCGGCGTCCGGGTGCAGGCGGCAGCCGTCGAGGTCATCCTCGACGCCGTCCCCGTCGGCGTCGTCGCACGCCGCGCCGCGGCCGTTGTCGTCGGCGTCGTCCTGGTCGGGGTTGGGCGCGGCCGGGCAGTTGTCGTGGGGCGGCCAGCGGTCGTCGGCGTCCTCGTCGACCTGCACCACCACCTCGGTCAGGCCGGTGGGCGTCACGCCCACCGCCGTCGGGCCCGCGAACAGGGCCACCCGGTCGAAGGTCGCGGGGTCGGCCAGCGGCGCGGCGTCGCTCACCTCGAGGGGCCGGCCGTCGGCGGTGAGGGTCCAGGCGCCGTCACCCGCGCGCCGCCACTCGAGGCGGAGGCCCTCGACTGGGAGCGGTTCGGGCAGGTTCGCGACGCTCCGCACGATGCCGCCGGGGAAGGTGAGCACCGCGGCGCGCGGGGGCGCGGCCAGCACCTGCAGGGCCACGCCGGCGTTGGTGGCCGGATCGCCGCCCGCGAAGAGCGCGACGCCCGCGTGGCCGGCGGCGCCGGGCAGCGCGCGGAAGGAGATCGCGACGTCGGGGCCGAACGAGGGCACCACGCGGGTGTGGCCGCCGCGGGGGCCCGCGCCCTCGGCCCCGGCGTAGGCGCCGCTGCGCACGCTGGGCCGCAGGCCCAGCGGGTCGATCGGCAGATCGGGCGTCCAGGCGCCCAGCGCGCCGGCGGGGAAGTCCTCGCAGACGACGTCGTTCAGGCCGACCCGGCGCGCGCAGAACGTGAACGCGCCGGCGCACACGGCCGGGGGATCGACCACGCCGTCGCAGTCGTCGTCCCAGCCGTTGCACACCTCGGTGGGGGGATCGCTCGGCGTGCAGCCGGTGACCGCGGCGTCGGGGGTGGGCGCGGCGTCGACCTCGGCGTCGGGGGTGGCGTCGCGCTCGGCGTCGGGGGTGGCGTCGACCTCGGCGTCGGGGGTGGCGTCGACCTCGGCGTCGGGGGTGGCGTCGACCTCGGCGTCGGGGGTGGCGTCGGGGGTGGCGTCGACCTCGGCGTCGGGGGTGGCGTCGAGCTCGGCGTCGGGGGCGGCGTCGAGCTCGGCGTCGGGGGTGGCGTCGACCTCGGCGTCGGGGGTGGCGTCGACCTCGGCGTCGGGGGTGGCGTCGACCTCGGCGTCGGGGGTGGCGTCGACCTCGGTGTCGCGGGTGGCGTCCGCGGCCGCGTCGGCGATCGGGGTGGCGTCCGCCGCCGCGTCGAGGCGGGGTGCGGCGTCCGCTCGGGCGTCGAGAGGCGCGGCGTCCGGTTGGGCGTCGCGAGGGGGGGCGGCGTCCGGCGGGGGCGCCGCGTCCGCGTCGGGATCGCCGTCGGGGCGCGGCGCCGCGTCGGCGGGCGGCGCGCCGTCGGGCCCGGCGTCGCGGGGCGGCCCGGCGTCCGCCGTCGACTCGGCGTCGGGGGTCATCGTCCGATCCGGGAACTCGGCGCACCCTGCCACCCAGCTCGCCAACAGCGCCGCACCTACCCACGATCGTCTCATCAGAACGCTCCCCTCGGCCTCGCACATCGGTGGCGAGGTCAGCCCCGATGCAGGCGCAGTGCCACGAGGGGGCGGGTGCGTGGGCGGCGCCAGGTTACCTCGCTGGGTCACTTCCGCGGCGATGTTCCCGCGCGGTGTCTTCCGGCAGACTGGCCGCGAGGAGTGATCGCGGGGGCGCTGCCTGGCCTCAGTCGTCGTCGGCGCCGGGCACGCTGAGGCCGCCGCGTCGGTCGCCCTCGACCACCGACAGGCCACCCCCCCGCAGCCCGCCGATGCGCTTCACGATGGCGTCGGTCGCGGCCCGCGCCGCGGCGCGGCGGGCGGCGGGCGTGAACAGGCCGCCGCCCACCTCGGTCAGCGGCGCGACGGCCCGCTCGGTGCCGACGGCGCCCAGTCGGGCGATCAGCGCCCGCTGCAGCTCGTCCTCGACCAGGGACAGGCAACTCAGCAGGCAGCCCTCGGACAGCGACTCGAGCAACGTCGCGTCGGCGGCCAGCCGCGGCGCCAGCGCGGCGCCGACGCTGGCGCGCACGCCGGCGTCGGCGTCGTCGGCGATGCAGGCCGCCGCCTCGAGCACCACGGCCTCGGCGGCCCGCCCGTCGAGGGCCTCGAACAGGCGCTGCCGGACGCCCGGCGTGGCCTCGGTCTCGAGGCGGACCCGCGCGCGGGCGATGAGATCGTCCGGGGGCACCAGGGCCGACGCGACGTGCAGCAGGTCGGTCAGCGACTCGACGTCGCGGGTGGGGGCCTGCAGGACACCGCCCGCCAGCGTCAGCCCCTCGCCGAGCCATCGCAGCAGCCGCGCCCGCAGCGGGGCGTCGAAGGTGGTCCGGGCCGCCAACGGATCGCCCGACACGTGGGCGCGGCGATCAAAGGCCGCGTCGCCGATGAGTACGTCCTGGCCGGTGAACACCTTGCGCAGCGCCGCCAGGTCGGCCTCGGCGCGCAGCTCGAAGGCCGGCGCCGTCGCGAAGCGGATGGTGGTCGGCTCGCCCGGCGAGCGCACCAGGGGGCCCAGCCGCTGGGCCTCGCGCGCGCCGCCGCGCTGCCAGCGCGCTGCGACGCAGGCCCGCAGGCTGTCGCCGGTGGGCGCCAGCGCGGCGGCGACGACGGCGCGCCGGTCGAGCAGGGGGTCGCCCGCGGCGCCCAGGTCGGCGAGGGCCGCGCCCAGGGCGGCGGGCGCCTCGGCGGCGGCGCGATCGGCCAGGGTCGCGCGCGCCGCGGGCGGCAGGTCGGTCGAGCTCAGCAGCGTCGTCAGCACCTCGGCGGCGGGCGGGGGCGGCGGATCGGCGCCCGGCGTCAGCCACGCCGCGGCGGTCGAGTAGGCCGGCCCGGCGGCTCTCGGGTCGACCCGCAGGGTCGCGCCCCGCTCGAGGCACGCGGCCAGCAGCGCCAGCGCGCCCCGCTGCCCCGCCGGGTTGGCGCGCACGTCGACCTGTCGGCAGCCCGGCGGCAGGTGTGCGGCCAGCCAGCGCAGCGCCTCGTCGTCGAGCGCGTTGCCTCGCAGGTCGAGCGTCGCCAGCGTCGCCCCCGCCAGCAGCGGCGCCATCGCGCGCAGGCCGGCCGCGTCGAGCCCCTGGGCCCCCAGCGTCAGGTCGGTCAGGCCCTCGGGTGGGCAGGCGCCCAGCACCTCGCCCGCCCCCGCGCCCAGCGCGCCGTCGGCGAAGACCAGCGCGGCGTCCGTCGAGTTCGGGTCGGCGAGGCCCCAGCGGATCGCGGCGCGCCGCACGGCGGCGGGCAGCTGCGGGTGCGTGGCGAGCGTCCGCACGACCGCGCGATCCACGCCGGGCGGCAGGGGCCGCGCGCCGCCGCAGGCCAGGTGCAGGGCGGCGCGGCCGAGGGCGCCGACGACCGCGGGCAGCTCGACCGCGGCGAGGGCGCGGAGCGTGGCGGAGCGGGCGAGGGCGAGGACGCCGGCCTCGGTGGTCGCGGTGCCCCGGAGATCCAGGTGACGCAGGGCGGGCAGACCCGCGCCGCGCGCCAAGGCTGCCACGCCCGCGTCGCCCACGGCGGTGCCGGCCAGCACCAGCGTGTGGAGCGCCGGCAGGCGCGCGTCGGCCAGGGCCGCGGCCGCCTCGTCGTCGAAGGCGTCGCCCTGCAGCGTCAGCCGGGCAAGGGCGGCGAAGGGGTCGGCGCCGAGCGCCAGCGCGCGGGCGACCGCGAGATCGCCGCGGGCGGTGAGGTCGGTGACGCCGCTGGCCGCCGCCTCGGCCACGGCCTCGAGGGGCGCGGGATCCCGGTCGGGCTCCACCACCGCGCGGATCGGCTCGAGGTGATCGCGGTGGAAGGTCGCGGCGATCAGGTCGACCGTGGGCGCGTCGGGCGCGGGCGCGCCGCGCAGTCGACCGACCGCCGCCACCCGCCGCAGCCAGCGACACATGTCCTCGAAGGCGGCGGCTCGTCGGGCGTCGCCCGCCCCGGCGAGCGACCGGCTGGCGCCCACGAGGCGCTTGCGGCTGGGTCCCCCGTGGTTCACCGCGCGCCGCCAGATCTCGGGCAGCAGGGGGGTCAGCGCGCGGCTGGCGCCCATCAGCGCGTCGAAGGCGCCGTCGGGCCCCCGCGATGTCCAGAAGCCGACGCGCTGGGCATAGTTGGCCAGCGCGTCGGCGTCCGCCCCCCGCGGCGCGAAGGGATCGCCCCGCAGCCGCGCGCGGACGTCGGCCGGCCGCTCGACGTGGGGCACGGCCTCGCCGCCGAGGGGGTCGTCGGCGTCGAGGCGGCCCATCAGCCCCTCGGCGGTGCGGGCGAAGGGGCGCTCGACCGTTCGGGCGTCCTCGGGGGCCGCGAAGCGGCGCAGCGCCTTCTGCGCCTGGCCGCGCACCTGGATCTGAATCACCCCGCCGAGGGCCTCGCTGGGCAGGGCGCGGCCACCCTGGAACACGAGCAGGGGCTCGGCGCGGCGCAGCGCGAGCTGGACGACGCCCAACAGATCGAAGGGCGGGGCCGCGGCGTAGACGCACAGGGTGGGGGCGGGGTCGGTGGACGCGGGGCCCGCGCGGCATCGGGCGAAGACGAGGGGCCGGCCGTCGGCCGCCAGGCCGACACGGTCCACCGCGCCGAAGCCGTCGGCGGCGGGGGCGCGCAGCAGATGTCGGCCGCTCGGATCGGTGAGGATGGCCTGCGCCCCCTCGGCCCGCAGGCGGCGGTCGCCGCGGACGGCGAGGTCGCGATCCGCGCGGCCGTGGCGCAGCAGGCGCCGGGTGAGCGCCTTCCACGTCTTGCGCGGCGCGTCGTCTCGGGTGGTCACGTGGCCGGCCGGCAGCTCGACGACGTGGACGCGGCCGGCGTAGCCGTCGCACACGAGGGCCCGGGAGCCATCGGCCCCCATCCGCACGCTGCGCTCGATGCGGGCGTCCTCGACCACGACCTCGCTCCGCATCGTCTCGAGAT
>JAUHXL010000731.1 GCA_030426945.1 bacterium
GGCAAGGCCGGGCGCCCGGACGAGCAGGCGCGCATCGACATCCTGCGCGGCTACGCCGCCGAGCAGGCCCTCGACCTCGAGGCCGCCGCCGCGCACTACGCCCGCGCGCTCGAGCTGCAGCCGGCGTCGCTGGCCGTCGCCCGCCCGCTGGTGGACCTGTTCGTGAAGCAGCGGCGCTGGGCGGACGCGACGGGCGTGCTGCGGCGCTTCACCGCCGGCGAGCCGCCCGCCGACGACGCCGCGCGCGCCCGCTACGTCGCCGCCGCGATGCAAGAGGGCGCCCTGTGGGTGGACGGCGCGGTGCAGCCGGGCCGCGCCATCGAGTGCTTCCAGCGCGTGCTGGCCGTCGAGCCGCAGGACGAGGCCGCGCTCTTCCAGATGGCGCAGTGCCAATATCTGCAGCGGCGCTACGAGGACGCGCGCGAGACGATGCGCCGGCTGCTGGCCGACGCGCCCATGCTGCACGCGCGCGACAAGGCGCTGTACACGTTCTACCTGGGGCGCATCCAGCAGGAGGGCTTCGCGGATCCCGAGGCGGCCGAGAGCCTGTTCCGCCAGGCCCTCGACCTCGACCCGCACTGCGCGTCGGCGCTGCTGGCCCTGCTCGCCCTGCTGTCGTTGCAGGGGCGCGACGCCTCGATCCCCGCGCTGCTGCGCAAGCACGCCGATCCCCTGCTGGCCGACGACGTCACCGACGCGCCCACCGCCGCCCTGCGCACCTTCGTCGCCGGCCTGGCCCTGCGCGAGGGCGCCCCGGATCGCGCGCGCCGCCTACTGACGCCGGTGGCCGAGCGCGAAGGCCCCGGCGCCCGCCACGCCCGCTTCGCGCTGGTGCAGGTGCACGCCCGCGCCGGCGATCTGGGCGCGGCCCGCCGCCAGCTCTACCGCGCGCTGGACGAGGACGTCTGCGATCTGGACGCCCTGCGCGCGATGGACGAGCTCCTGGCCCGCGAGCAGGACGACGAGTGGCGCTACCAGGTGCTGAGCGTGCTCGAGCTGCTCGACGCCCTGGCCGACGACGAGCGCGACGCCTTCCAGCGCCTGGACGATCGCGCCCGCAAGCAGCGTGATCGCGGCGGCCGCGCCCTGGGCGACGAGCACCTGCAGACGCTGCTCGCCCACCCCTCGTTCCGCAGCCCCCTGGTGCCGCTCATCGGCCTCTGCGACGAGGCCCTGCGCGGCCGCTTCTCGGCCCGCCCGCGCCCGCCCCTGCCGCGCGCCGCCCAGGTCACCGGCCGCCGCCACCCCTTCAGCCTCGAGGTGCGCACCCTGCAGACCGTGCTGGGCTATCGCGGCTTCGACCTCTACTTCCTGCCCGAGCACCCCGAGCTGGTCAGCGTCTGGCCCGGCCCGCGCCCGGTCATCGTGCTCGGCCGCGACGCCCTGCTCGACACCGCCACCACCGCCGAGCGCCGCTTCCTGGCCGGCCGCGCCGCCTTCTTCTGCCGCGCGGGCCTCGCCCGCGTGCACGACCTGGGCCCCGAGCGCACCCTCGACATGCTGCAGCAGCTCGAGGCCCTGTTCGTGCCGCGCCCGGACGACGAGAGCCCGCCCACGCTGGTCGAGGCCCTGCCCGAGCGCGTCGCCGAGGCGCTCACCGCCGCCGTCGACGCCGTGCCCACCGGCACGCTGCCCGTCTTGCACACCGGCGAGGCCGTCATCGAGGGCGTGGCCCGCACCGCCGACCGCGCCGGCCTGCTGGCCAGCGGGCGCCTGCGGGCCGCCGCCACCTGCCTCGCCCGTGACCGCGGCGTGGGATCGGCCATGCCCGCCGCGCGCGACCTGACCTGGGCGGTCAGAAGCGGGTCGCGCCTCAGGGACCTCGTCAAGTATGCTCTCTCGGAGCAGTACCACCAGCTACGGCACGCCGCCGGCCTGGCCCTCTGAGGCCGGCTGATCAGGGAGGGCCGGGCGAACCGGATCGATGTCGAAGAAGTTCTTCCTGGGCACCAACACCGTCGAGGACGTCACCTTCCTGAAGGTGTCCGGCGTCGTCGACGAGGACAACACGCTCGCCGGCAGCCTCAAGAAGATCGACGGCAGGACGGTCATCGTCGATCTCAGCGAGGTCACCCGCATCAACAGCTGCGGGGTGCGCGACTGGGTCAACTGGCTGAACGATCTGGGGGCGCGCGGCAAGCGCGTCATCTTCGTGCGCTGCAGCCCGTGCATCGTCAACCAGATCAACCTGGTCAACAACTTCGTCGGCGGCGGCATGGTGAAGAGCTTCTTCGCCCCCTACTACTGCCCGCGCTGCGATCTCGAGCAGATGGAGCTGCTGCAGGTCGAGGCCTTCGCCGGCATGCCGGCGCCGGCCGCGCCCCCCGTGCGCGGGGGCAACTGCAACCAGGTCACCTGCGAGATGGGCTTCGACGACATCGAGGAGGCCTACTTCGCGTTCCTGCCGCGCAACACCGGGCAGGTGGTCGACGCGGAGCTGCGCAAGCACCTCGCCTCGCTGAGCCCGACGATCCAGGATCGCATCAAGCGGCTGGACACCATGGAGCGCGGCGAGGACACCGGGCGCACGCCGATCAGCGGCATGTACTCGCCGCTGACGGTCACGACGACCGGCGTGAGCCTCAGCGGGCGCGAGTCGATCAACGTGGTGCCCAACGAGGCCGCCGCCGCGCCGGAGCAGCCGGCCAACAAGCTGACCGCCCTGCTCACCGCCGCCGCGCTGGCGCTGATCGGGGCCATCATCGCCTATGTGGTGTTCGTGATCGGTGACCGCTGAAGGCCCGAACGAGGCGCTCCTGGCCCGCATCCGCGCCCTCGGCGCGGTGTTCGTGGACGCGTACGTCGTCGTCGACGCCGAGCGCCGGCTGATCGACTTCAACCCCCACTACCGGGCCTTCTTCAGCCGCGCGCAGGCGCGCCGATT
>JAUHXL010000732.1 GCA_030426945.1 bacterium
GGGGGTGGCCCTGCTGCCGGAGGAGCAGCGCCGCGAAGCCCCGCCAAGGGGCATCGGGCTCGAGGGCGCCCTCGGCGCGGAGGCCGAGACCCCATCCGAGCGCGTCGTCACCGGGGGCCTGGCTGAGTAGCGCCGTGGCGCCCAGGCCCCAGCGCGGACCGGGCCAGTAGGTCACGTCGACCGACTGTTCGACGACGCCCGAGCCCTCGGCTCCGACCACGAGCTGGCCGCCGGCTTGGGCGCCCAAGGTGGGGCGCAGACGCCAGGTGGGCGCGGCGGCGTGGCCGACCGGCACGGTGACGATGATCGGCGCGGGCGGCGGCGGCTCCGGCGCCACCGGGCGCGAGGTGGGGGTGAGGGCCGGCGCGGCGTCCAGCACCAAGCTCAGGCGGCTGATGTCGCTGCCCTCGGTGACCGTGAAGTCGTGGCAGGCCTCGAGGTGCCCCGGGGCGCGCGCGCAGAGGCGATGGCCGCCCCGCGTGAGCTGGGTGAAGGCGTACCACTGGCCGGGCGCGAGGGTGCTGGTGGTGGGGGGCGTCGGGCCGAGCGTGAAGGGCTCCGGCGCGGGGTAGAGGTCGCCGAGCAGGGTGTCGTCGAGCCAGAGGCTGGTGCGCTCGGCGGTGGTGCGGACGAGCAGGACTCGGCGCGGCGGCGCGAGGGCGCAGTGGATCGCGAGGGAGGTGGCGCCCTGGGGTCGCAGCGTGGCGCGCCAGGGCACGAGCCCGTCGCGAACGCAGCGGATCTCGGCGGTGTGCGTGCCGGGGGGGAGCGGGATCGTGAGCTGCTCGCTGGGCTGCAGGCGGCCGGCGAAGTGCTGCTGACCGTCGTGCTCGACGAAGACCTCGGGATCGGCGTTGCTGGTGACCGTGAGCGCGAGGGGCGCGTCGTCGTCGTCGACCGCCTGTGCCGGACCGGGCACGCCGAGGGCGAGCGCCAGCAGGGCGGCGAGGGGCGGCGAGGTCGGGCGGCGGTGGGGCAGCAGGTTCACGCGGTGTGGGGCCGAGGTCCGGGGTCCGGGGGCGGCACTTCGCCGGGGCGAACATGCCGCCGCGGTGCTCCATTCCGCAAGACGGTCGGCGGAGCGGGGCTTTGCGTCGCTCCGGCGCGCTCGCGTGGCGGCTCGGCTGGCCGAACGGCGTGCAGAGTGGTCATCCGGCCGCGTCGGGGCGGCGCACGGGTGGCGGTGTCGGGTGGGCACGTGGATTGCTGAAGGGCCGCGCCTCGAAGGAGAGACGCATGATTCGACGCGCCGCACTGCTGGCTTCCCTGATCCTCGCCGCCTGTGCGCCGCCCGCCGACGACGCGGTGGAGGACACGGCGCCCGCGGCCAAGCCGGAGGCCGCCGAGGCGGTCTTGGACGGCAAGGCCGACTGGAGCTTCGACATCTGCGAGCGGCGAGGCTGGTACGGCGACGGCGAGTGCGACTGGTTCTGCTGGGATCCCGATCCGGACTGCGATCTGCCGCCGCTGGGCCCGGCGCCGGCGGGGGAGGCCACGACCTACCCGATCGTGCTCGCGCACGGCTTCGACGGCAGCCCGACCAACCGCTGGGGCTGGTACCGCGTGGCCGAGGCGCTCGAGGCGGACGGGCACACCGTCTTCGTGGCGCAGGTGCCGCCCTACGCGCCGGTGAAGACCCGCGCGGGGCACCTGGCGCGGGCCATCGACGACGCCCTCGAGAGCAGCGGCGCCGACCGGGTGAACGTGATCGCCCACTCGATGGGTGGGCTGGACAGCCGGTTCGTCATCAGCAGCCTGGGCTACGGCGACCGCGTGGCGAGCCTGTCGACCATCTCGACGCCGCACCGCGGGTCGAACGTGGCCGACGTGGCGCTGAAGCTGGTGCCGGGCGCGGCGAGCGGGGCGCTGAACGCGCTGGCCGAGGCCTGGGGGCGCACCTTCAGCGACGTGGCGGACGATCCCGACCTGCTCGGCGCGCTGACCGACATCGCCGAGAAGACCGCGCCGACGTTCAACGCGGAGAACCCCGACGACGGCAAGGTGTACTACCAGTCGTGGGCCGGCGTGAGCAGCGTCCTGGGGGTGAAGAACGCCCAGGACGCGGCGGCGTGCGGCGACAAGCTGCTGCGGCATCCGGGCACGCAGGACCGCATGCACGTCACGCTGGTGCCCATGGCCGCCTTCACGGCGCACGGCACGGCGCTGCTGCCCAACGACGGCATGGTGACGGTGGAGAGCGCCAAGTGGGGCGCCTTCCGCGGGTGCATCCCGGCGGATCACCTCGACGAGGTGGGGCAGCCGAAGCATGACGAGGCCGACGTGAACACGGGCTTCGATCACGTGCGGTTCTACCGCAACATGGCGTTCGAGCTGGCCGCGCAGGGGTTCTGAGCCCATGACCGTCATCGATCTGGCCATCGCGCTGAGCGTCGCGCCGGCGCGGGTCGAGAAGGTGCTGAAGAAGCGCTTCGGCAAGCTGCATCCGGAGGATCGGCTGACCGAGCAGCAGGTCGAGTTTGCCCGGCGCACGCTGGGCACGGCCGCGCCGCCGGCATCCCCAGCGGCGCCGCGTCCGTCTGCTGCGCCGGTGTCGGCCCCGCCGGTCTCTTCGGCGTCGTCGACGGTCGAGCCGGCGCCCAGCCCCGCCCCCAGCGTCGAGGCCCCCGGCCTCGCCCGCCACTTCGAGAGACGCCTGGAGACGGCGCTGGCCGAGCTGGCGACCGCGCGCGCGTCGCTGGCCGAGGCCGAGCGCTTCGGCCACCGGCTGGCGCAGGAGGTGGCGTCGCTGCGCGCGGCGCCTCGCCCGACCGCGCCGGCGGCCGCGGCGCGCCCGGTCGCGTCGGAGACGACGGCCCTCTCGGTCGTCCTCGATGGCCTCGGCTATGCCCCGGAACGGCACGGCGAGGTGCTGTCGGCGGCCCT
>JAUHXL010000140.1 GCA_030426945.1 bacterium
CCGCCGCCCTGGATCTGCCCGGCGAGCAGGCCCGCTTCACCGTCGTCCAGCGCCGCAGCGAGGACGTGCCCGGCACCCACGGCTACGTCCAGGTGCGCCTCGGCGACATCACCGGCGGCCAGGTGGCGATCACCCTGCGCGCCGCCGACGGCCAGGTGTTCGCGACCGCGCAGTCGGCCAAGGTGGGCGACCTGGTGCACTTCGACCTGCGCGGCCAGCGGCACGTCGTCGTGGTGGAGAAGCTGGTGAACATGCTGATGGGGGACGATCACGCGGAGTTGACCGTGCGGCGCGCCGACGCCGCGCCCTGAGCGGCCGCGGCGCCTATCCCTCGGCCGCCATCCGCGCCCGATACTCCGCGAGCGCCTCGAGCACGGCCTGCTGGCCGCCCCAGCGGTGCTGCAGGCTGTCGAGCACGACGACCACCTGCTGGCCGGCGTCGCGGCCCAGGCGCTCCTCGAGCGAGGACTTGCAGCGCAGCAGGATCTCGAGGACGCCGGCGCGGTCGCCCAGGGCGTCGCGGGCCTCGGCGATCACCATGCAGGCCAGCACGTAGCGCACGGGATCGTCGTCTTCGAGGGCGCCCTCGCGCGCGGCGGTCGCGTGCTGCTCGGCCTCGGCGGGGCGGCCCTGCCGCATCGCCGCGGTGGCCTGGGCGAAGCGCACCTGGCCGGCCAGACCCTCGTCGTCCAGCGCGCGCGCCTCTTCGAGCATGTCCTCGAGCCGGTCGGGGGTGGCGCCGCCGCCGAGGTAGTCGTGGATGCCGCGGCGCTCCATGCGCAGTTGGAAGGCGATGGCGGGCTGCTCCAGGCGCTCGGCCAGCGCCACCGCGTGCTCGAGATCCTCCATCACCTTCTTCAGGCGGAAGGGCCCCTGCCCCAGGTACAGGTTGGCGCGCAGCCGCAGCGCGTGCAGCAGATCCATGCGGCGGCCGACCTGCCCCAGCCGCTCGATGAGATCGGTCAGCGCGCCGATGGCCTCGTCCAACCGCAGCTGTCCGGTGCGCAGCTTGATCAGCCGCTTCGCCGCCTTCAGCTCCAGGTCGAAGTCGCCCAGCACGAAGGCCATCGCCTTCGCCTTCACCAGCGTCGCGTCCGCGCGGTCGGTCCGGTCGGGCTGCTCCGCTTGCAGCACGCCGCGGCCGTACAGGTACTCGGCCTGCCGCGCGGGGTCCTCGGCGGCCTCGAAGGCCTCGGCCAACGCCACCTCGGCGGCGTACAGATCGCCGAGCGCGGTCAGCCCAGCCGCCGCCTCAGCGTGGATCTGGGCGGCCTCGTCCCCTTCGGCGAGCGCCGCCTCCTCGGCCAGCACCACCAGCTGCGCCCGGATGGCGTCGTCGGGATCGATCGCCGGCGCGTCGCCGCCCTCGTCGCTCTGCCCCTCGCTCACTGCTTCGCCGCCTCCGCCGCGGCCACCAGCGCCTCGAGCTCCGCCATCTGGCCCTCGCGCGTGCCCTGATGCTCGGTGGCCCAGGCCGTCGCCGCCTGCACCTGGCTGGCGTGCTCCTGCTCCAGCCGCGTCTTCTCGGCGGCCAGCGTCTGCAGCTCCTGCTCGGCCGTCTGCTCGCCCTGCTGCACCTCGGCGATGCCCTGCTCGGCGCTCTGCTGATCGGCCTCGATCTGCTGGCCCAGCCCGTCGAGCGCGCCCTTGTCGGCGTCCACGCCGCCCTTCACCTGCGACGTCGTCGCCGTGCGCGCCCCGGCCTCCTGCCCGGCCGCCTGCGCCGCCTCGCTGGCCACGTCGGCCGCGCTGGACGTGCCCTCGGCCGCCTCGCCCAGCTGCTTCGCCTTGCCGCCGGCCCCGCCGCCCTTGGCGATCTTCTCGGGCAGCATGCCGAACAGCTGCAGCATCTTGCCGAGGATGGGCGCCAGCATGCCGTGGCCCTTGCTGCCCGAGGCCTTGCCCTCGGCGGCCTGGCCGCTGGTCTCGTCGGCCTTGCCCTTCAGCTCGGTCTGCTTCTCGAGCAGCGCGTCGGCCTCGGTCTTCAGCGCGTCCGCGCCGCCCTGGTTGGCCTCGACCATGCCCTTGGCGCCCTGCATCTCGGTGACCTGGGCCTGACCCTCGACGCTCAGCGCCTGCAGATCGGCCTTGGCCTCGGTCAGCCGCGCCTCCTCGGCCAGCACCTCCTCCATGGCCAGCGCCGCGCCGTCGATGCGGCCCGGCGCGTCCAGCGGGGGCGAGGGCAGCGACGCCGTGATCTCGGCCAGCTTGGCCTGGATGAGCGCCACGTGGTCGACGGGCTCGCCGCCCGGCCCCGCGCCCGCCCCGCCGGCGCCCTGCTGCTGCGCCTGCGCGTCCCCGCCGCCGAAGGCGCCGCCGACCGCGTCGAACAGCGCCTCGCCGGCCTTCTTCTTGTCGCCCGACGCCGCGGTCTCCTGCTGGACCACCTTGTCCACCGTCTTCGCCATGATGCCCAGCGAGCTGTCGGGCGGGTTCTGGCTGTGCAGGTAATCCTTCTTGTCGCCGCCGCCGGTGGCCGCGATGTGCTGCATGCGCGCGTCGAACTGCGCCTGCGCCTGGCGGTTGGTCTCGGTGTCCAGCGGCGCGGCGGCGCCGCGCGCGTCCCGGCGCTCGGCGACCGCCCCCTGCCGATCCTGGCTGGCCTGCGAGTGCGTCGTGTTGGCCTGGTTCCGCGCCGCGACGGCGGCCTGGGCGTCCTGTCGCGCCTGGACGATCGGCGCGCGGGCGCGCTCGACCGCCGACTGCCCGTCCGCCACCAGCGCGTCCGCCTCGCGCACGCCGCCGCGCGCCGACGCGAGCTGGCTCTCGAGCTGGCTCACGCGCTGCTGCGCCTGCGCCACCTTCTGGCTGAACGGCACGCCGTCCGCGCCGACGCCGTTGGGGTTGGCCTGGTGCGCCGAGCGCGCCATCTCGAGCGTCGTGCGCGCGTCGCCCATCTGGCTGTTCAGCTGCCGCACGTCCGACTGGTAGGACCGCAGCAGCGCCTTGCGCTCGTTCAGCTCCGCCTCGGCGGCCGCGCGCTGCGCCCCGGTGCCGCGCTGGGCCTCCTGCACCTTCTGGTTGGCCTCGCGCACGCGGCGCTCGGCCTCCTTCAGCTCGGCCCGCGTCTGGTTCCGCCGCTGCGACGCCTCGCGATACTTCTCTTCGGCGGCCGCCTGTCGCTGCTGCGCCTCGGCCGCCTGCACGCTGGTGTCGCGCGCGCCCTTCCCGCCTCGCTGCTCGAGCTGGCGGTTGACCCGATCCTTGTGCCCCTGGCTGGTGTACGTCTGCACGCCGCGGGCCTCGAGGCCGGCCAGCCGCTCCCCCGTGCCCTTGGCGCGGAAGGTGTCGCGGGTGGCGCCCGCCGTGTTGCGCGCGTCGTCCCAGATGTCCTTCTTCACGCGGCTGGGCATCAGCCGACCGGGCTTGTCCTTCGACCCCGCGAAGCCGCCGCCGATCGCCTCGCCGCGCCCCTTGCCCAGCTCGCCCGTCATCACGCCGGCGATGCGGCTCCACAGCGGGGGCTTGGGCATCTTCGTCGGCGGCGGCAGGGGCTTGCCCTGCGCCGCGGCCTTCGCTTTGGCCTCGCTGCGCGCCGCCGCGCGCCCGCGCACCGCCTTGCCCGAGCGCGCCGTCCAGTCGGCCGCGAAGGCCGCCGTGGTCTCTTGCAGGCCGGCCGCCTTGGCCTCGGCCGCCGCCGGATCGCTCTCGAGGTAAAGGATGTCGACGGCCCTCAGCCCGATCACGATGGGTCTCAGCGCCTGCAGCGCCAGGCCCAGCGTCGCGCTCACCGTGCCCAAGAGCGCCGCCCACTTGGCCGCCAGCGCCACGAAGGGCAGCAGCGCGGGGAAGAACAGGCTGACGATGAAGCCGGCCGCCGCGACGATCCACAGGATGGACGAGATGGTGCCGACGATCTGGTTGATGCCCGTCCCGATGTCGAGCACGCCCTCGATGATGTCGATCGGGTTGCCGCTGGCGATCTTGTCGATGCCGCCGCCGATCTTGCCGCCGCCCACCAGGCCCTTGGCGGTCGTGTCGAGCCAGGCCTTGGGGTCGTAGACCAGCCGCCCCACCTCGATGAAGCCGGCCACGTAGGGGATCTTCTTGGCCGCCGCGGTGGCCGCGACGTCGATGCCCACCGACACCAGGCCGTTCTGCAGGCCGGTCCACGCGCCGCCGGCCAGGGCCGCGGTGACCATGTCGCCGCGCGACTTCGGCGCGGCCGCCTCGGCGCCTCCACCACCACCGCCGCCGCCGCCCATCTGGGCCACCACCGCGCCGCCGCCTTGCTTGAAGGCGTCGTGGTGCGCGATCTCCTGATCCCAGGGGATGCCGCCCTTCACGACCGACCAGGGCGCCAAACACATGCCGCCGCCGCCCGCGCCGCCCGCGCCGGGGGCCGGGCCGCCGCCGCCGGCCTGGCCGCCGCCGCCGGCCGCCTGCTTCGCGCCGCCCGCCTGACCCTGCTCGCCCTCGGCCTGCTGACCGCCCTGCTGCCCCTCCTGCGCCTGCCCCTCGCCGCCCTCGCCCGGGGCCTCCTTCTCGGCCTTCGCGACCGCCTCGTCGATGGCCGCGTCCGCGTCCACCTCGCCCTCGGGCGGCGTCGCCTCACCCGCCGCCTCCGCCTCGGCGTGCGCGGGATCCGCCGCGCCCTGCGCGTCGTGCTGCTCGCCCTCGGCCTCGGTGCCGTCGGCGTTCATCCGCTTCTTGGGCGCGCCCTCCGCCTCGGCGCCCTGCAGCTCCTTGGCCTGCATCTCGGAGGGCGACTCGGCGTCCGGATCGCGCTGCTGCGCGCCGTCCTGCTGCGCCTCCTTGGGCTTGAGCTGCTCGCTCTGCGCGCGCACGGAGGCCAGCGCGCGCGGATCGAGCTTCTGCAGCTCCGGCGGCGCGGGTGGGGGCGGCGCCCCATCGGTCTCGTGTGCGCGATCCTGTTCGAGCTCGAGGCTGGGATCCGACATGACGCCCCCGACGCGGGTCCGGTCGTCGCCTCGCGGGTGGCCGCGAGGCGACGGGAGACGTTAGCATCGTCCGCGCGACACGCGCGACGCGGATTTCGCGGGACGCCCGGGGCACCGCGTCGACCGGCCTCGCGCTCGCCCGCGGCCCCCGCCGACGAGGCAGCCCGCGTCCTGCGACCTTCTGCCGCGCCGCGGCGTCTTTACGCTCCCCTGGTCGTGTGCTATCGCACGATCTCGCGTCCGGCTGCAGGTGGACCGTGTACGACGTGGACGAAGCCCTCGAGCGCCTGACGCGCTACCTCGACGACAACGGTCTGAAGTCCACGGCCCAGCGCCGCCTCATCACGCGGATGTTCTTCGACCCCAAGCACCGGCAGGAGCACCCGAGCGTCGAGGATCTGTACCTGCGCGTGCGCGAACAGGATCCGCGCGTCGGCTACGCCACCATCTACCGCACGCTGAAGCTGCTGGTCGACGCCGGCCTGGCCAACCCCAGCCGCCTGGGCGACAACCAGACGCGCTACGAGCCCGACGTGCCCGGTGAGCACCACGATCACCTCGTGTGTACCGCCTGCGGCGCCATCCTCGAGTTCGAAGAGGACGCCATCGAGACCCTGCAGGAGGCGGTCGCGCAGCGCATGGGCTTCAGCCTGGCCCACCACCGCATGGTGCTCTACGGGGAGCCCGACGAGCCCTGCCGGGTGCCCCAATGCGAGCGCCGACCGGCGCCGAGCCCCCAGCCATGAACCGCGCCGCCCGACCCATCGCCGCCATCGACATCGGATCCAACTCGGTGCATCTGACGCTGGCGCGGGTCTCGGACGGCGACATCGAGGTCATCGAGCGGCGGAAGGATCCCGCGCAGCTCGCCGGCCAGCTCGAGCGGGACGGGCGGCTCAACGACCGCGCGGTCGACCGGGTGGTGGCGACCCTGCGGGACTTCGCGCAGGTGGCCAAGGCGCACGACGCCGTGGTGCGGGCGACGGCCACGGCGGCGGTGCGCGCGGCGCGCAACGGCCAGAGCTTCCTCGACCGGGCGGAGCGCGAGGCCGGCGTCGACGTCGAGCTCATCAGCGGAGCGCAAGAGGCGCGGCTGACCTACCAGGGTGTGATGCACGGCCTGCCGGAGCTGCGCGACGACGCGGTGCTGGCCGTCGACTGCGGTGGGGGCAGCACCGAGCTCGTGTGCGGACGCGAGGGGCGCGCCGCGCTGACCGCCAGCGTGGCGACGGGCTCGCTGGTGGTGACGCGCACGCTGCTGGGGCCCGATCCCATCCCGCGCCATCGCATCGACCGCGCGCGGCGGCGGCTCGAGTCGACGCTGAGCCATCGCATCCGCGACATCGAGCGGGTGGGCTTCGCGGTCGCCGTGGCCACGGGCGGCACGGCGCAGCGGCTCGCGCGGCTCGCGCAGGCGCTCGACGGCGAGGTCCGGACCAACGTGCATCGTGCCTTCCTCAGCCGTCTGGCGCTCGACACCGTGGTGCGGCGCCTGGCGCGATCGCCGACGCGCGCCGACCGCCTCGCCATCCCGGGGATGGATCCGGAGCGGGTGGACACGGTGCTCGGGGGGGCGCTCGTGTTCCAGGTGCTGACCCGCGGGCTCGGCATCGAGGGGTGGACGGTCTCGATGGACGCCCTGCGCACCGGCCTGCTGGTGGACACGCACCGGCGCGAGGCCGATCGCGCCGACTGAGGCGCCCTCCGATCGATCCACCGCTGTGACGAGAACCAGCGGAACACCAGGGGACGGTCGGCCGTTGGCGGTCGAACCGAAGGGGGGAGAGACGACGTGAAGGCATCTGATCTGTTCGTGAAGTGCCTCGAGGCCGAGGGCGTACACACCATCTACGGCGTGCCCGGCGAAGAGAACGCCGACATGATGATGTCGCTCGAGGACTCGAGCATCGACTTCGTGCTGACGCGCCACGAGCAGGGGGCGGCCTTCATGGCCGAGGCCTTCGGGCGGCTGACCGGGGAGCCGGGGGTGTGCCTGGGCACGCTGGGGCCGGGGGCGACGAACCTGATCACCGGGGTGGCCGACGCCAACATGGATCGGGCGCCGATGGTGGTCGTCACGGGGCAGGGCGACAGCAAGCGGCTGCACAAGGAGAGCCACCAGGCGATGGACGTGGTGTCCATGTTCCGGCCGGTGGTGAAGTGGGGGGACACCGTGTTCCACCCGCAGAACATCCCCGAGATGGTGCGCAAGGCGTTCAAGCTGGCCACCACCGAGAAGCCCGGGGCGTGCCACCTGGAGCTGGCCGAGGACGTGGCGGCGATGCAGGTCGAGGGGCGACCGCTGCGGGCCACCAAGGTGCGGCGGCCGGTGCCCGACGACAAGATCATGAGCCAGGTGTGTGATCTCATCCGGGGGGCGAAGCGGCCGGTGATCCTGGCCGGCAACGGCACCATCCGGCGGCGGGCGAGCAAGCAGCTGCGGCTGTTCGCCGAGCGCACGGGCATCGGCGTGATCAACACGTTCATGGCCAAGGGCGCCGTCGACTACACCGCGCCCTACAGCCTGTTCACCATCGGTCTGGGGGCGAAGGACCTGGTCGCCTGCGCCATCGACGCCGCCGATCTGGTGATCTCGATGGGCTACGACATGGTCGAGTACCACCCGAAGCTGTGGAACCCGAACGGGGACAAGCGGATCGTCCACATGGACTTCCTGCCCGCCGAGATCGACGAGCACTACCACTGCGACGTCGAGGTGGTGGGCGACCTGGCGCACAGCCTGTGGATGCTGAACGAGCGCTTCGCCGAAGACTGTCCCAAGTGGGACTTCAGCCAGCAGGCCGCCGTGCGGCGCGACATGCTGGAAGACTTCGCGATGCACAAGGACGACGACACCCGCGGTCCCATGCGCCCGCAGAAGGTGCTGTGGGACGTGCGGCAGGCCATGCGGCCCGGCGACATCGTGTTGAGCGACGTAGGCGCGCACAAGATGTGGATCGCGCGGTACTACCAATGCCACGAGCCGAACAGCTGCTTGATTCCCAACGGGTTCTGCTCGATGGGGTTCGCGCTGCCCGGCGCCATCGCGGCGGCGCGCACGTTCCCCGAGAAGCAGGTGCTGGCCATCAGCGGCGACGGCGGGTTCATGATGAACGTGCAGGAGCTCGAGACGGCGAAGCGCCTGGGCGTGAACATGGTGTGCATGGTGTGGGACGACGGGGGGTACGGGCTGATCAAGTGGAAGCAGGACAACCACTTCGGGCGGCACGTGCACCTGGACTTCGGGAACCCGGATTGGTTGAAGTTGGCGGAGGCCTTCGGGTGGAAGGGGCACTACGTGGACCGGAGCGCGGACCTGCTCGGGACGCTGCGCGGAGCGTTCGCGGAGGATGGGCCGTCGTTGGTCGTGGTGCCGATTGATTACTCGGAGAACGAGAAGTTGACTCGGCGGTTGGGGGAGATCGTCTGTCCGATCTGATCTTGGGCGCCGCGGCTCGGGGGTCGGGCGCCACCTGACGCCGACGGTTTCTTCGCAGCTCGGCGCTGCTGATCGCGTTGTTCGGAGATCACGCGCCGCGTGACGCCGATGGTTTCTTCGCAGCTCGGCGCTGCTGGGCGCCGGGTTTTCGAGGAAGGTACTCCGTACCTCCCTCGAGCTCCCACCGGCCAGGGCTCCGCCCTGGACCCGTTCGGACTCACGAAGGCGAGATTGCTCCGCGGTGCTGGGTTGCAGGTCTTCTGGCGCTGTGCCGGTTGGGCGGCCGCGGCGGCTCACGGACAAGCGCAGCCTCGCGGTTCTCGCAAGATTTGGCGTCGGCGCCGCCCTCTCGCGCCATTGCCCGCGCTCGATGTGAGCGCCGGGGTCGACTCGATCACGGCGATGGGTGCCGGGCATTCTCTGAAAAGAAGGCGGGCAAAGACGCTCCTGAAACGGGCGGCGCCGACGCCAAATCATGATGCCCCAGCTCGGGCGCTTGACCGTTCGCCGAGAAGCGTGGGTGGTAGGTGCTCGTCCCGCGCGCCGGGGTGGGATGGGCCTGCGTGGCGAACTGAAGGCGACCGCAGCTCAACCGCTGGGACGACCTCGGTGCGCTCATCAGCACCACCGCGGAGGCCGGCACGGCCCCTCGGGATCCGCCGGCGTCTGAATGCCGGCCACCGGCCATCGGCCCAGACGACGCCGCGACGCAGAGACAACCGGGCGCCGCCGAGACTCACGGAGCGGCGCCGCGACGCAGTCGCCGGCGACGTCACCAACGTGGGGGAGGCGCTGCCCGGGGCGACCCACGGCCCATTCCCCCAGACCCGACCACGGGTTCCACGACGCCACGCCCAGGCCCCGGCCCACCGAAGTCCGTGACCGGGCGCCAGCGCGCGAGCGTGGTGAGACCGGCCGGCGTGCGGCATCCGCCGTACGTGCCTGAGCGACCGAGTCGCCCGCAGCCGATGCCGAAGGCGAGGCGAGGACGCGAGGATCGCGAAGGCGCGCCCGAAGGGCGCCGGCCAAGCCGGGGGGTCTGGGGTGGCCGGCAGGCCCCCCAGTGCCGCGCGCTTGCGCGCGGCGGCAAAACAGTCCGTCCGGTGGAGGCCGCACCTGTTCCAGCGAAGCACCCCTCCGCCCGACCACCGGCCCGGTCGGCACCCGGAGGGGCGCGATACCGGTTCAACGAGCACCGCGCCCGCCGCCGATGCCCGTGATACAACGGCAGGCGGGCGACCCAGAGGGACACGCATGGCCATCACGCCGATCACGCCGACGCCGGATACGCAGCCGCTCGACATCGAGAAGGACCTCGTCGACGCGCAGCGGACGATGCTGCGGGAGGTGCACGACCTCGTCGCAGCGATGCTGGTGGACGCGGCGAAGCAGTCGTCGGCGCCGGACCGGCAAAACCCCGGGACGCCGGCGCCGTGGGCGCGGGTCGTGCCCAACCGGACGCATCGGGTGGTGCTGCTGGACGGGGCGCGCGGAATGGGCAAGACCAGCCTGATGCTGACGCTCATTCGAGCGTGGCAGGGCAAGGATCCGACCCTGCACGATCTGGCGAAGTCCCTCGGCGAGCAGGGCAAGGCTCTCCGCATCTTGGAGCCCCTCGATTTCGATCCGAAGCCGCGCGATTTGCCGCTGTACGCGTGGCTGGTGCAGGCGTTCGAGCCGGTGGTCGCGTGGATCGAGGACACGCACCGCGTGGACACGGAGGGGCTGCGGCAAGCGTGGACGACCTTGTTCGAGAGCGCGGTCCTCAGCGACGTCATCGGGCTGGAGCGTCGGTCGCTAGGCGACGATCTCGAGATGGTGGTCTATCAGCAGACGCGCGGTCAGAGGGGCTGGCAGGCGCTGCGCGGGCACTGGCAGCGCTTCCTCGACCAGCTGCTCGGGGTGCTGGAGCGTGTCGATCGTCTGCCCACGAACGGCATGTTGGTGCTGCCGATCGACGACCTGGACATGCAGCCGGGGCAGGCGAAGGGGCTGCTGCTGGCGCTGCGGCTGGCTTGGCACCCCCGGCTCATGTTGCTGCTGAATGGGGACAGCGCGCACCTGACCGAGGTGCTGACGGTCGAACTGTACGGCGAAGAGGCGAGCGTCGGGCGGATGCCGGGACTGGAGGAGCAGAAGGCGCGCCTGAGCCAGGCGCGGCACCTCGCGGACGCAGTCGTCGGCAAGACGATCGCCCAAGCCCATCGGCTGGATGTGCCCGTTGCGGGTCTCCTGGACGCATGTCGCGTGGTCGCTTCAGGAACGGTCCGTGCCGAAGCTGCCGACACGGAGTTGAGCGGCACCCTGGAGTCCCTGCGTGGAGAGCTCACCTCCTTCGTCACCCACAGCCCGAGGCTGTCGCCGGCTCGTGTCTCCCTCTTGCTGGACTCGATCGCCGAGTACTGGCCCGGACGGGGTGGCGCACGGCCTGCTTGGCAAAGGGCCAATACCTGGGCTTGGCGCGAGCTTGTCGCGTGCACCGCGCCGAGGCTCCTGACGCGGCTCGAGCAGATCATTCAGATCGCCAGAGACTCCAACGGCAAAAGGTTCTGGCCCGCACCTTCATCGCTTCGCACTTCCCCGTTCGTTGTCCGAGCGGTACCCGAGTGGTCTGCAGGAACTCGGCGGCCCGCGCAGTCGCACGGCAACGTCCACGCGTCGTTCATTGATGTTGTCGAAGACGTCACCTTTGTCGTGGTCACTGAGCAAGACACTCGGCCTGCGTCGCCGATCGAGGTGGCAACGCTGGCGCTTCGCGAAGGCCAAAGCGCCTCGCTCGAGGCAACTTACGTCCCGTCGGTCGAGGTGGTGCTCCGAACGGACGAGTGTCGGGTCTACGTCGACTTGCCCACGCTGCGATTCACGTCCGCCGACCATTGGATGCGCACACTCGAAGCCGCCTCTGCGTACTGCAGAGGCGGTTTGGCCGCTTACGTTGGAGCGTTGATCGCCAGTGAGGCGGTCGGTGTCGATGCCCCCGAGGCACTAGACTCCAACAACGACCCGGAGACGGCCTGGGCTGCCGTCCGCGGCCGCCTTGACGGGCTCATGCGCCCGCAGAGCGCGGAGATGGAGATCGCCTCCGCCCCTCGGATCTGGAGCAACGTCAATCCTCTGCTCGAGGTCATCGCGCTACTGGCAGCCCCGGAGTACTACGCGACGCAGCAAGAGCAGGAGGCCATTCTCCAAACGCTCAAGAGGTTCATCCCAGCCGACAACTGGCAGCGCGCGACGAAGTGGTGGGTGGAGCAACGGCACGACCGCCTGACACGCGCGATCGAAGCCGCGATGGGCCCCAGCGCCGACCGAGCAGCGGTCGCACTTGCGAAGGAGCGTTTGGTTCTCTCACTGCGAAACGGCGCCGAGGACACGGTCTGGCACCGCGAGATCGAACCGTATGGACCGCCACCGAGAAGCCCTATCCTTGTTAAGCGAGTCGAGTTCTCCGAGCGCGATGCACGGGCGGCGGTGGACCTAGTGAATCGCGCGACGGTCGATGAGCTGAAGCGCATCGTCAAGTCCGCTCAAGCGCAAGTGCTCCACCGCAACGCGACCTACGACAGCATCCATCAGATCGGCAACACCGATGGAATTGGCCGCGCCACGCTCCAGAGCCTCCGCGACCACGTCGCGGGCGGCTGATGGAGATCGCCCGCCCCTTCGCCGAGGCGTTGGCGCAGCCCTGGCGGCGGGGGGAGCTCCTGCGCGCGCCGTCGGCCACCGTCGAGCGGGCCGCGTGGAGCGTCCCCCTCGCGCAGCGGTTGGCGCGGTGGAGTGAGGCGGACCAGCGGGACGCGGCGCTTCGGCAGGCGTGGGCGCGGGATGCGGTGCCGCTGCTCGGGGCGCTGCGCGCGCAGGCGCGAAGGCTGCTGACCGTCGCCCACGACGGAACGCACCTCATCGTGGATGCGGGCCGACCCGGGCGGGAGATCCTGCGGTGGCGGCAGCTGTCGTTGCGGGTGCCCGTAGGGACCATGTTGGCGGCGGCGGCGCCGGCGGGCGTGCGGCCGGCGCTGGACCTTCGGTTGTTGACGCCGGACATCACGCCCGAGGGGCCCATCGCGCTGCAGCACGTGCACTACAAGGCGGCGTGTGACTTCGAGACGCTGTGGGCGTGGGTGATGGCGCGGCGGGCGCCGCTGCCGGCGAAGGACGACGGATGGGTGCCGGCCGGGTTCGACCGGGCGACGTGGTGTGCGGTGCTGGGGCGGGCGCGGGCGGCGCGGCGGTGGTTGGCGGCCTGGCTGGACGGGTCGTTGGGACAGCGGGCGCCGTGGCGGGGCGGACCGGCGACGGGGATCCTCGGCGGATTCGGATCCGAATCGGACGGGTTGCCCGGGTGGCTGCGGCGCTTCGCGCGCGGCGACCTGGCGCCGGCGACGGGGTGGGTCGAGCGCGGGCTGTGGAGCGAGACGGCGGTGGCGCCGGGGGCGGCGCGGACGTCGCCGTGGGCGCACGACGCGTTGGCGGACGGGGGTGACTGGCCGGAAGGGCGGTTGCTGGCGCGGCTGATCGACCGGCTGGCCGACGACACGGGTGACGTGGCGTTGCTGGCGGTGCAGTACCTGCGCGTGCGCGGGCTGCTGCACGCGCATCTGGTGCACGACCCGGCGGCGCCGGGGTTGGGTAGCTTCGTGGACGTCTTTCGCCGCCTGTCGCCCTACCGGCAGGGTCTGCCGGACCGGTGGCTGCTCGACGGGCTGGGCAACGAGCCCGAGCTGGACATGGGGTCGATCGAGGCGCGCACCGGGCCGCCGGATCACGTGACCACGCTGGCGCGCGGGTTGGCGACGCTGGACGCGGAGCCACCGGCACACGAGTTCGGCTTCGTCTTCCACTTCGCACGCTCGCGTCGGGGACCGATCGACACGTGGCGCGCCGCGCAGCGCGAGGCCGAGCGGTTGCGCGCGGCCCTTCTGCTGAGGCCCGAGCGGCTGCGCTGGGTGCGCGGGCTGGACGTGGCGGGGCACGAGTCGGCGGGGCCGCTGTGGGTGCTGCTGGACGTGCTGCGCGACCTGCGGGCGGACGTGCAGGATCGCGCGGCGCGGGCCCGCGTGCCGGGGCTGCGGTTGTCGGTGCACGCGGGCGAGGACTTCGTCCACCTGCTGACCGGGCTGCGCGCGGTCGACGAGCCCTTCGCGTGGAGGCTGATGGGGCGTGGGGATCGGCTGGGGCACGCGCTCGCGCTGGGGCGCGATCCGGACGCGGGATCCGACCGGGTGTCCCTTCCGGCGTGGCGGCGGCTGCTCGACCTCGACTGGGCGATCGAGCGCGTCGCGGCGCGGCGGCTGGCCGTGGCGGGCGGGCCGCTCGCCTCGCTGGCGGCCGAGCGGCGGCGGCTGGCGCGCGGCCTCGGGCTGGAGGGCGACCCGGTCGGCCTGCACGCCGCGCTGGGGCGGCCCGGCCTCGTGCACCGGCTCGTCGTCCTGCAGCGGCCCGCCGACGCGTTCGAGGCGCTGGTCGCGCGCTGGCTGGCGGCGCGTGCGGCCGACAGCCCGTTCGACGCGCCCGTCGAGGTCGACGTGGCTGCCGAACGGCCGCTGGTCGCGGCGCTGCAGCAGGATCTGGTCGAGCAGGTCGCGCGCTGGGGCACGGTCATCGAGGTCAACCCCAGCAGCAACCTGGTCATCGCCGAGCTGGGGCGGCCGGTCGACCAGCCCATCTTCCGGATGCGGCCGGTCGGGCCGCTGACGGATCACGCCCTGCCAGTGAGCGTGAACACCGACGATCCGCTCACCTTCGCCACCCGCCTCGCCGACGAGTACGCCTACGCCTGGGCGGGGCTGGTCGAGTCGGGCGTCAGCCCGGGGCACGCGCTGGCGTGGATGAACGAGGCCGCGCGCGCGGGGTGGCGCGCGCGCTTCACGCTGCCGCCGCCGACGCGCCGGCGTCCCACGCCCTGACAGCCTCTGACCGCACCCCGCGCGCCGGGCCGGCGCCGGTGTTCGATCGGCGTTCGTACCGCCCGCAAGCTCGCCTTCCTACCTTGACGTGGACGGCCCGAGGGGGGCCACCACCCAGGGGGAGGGCATGCAGCCGACACGACGATCGTTCTTGCGCGCCGCCGGCGCGGCGGGCTTGGGGGCCGCGCTGGCGGGGCTCCCGGGCCGGGCGCGCGGGCTGGGGGCGCCGCCGCCGGGGTGCGGCTACAAGCTGCTCGAGGTGTTCGTCCACAGCG
>JAUHXL010000733.1 GCA_030426945.1 bacterium
CGGGGGCTGTTCGGCACCCACGAACACCCGACCGAGGGCGCGACCTTCCTGCACCAGTACCCCAACCCCGGGCTGCTGCCCGAGGCGGGGCCGATGCCCGCGCCGCGGCCGGCCCCCGGGCTGGGCGCCGACACGCGGGCGGTGCTGCGCGAGGCCGGCTACGACGACGCGGCCATCGCCGCGCTGCTCGCCGCGAAGGCCGTCGTCGCCCCGGACTGAGCCGACCGGCTCAGAACATCACGCCGCCGAAGAACATCAGCTGGTGGACGCGGTCGTCCTGATCCTTGGTCGACTCGGTCAGCTGGTGCTCGTAGCGCGCCTCGAGGCCGACGCCCAGGCCGCCGAGGCTCAGGTTCGCGCCCACGACCACCGGCAGGTAGATCACCGCGGCCGCGGCGTCGTCGTTCTCGGGATCGGACGCCAGGTGGAAGCGGGGCTCGAGGCCGAGCCCCAGGTCGAGGCCCAGCAGCGTCGGGACGAGGGGCAGCGTGATCTTGGCGATGACCGGGATGGCCAGGCGATCCTCGGTGGCGTCGCTGCCGCCGATGTCGACGCTGTTGCGCCACCAGAGGGCGTCGATCTCGATGGCCAGCAGCACCAGGTCGTACACGTACGCGATGCCCAGCGCGAAGGGCATGATCTCGGGATCGTCCACGCCGCTCGGCAGCTTGGGATCCTCGTCCTGGTAGAAGGACACGCCCGTCCCGATCTTGACCCCGAAGCTGCCCTCGGCCATCGCCGGCCCCGCCGCCGCCAGCAGCCCCACCGCCAGCGCGCTCGCCAGAATCCTGCTCTTCATGCGTCACTCCCACGTTGTGCGTGCGCCCCATCACACGTCAGCGCGCGCCGGGATGCAATCACCCTCTTTCACCTGACGCCCCGAGCCCCTACCCTGCCGCGCGAACCACGGGGAGCCCCCATGCACCGCGAGACCCTGCAGATCGGCGCCGCCGAGATCACCCTCGAGACCGGGCGTGTCGCGCGCCAAGCCCACGGCGCGGTGGTCGTGCGCCAGGGCGACGCGTGGCTGCTGGCCACGGTGGTCGCGGGCCCCGACCTGCCCGGGCCGGGCTTCCTGCCGCTGACGGTCGAGTACCGCGAGAAGTCGGCCGCCGCGGGGCGCATCCCGGGCAACTTCTTCCGCCGCGAGACGCGCATGGGCGAGCACGAGGTGCTCACCAGCCGCCTCATCGACCGGACGCTGCGGCCGCTGATCGCCGACGGCTTCCGCGCCGAGGTGCAGGTGAGCGTCACCGTCTTCAGCGCCGACGAGCAGGTCGACCTCGCTGGGCTCGCGCTGCTCGGCGCGGCCGCCGCGCTGCACCTGTCGGACGTGCCCTTCGACGGCCCGGTGGCCGGGCTGCGGCTGGTGCGCGCGGAGGGCGGCTTCGTCCCCTTCCCCAGCCGGGCGCAGGCGGCCAAGGCCGATCTCGACCTGATCGTGTCGGCCGGGCGCGGCGGGCTGGTGATGGTCGAGGGCGAGGCGCGCGGCGTGCCCGAGGCCGAGCTGCTCGACGCGTTCGACGCCGCGGCCGAGCTGATGGGGCCGGCGCTCGACGGGTGCGATCGGCTGCGCGCGGCGGCGGGGCGGCCGAAGCGCGACGCGAAGCCGGCGCCGGCGCCGGCGTGGATGGCCGACCTGCACGCGGCGGTCGGCGACGCGGTCGACGCGGCGCTGGGGCTCGCGGGCAAGGCCGAGCGCCGCGCCGCGCTGGCCGACGCGCGCGCCGCCGCGCGGGCGCGTTGCCCCGATCAGCCGGCCGAGGAGGTCGAGGCGCACACCGAGGCGCTCATCAAGAAGCGCGCGCGAGCGCTGCTGCTCGACGGCGGCCGCATGGACGGGCGCGCCCACGACGCCGTGCGCGACATCACCTGTGAGATGGGCACGCTGCCGAGCTGCCACGGCTCGGCGCTGTTCACGCGGGGCGAGACGCAGGTGCTGGTCAGCGCGACGCTGGCCGGCGGGCGCGAGGGCCAGGACCTCGAGACCGTGTATGGCCTGCACCGCGAGACCTTCATCCTGCACTACAACTTCCCGTCCTATTCGGTGGGCGAGGCGCGGCCGAACCGTGGCCCCGGGCGGCGCGAGATCGGGCACGGCAACCTGGCGCGCCGGGCGTTGGACGCGGTGCTGCCCTCCGGCCGCGACTGGCCCTTCACGCTGCGGGTGGTGTCGGACGTCACCGAGTCGAACGGCTCGTCGTCCATGGCGACGGTCTGCGGCGGCACCTTGGCCATGCTGCACGCGGGCGTGCCGCTGAAGGCGCCGGTGGCCGGCATCGCGATGGGGCTGGTGGTCGAGGGGGACCGGATCGCGGTGTTGAGCGACATCCTCGGCGACGAGGATCACCTGGGCGACATGGACTTCAAGGTCGCCGGCCCCGCCGACGGCGTCACCGCGGTGCAGATGGACAACAAGGTGGGCAGCCTGTCGCGCGACGTGCTCGCCCGCGCGCTCGAGCAGGCCCGCGCCGGCCGCGCGCACATCCTCGAGAGGATGCAGGCCGCCATCGACGCCACGCCGGCGAACCCCAACGCCCCGGCGGCGCTGCGGTGGACGATCAACCCGGCGCGCATCGGCGCGGTCATCGGCACCAAGGGCTCGGTGCTGCAGGGCATCCAGTCGCGCACCGGCGCCAAGGTCGACATCAGCGACGACGGCACGGTGACCGTGCTGGGCAAGGACGCCCAGTCCGCGCGCGCCGCCCGCAAGGCCATCGACGCCATCACCATGGAGCTGGTGAAGGGCGGGCTGTACCTGGGCGAGGTCACGAACGTGAAGAACTTCGGCGCCTTCGTGCGGGTGGCCGAGCACGAGGGGCTGGTGCACGTGTCCGAGCTCGACGACCACCGCGTCGAGGACGCGACCACGGTGGTTC
>JAUHXL010000734.1 GCA_030426945.1 bacterium
CGCCGGTCAGGCCTTCCCAGGCGCCGACGTCCAGCTCGCGCCAGGCCCGATGCGTCTCGACCGGCCGCCCCAGCGCGCGGGCGGTGTCGTGGGCGCGGGCCAGATCGCTGCTGACGACGCGGTCGATGTGGACGCCCGCCAGGGCCGCGCCGAGGGCGGCCGCCTGGGCGCGCCCGCGGTCCGACAGCGGCGCGTCGCCGTTGCCTTGCCAGCGCTGCGCGACGTTCGACGTCGACTCGGCGTGGCGGACGAGGATGATCTCGGTGGGGGCCATGGCCGGCATGCTAGCCCGGTTGAGCCGCCGGCGCACCCACCGCGCCCCGCGCCCGCGGGCGACGCGCTGCGGGCGGGTGGGAAAGACAAGGCGGCGATCAACCTGTTAGCGTCCGCAGCGCGGTCGACGGGTGGAGGAGGAGACGGTGCGCAGGGGGCAGGCTGTCGCGGTTCTCGGGATCCTGATGGGCTCGGTGGGCTGTGGCCCGAAGGAGCCGGCGCGGACGGCCGTGGCCGACGCGCTGGCGCCGCGGGACGCCGCGGTGGTGCGGGACGCCGCCGAGCCGCTCGACGTCGCGATGCCGCCCGACTGGTGGGCGCGCGCCTACCGGTTGGCGGACGAAGGCAAGCCCGACGAGGCCGGCACGGCGCTGCTCTTGGCCCTGGAGCGCGAGCGCTTCCCGGTGCCGAAGGCTCGCGAGGCGTTCCACGATGCCCGCCTGGCCGAGGTCATGAAGAACCCGGTCGTGCGGTCGCGGCTGTCGCGGATGGGCGTGCGGGTGCCCGAGGTGGACGCCAACGTGGGCCTGTTGCCGCCGGACGCGGGGCTGCGTCGCCCGCGCTGACCCGCGGACGCCTTGACCCGCGCGGGCGGAACCACCCAAAGTCGCCCGGTGAGCACGCCCGTCCCCAGCCCCCGCGCGGCGCGGTCGTCCCCGCGGCCGACCCTCGGCGTCGTCGGCGGTGGTCAGCTGGCGCGGATGATGGTGCCGCCGGCCAAGCGCCTGGGCTTCGACGTCGTGGTGCTGGATCCCACGCCGCGGTCGCCGGCCGGCCAGCTGGCGGACGACCAGGTGGTGGGCGGCTTCGACGATCCGGCGGCGCTGGCGCGCCTGGCGGCCCGCGCGGACGTCCTCACCTACGACCTCGAGCACGTGCACCTGGACGCGCTGCGGGCGCTGAGCGACGCAGGTCATCGGCTGCACCCGCACCCGGACGTGCTGGCCATCATCCAGGACAAGGGGCGCCAGCGGGCGTTCTTCGCCGAGCAGGGGCTGCCCGGGCCGCGCTTCGTCGCGCTCGACGCGCCCCCGACCGCGGACGACCTGGCGGCCTTCGGCGGGCCGGTGATGCAGAAGGCGCGGTGGGGCGGCTACGACGGCCGGGGCGTGCGCCGGCTGGCCGACGCGGCCGCGACGCCGATGCCGGTGCCCTCGCTGCTCGAGGCCTGGGTGCCCATCGAGCGCGAGCTGGGCGTGATGGTCGCCCGGGGCGAGGACGGCGCCGAGGCCGTCTGGCCCCCGGTCGAGATGGCCTTCGATCCGGAGACGCACATGCTGGACGCGCTGGTGGCCCCGGCGCGGATCGCGCCCGCGCTCCGCCGGCGAGCAGAGGTGCTGGCGGCCGAGGCCGTCGACGCGCTCGGCGGGGTCGGGGTGTTCGGGGTGGAGCTCTTCCTCACCCCGGACGGCGAGCTGTTGGTCAACGAGGTCGCGCCCCGCCCCCACAACTCGGGGCACTACACGATGGAGGCCGCGGTCACTGACCAGTTCGAGCAGCACGTGCGGGCGGTGACCGGGTTGCCGCTGGGCAGCACTCGACTGCTGTCGCCGGCGGCCACGGTGAACCTGGTGGGCGCAGGGTGGGGGCCGACGCGGGTGCAGGGCCTCGAGCGCGCGCTGGCGCTGCCGGGGGTCGCGGTGCATCTGTATGGCAAGGACGAGGCCCGCCCCGGGCGCAAGATGGGGCACCTGACCGTGATCGACCCGGACGTCGAGGCTGCCCTCGCGCGGGCCCACGCGGCGCGGGACGCGCTGCGCATCGAAGGGGGCGAGCTTTGACGACGCAGGCGTGGGGGACGGACGGACCCGTGGTGGGCGTGATCATGGGCAGCGACTCGGACCTGCCGGTGATGCGCCCGGCCGCCGAGATGCTGGCGCGCTTCGGCGTGCCCCACGAGGTGACCATCGTGTCGGCCCACCGGACGCCGCAGCGGCTGTTCGACTATGCGCAGGGGGCGGCGGGGCGGGGGCTGCAGGTGATCATCGCGGGGGCCGGCGGCGCGGCGCACCTGCCGGGCATGGTGGCGACGCTGACGCCGCTGCCGGTCATCGGCGTCCCGGTGAAGCTGAAGGCCCTCGACGGTCTGGACTCGCTGCTGTCGATCGTGCAGATGCCGCGGGGCGTGCCCGTGGCCACTGTGGCCATCGACAACGCTACCAACGCCGGGCTGCTGGCGGTGTCGATGTTGGGCATCGCGCACCCGGCGCTGCGGGCCGCGCTCGTCGCCTACAAGGACGCCCTGCGCGAGGCGGTCGAGGCCAAGGCCGCGGCCCTCGAGGCGGAGGGCTGATCGGAGCGGCGCCCTTCGGAGACCGCCCCGTCGTGCGCGTCCGCTTCGAATCCGGGCCGATCGAGTCGCCCGCCGTCGCCGACCGAGGTGGGGTCAGGGCCCCTGCGGCGGCACGGTGAGGGTGCAGCGGCCCTTGTACAGGCGGCCGTCCGGTGTCGCGCCGGGCACGTAGGCGAGGATCAAGGGCACGACGAGGGCCTCTTCGCGCGGCGGCACGCGCAGGCTGCGGATGGTGGTGACGACGCAGTCGGGCACCGGGCGGGGCACACCGGTCAGCTCGACGTCGTGCGCCAGCCCGTGGAACCCGGCGA
>JAUHXL010000141.1 GCA_030426945.1 bacterium
CCTCGACGCCCGGCCGGGGATCGGCCACGATGGGCCCCGAAACCGCCTCGGAGGCCCCCGTGCAGCGCGCCCTCGCCCTTCTCGTCCTCGTCGCCGCGTCCACCGCGGCCGCCCAACAGCACAAGGTGTCGGCCGTGCTCGCCGCCGAGGGCCAGGCCGACGACGACCGCCCCGGCCACGGCATCGCGCTGCTCGCCTGGGATCTCACCGGCCTGTCCGGCGGCGCGGCGCTCGGCGTCGAGCTGAACACGGACACGCTGCGCCTGCGCTACGACGGCCTGCGCTTGTCGGACGCGGTGACCGTGGGCGCGCAGCTCACCGGCGAGCTGTTCATCGCCGGGCTGACGACCGACTACTGGCAGAACGGCCAGGTTCGGCTGGATCGCACGTTCCGCAGCAGCTACGTGCAGGCCCAGGCCTGGATGAAGGCGCGGGTGGCGGCGCGCACGTACTTCGAGGTCGAGATCGGCGGCCGGCGCTGGTTCTTCGGCAGCAGCGACGACACGGGGTCCGCGCTCGAGCTGCCGCCCGAGGCGTGGGTGTTCGAGCCGCGCCTCCGGTACACGTGGTGGAACGCGCAGGACGACGCCGCCTGGCATGATCGGCACCGCTTCTTCCCGCGGGTGCGCGGCCTGGCGCTCGGGATCGAGGCCGGCGTCGACGCGCGCAGCGAGGTGGGCGCCTGGGGCGCGCGCGATCCGGACGCCTTCGATCCGGTCGACCGGCGCAACGACCCGGGCCAGTTCGCGCTGCGCACGCGCCAGTGGCTGATCGCCGGCTGGCAGGCCCACCCGATCGTGCGGCTGCAGATCAGCGAAGAGGCGGGGGCGGCCAGCGGGGACGACGACGTGACGCGGCGCCGCCTGGGCGGGCTGAACCCCTACGTCGTGCGGGTGCCCGGCGTGCCTTGGGCGCACCACCTGGTGGACGACTACGCGCAGGGGCACCTGGGCGTGCACGTGAAGGTGGCCGGCGACGTGGAGATCGGGCCGACGGTGGCGGCGGCGGTGCTGACCGACCTCGACCGGGTGGGCGAGCTGAACGAGGCCGGCGCGGAGTGGGGCGTGGGGCTGTTCGCCGACGCGCGCTTCGGATCCTGGCAGGTGGACGTGCGGGGCGGCTACTCGCCGTCGCTGAGCGATCGCAGCGACGAGGCCGCCTGGACGGCGTACGTCGGCGTCGGCTGGGCCACCGAATGAGGCGGGCGCTGCTGGCCTTGCTGCTCGTCGGGTGCGACGACGGGGGCGGCGCCACGCCGCGGGTGGACGCGGCGGGGCGCGACGCGGCGGGGAGCGACGCGGCGGGCAGCGATGCGGCCGGGCGCGATGCGGGCCGGAGTGATGCCGCGGGGCGCGACGCAGCGCGGAGCGACGCCGGCGGGCGCGACGCCGGACCGGCCTGGGGCCCGCGGGGCATCGACGGCCAGTGGTGGCCCGGCGATCTGCACGTGCACGCGACGGGCGCCAGCAACGACACCGGCGGCGACAGCTCGCCCGAGGCCATCGCCGCCAAGGCGCGCGCGCGCGGCCTTTCGTGGGTGGTGTTGACCGACCACAGCAACAGCACGGGCAGCGATCCCAGCACGCGGGACGAGGATCCCGCGCTGTTCAACATGGGCCCCGAGTTCCCGTACTGGGATCGCGTGGCCGAGCTCAGCGGGCCCGGCTTCGTGATGGTCGACGGGAACGAGATCAGCCCGGTCGAGGACGACCCGCCCGCCCCGCGCGGTCACATCGGCTGCGCCCCGCGCGACCGCGCCACCTTCGATCGCGACGTCGTCTTCGTCGACCGCCCCAAGGGCGAGGTCACCGGCGGCGAGGTGCTGGCCCAGGCCCTCGGCGCCGGCTGCTTCGCGACGGTGAACCACCCCTTCGGGCCGGCCCAGTGGATCGCCTACGACTGGACGGCGCGCGACTACGACGCGATCGAGGTCTTCAACGGGGGCGCGGGCTACGACCGGACCGACGCCAACGCGCTGGTGGCCTGGGCCTGCGACCACGCGCTGGGCAAGCGCACGACGCTGGTGGGCGGCAGCGACAACCACCGGGTGAACATCGAGCCGCCGGGCACGGCGCTCGACCCGCCGCTGGGCCACCCGGCGACGTGGATCTTCGCGCCGCGGCTGGACTGGGAGGTGCTGGTGGGGGGCCTCACCGCCGGCCGCACCAGCGCCAGCGACACTGGCGCGCCGCTCGAGCTCGACGTCTACGACGCGCAGCGCGCCTGGCTGGGCATGACCGGCGACGCCGTCCCCGCCGCCCGCGCCGCCTGGCTGCGCGTGCGCGGCCGCGCCGCCGACGAGGCGCAGCCCCGCCTGCTGCGCGTGTACCGCGTGCCCGCCGGCGCCTGCGCCGACCGACGCACCGTCGGCGAGATGACCCCACCCGACGTCGCCTGGCAGGTGCTCGCCGAGCAGCCCGTCGAGGCCGGCGACCTCGACGTCGCCCTGGAGGTCACGCTCACCGCGGGCGACACCCTCTTCGCCACCGTCGCCCCGGCCGATGCCGTGCTGCTCCACTACGGCGTCGCGCTCAGCGGTGCGGTCACCGCCGAGTAGTCCTCTCGGGGTCGGGCCAGACGCACGAACCCATGGGCGCCCAGGTCCACCCGTTGGGGGGCCGGTGCCCTCCGGTGGCGCGCGTCACCCGATCCACGGGTCGACGCGGCGGCCCTCGGCGAGGCGCGAGCGGACTTGGTCGCCCTCGAGGTGGCGGCCTCGACGCCAGGCTCGAGGGGCGTCGATCAGACGTGCTGGTCGAGCAGGATCGGGTTGCCGTCGGGATCGATCACCACGCAGCTCGCCGGGCCGGTGGTGCCCTCGTCGGCCTCGGTGGCGAACGTGACGCCCTGCGCCTTGAGCTGCCGCTGCAGATCGCGCACGTCGGTGAAGTCGTCGAGCGGCTGGGCGTTGGCGTCCCAGCCTGGGTTGAAGGTGAGGATGTTCTTCTCGAACATGCCCTGGAACAGCCCGAGGGTGACGCCGCCCGGGTTGCGCAGGATGGCCCAGTTCTGGTCGGGCACGCCGTGGAAGAGCGAGAAGCCGAGCTTCTCGTAGAAGGCCATCGACGCCTTCAGGTCCTTCACCGCCAGGCTGACCGAGAACGTGCCGAGCTGCATGTGGAGCCTCCGAGATGGGATGGTCCGCTGGCAATAGCACACCGGGCCGACGCGCGGAACCGCCGGTTGACCCGGCCCGGTCGACCCGCCAAGCTGCCCGCCGCGCAGGAGGTGACGATGCACGCCGTGTTCGAGACGTTGGGGCTCCGCAGCCATCAGCCCGGGACGTGGATGGGGGAGTGGTCCGAGGACGAAGGGGCGCCGACCATCGCGTCGGCCAACCCCGCGACGGACGCCATCCTGGGGCACGTCCGCGCGGCGACGCCGGCCGAGTACGAGGCGCTGATGAACGTCGCGGCGAGCGCCGCGGCGACGTGGCGCCAGATCCCCGCGCCCCGCCGGGGCGAGGCGGTGCGCCTGCTGGGCGAGGCCCTGCGTCGCCACAAGCAGGCCCTGGGCACGTTGGTCGCGCTCGAGAACGGCAAGATCCTGCAGGAGGGCCTCGGCGAGGTGCAGGAGATGATCGACATCGCGGACTTCGCGGTCGGTCAGTCGCGCATGCTGTACGGCAAGACCATGCACAGCGAGCGCCCCGAGCACCGCATGTACGAGCAGTGGCACCCGCTGGGCGTCGTCGGCGTGATCACCGCCTTCAACTTCCCGGTGGCGGTGTGGGCCTGGAATGCGTGCATCGCCGCCATCTGCGGCAACGTGACCGTCTGGAAGCCCTCGCCCAAGACGCCCCTGTGCGCCGTCGCGGTGCAGCACCTGTGCAACCAGGCGCTGGCCGAGGGCGGCTTCCCGCCCATCTTCCTGTCCTTCCACGACGCGGGCACGTCGCTGGCCGAGCGCTTCGTCGCCGATCCGCGGGTGAACCTCGTGTCGTTCACCGGCTCGTGCGCGGTGGGCCGGCACGTCAACCAGGTGGTGGCCGGGCGCATGGGGCGCGCCCTGCTCGAGCTGGGCGGCAACAACGCGGTCATCGTCGACGAGACCGCGAACCTGGATCTCGTCGTGCCGGCGGTCGTCTTCGGCGCCGTGGGCACGGCCGGCCAGCGCTGCACCACGACGCGGCGGCTGCTGGTGCACGCGGACATCGCCGACGCGCTCGAGGCGCGGCTGGTTAAGGCCTACGCGCAGGTGCGGGTGGGTGATCCGCTCGACGAGGGCACGCTGATGGGGCCGCTGATCGACGCGGCGTCGGTGCATGCGTTCGAGGCGACGCTGGATCGCGCGCGGTCGCTCGGCGGCGAGGTGCTGCACGGCGGCCGCCGCGTCGACCGCCCGGGTCACTTCGTCCAGCCCACCCTGGTGCGCGCCGAGCCCCACTGGGACATCGTCGCGCAGGAGACCTTCGCGCCCATCCTGTACCTGCTGCGCTGGCGGACGCTGGACGAGGCCATCGCGCTGCAGAACGCCGTGCCGCAGGGCCTGTCGTCGGCGTACTTCACGACGGATCTGCGCCGCGCCGAGCGTTTCCTCGCCGCCACCGGCTCGGACTGCGGCATCGCCAACATCAACATCGGCACCAGCGGCGCCGAGATCGGCGGGGCGTTCGGCGGCGAGAAGGAGACGGGCGGCGGGCGCGAGGCGGGCTCGGACGCGTGGAAGCAGTACATGCGGCGGCAGACGACGACCATCAACTGGGGGGCGACGCTGCCGCTCGCCCAAGGCATCAGGTTCGATTTGTGAGTCAGGCTGCGTCGCCCGCGTTCAGCAGCCGGTCCGCGTAGGCGCGCACGTCGGCCGGCCAGTCGGCGGTGCGCGCCGCGAAGGCGTCGCGGTCGCCGGCGTAGAGCGCGCGTGAGGCCTCCTCGAAGCCCGGCAGATCACCGGCCAGCGTCCACAGGAAGCGGTGCGCGCGGTCGACGCCCTCGCGGTGGCTGCCTTCGCCGACGTCGGCCTTGATGGCGGCCTCGACCAGCCGGCGCAGCGTCGCCGAGGCCGAGCCCTTCTGCACCTCGAGCCACGCCCAGTGCCGCGGCAGCAGCGACACCTCGCGGCCGACGACGCCCAGGCGCGGGCGGCCCCGGCCGGCGCCCTTGGGCGCGTCGGGCTTGGGCCAGAGCGGGTGGCGCTCGAGGGCGGTCTGCGCGTCGGCGGCGGTGCCGGTGAGATCGAAGTCCACCGCGCGGCCGGTGCGGTCATCGAAGACGAGCACGCCGTCGTCGCCGTGCGCGGCGAAGCGGGCATGCAGGGCGCCGACGACGTCGCGGACCGGGCCCTGAGCGATGATCTCGGTGCCGTGGAAGGCGGTGCAGGTCCAGGCCATGAAGGGCTTCCTTTTCATCCGGGTAAAAAAACTGATCGCTTTTTATCCGGATGAAATTAAGAGGCCAAGAAGAATCGACCCACCGTCGTCGCGTCGCGGCTTTGCGCCGCACCTCACCCGCCGAAGCAGGCGCCCACCAGGTCGCAGTCCGGCAGCACGTCGTCGACGCAGGCGCGCTCGGCGGGCGTCGACTCGGCGGCGCAGCCCTCGGTGCAGCCGGCGATCTCGACCTCGATGCCTTCGGGCGGGACGTCGAAGCAGGCCGGCACCAGCGTTCGGCACAGGCGGCTGCACTCGGCGCGGACGTCGGGATCGGGCCCGTCGCCCCCTTCGCACGCCGCCAGATCGGCGCACTGGAAGCCGTCGGCCAGCACGCACGCGCGTTCGGCCGGGGTGGACTCGGCGACGCAGCCGCCGACGCACTCGGCCGGGGTCACCTCGTCGTCGAAGCAGCCCACCAGGACGTCGCAGGCCTGCCGACACTCGGCGACGACGGCCGGGTCGGCGTCCTGGTGCGCGGCGCACTGCTGGATGGCGTCGCAGACGGGCCCGGCGTCGACGACGCACGCGCGGAACGCCGGCGTCGCCTCGGCGGCGCACTCGGCGAGGCACCCGCCGCGATCGTCGCGCCCGATGCAGGGCTCGAGGTGGTCGCAGACCTGGCCGCACACGCGCAGCAGCTCGACGTCGGGGTCCGGATCGTCTCCGCAGATCTCGGTGTCTTCGCAGGCGACCGTCAGGCCGCACACCAGCTGGGCGTCGCTGGGCGCCTCGGCGGTGCACTGGCGGGCGCAGGCGTCGATCTCGTCCTGTGCCTCGGGATCGTCGGCGTCGCGGCCGACGCACTCGCGCACGATCCGTTCGCAGACGGCGTCGCAGGACACGGCGTCGGGCGTGCCGCGGCAGGCCTCGGCGAAGGGCGCGTCGAGGCCCGCCGCGAGCGCGATCACCCCGTCGCAGGTGGCGAGCCCCTCGAGGGCGATCACCAGCGCCTCGCGGCCGGCGCAGCCTTCCTCGCAGCCCTGCACGAAGCGGTCGCGCGCCATGGGATCGGTGAGATCGATGCCCGGGCACAGATCACCGGCCGCGCAGTCGGCCACGCGCTGGCAGGCGTCGGGGCAGGCGTCGGCCGGGGCGCCGCCGGAGCCGCCGTCGCCGCCGAAGCCGCCGAAGCCGCCGTCGCCGCCGAAGCCGCCGTCGCCGCCGAAGCCGCCGTCGCCGCCGAAGCCTCCGTCGCCGCCCTGGCCGCCGATGCCCGCGTCGGTGCGCATGGTCGGCGGGGCCGCGTCGCCGCCGGCGCCGGGCTCCCCACCGACGCCCGGCTGACCACCCGCACCGGGCGCGCCGCCCGCGCCCGGTGTGCCCCCTGCGCCCGGCGCGCCGCCCGCGCCCACCTGGCCGCCCGCGCCGCCCTCGCCCGACACCGCGGCGTCGTCGGTCGGCGCGTCGTCGCCGCTGCTCTCGATGCACCCCGCCGCGCACAGCGCCACGAGGGCGGCGCCCACCCATCGACTGGTCCTGGTCATCTCGGCTGCTCCCATCGAAGATGTCGCCGCGCACCGTATCAGTGATGCGCGGGTCGCCGCGACGCCGAACCGACCCGCGCATCTGTCCCCGGCGGAGGCACGCGATGACGCTCGACGAGGTGGTCCGGACGTCCGAGGAGGTGGGCGCGACGCGCGCGCGCAAGCAGAAGATCCTGCGCCTGGCCGCGCTGCTCGCGGGGCGCACGCCCGACGCGCTGGCGCTGGCGGTCGGCTGGCTGGCCGGCGAACCCCGGCAGGGCAAGGTGGGCGTGGGCTACGCGACGGCCGAGGCCGCGCGCGACACCCCGCCGGCGGCGACCTCGACGCTCACCGCGGTCGAGGTGGACGCCGCCTTCGACGATCTCACCGGCATCCAGGGCCCGGGCAGCACCGAGGCTCGCGCGTCCCGGCTGGCGGCGCTGCTGGCCCGCGCCACCGCCGCCGAGCAGCGCTTCCTGCTCGCGCTGCTGACCGGCGAGCTGCGCCAGGGCGCGCTCGAGGGGATCATGGCGGACGCGCTGGCCGAGGCCCTCGCCGTGCCCGCCGACGCCGTGCGGCGCGCCGCCATGTTCAGCGGCGACCTGGCCGCCGTCGCCCGCGCCGCGGCCGAGGGCGGCGAGCCCGCGCTGCGCCGCTTCGGCGTGCAGCTGTTCCGCCCCCTGCAGCCGATGCTGGCGTCGCCCGCCGACGACGTGGAAGCCGCCCTCGACCTGCTGGGCCGCGCCGGGCTCGAGTACAAGATGGACGGCGTGCGCGTGCAGGTGCACCGCCAGGGCGACCGCGTCCGCGTCTTCACCCGCGGGCTGAAGGACGTCACGAAGGCCGCGCCCGAGGTCGTCGAGCTGGCGCGCTCGCTGCCCGGCGAGGCGCTCGTGCTCGACGGCGAGGTGCTGGCCCTCGATCCCGACGGCCGCCCGCGCCCCTTCCAGACCACCATGCGGCGCTTCGGCCGGCGCATCGAGTTCAAGACCGCCGAGCTGCGCGACGAGGTGCCCCTGACACCCTTCTTCTTCGACGCGCTGCACCTGGACGGCGCCGATCTGGTCGACGCGCCCACCGCCGATCGCGTGGCGGCCCTGGCCGAGCGCGTGCCGCCCGCCCACCGGGTGCCGCGCGCCGTCGTCGACGACGCCGCCGCCGCGCAGGCCTTCTTGAAGCGAGCCATCGACGCCGGCCACGAAGGCATCATGGCCAAGCACCTCGAGGCCGGCTACGCCGCGGGCGGGCGGGGCAGCGCGTGGCTCAAGCTGAAGCCGACGTACACGCTCGACCTGGTGGTGCTGGCCGCCGAGTGGGGCAGCGGCCGACGCAAGGGCTGGCTGAGCAACCTGCACCTGGGCGCGCGCGATCCCGACGGCGGCTTCGTGATGCTGGGCAAGACCTTCAAGGGGCTGACCGACGAGGTCCTCGCCTGGCAGACCGAGCACATCCTCGCGCGCGAGACGGGCCGCGACGGGCACGTGGTGTTCTGCCGCCCCGAGCTGGTGGTCGAGATCGCGTTCAACGAGGTGCAGCAGAGCCCCAAGTACCCCGGCGGCATGGCGCTGCGCTTCGCCCGCGTGAAGGGCTACCGCCCCGACAAGACCGCCGCCGAGGCGGACACGGTCGAGGCGGTGCGCGCGATCTTCGAGGGGGCCGTGCGGCCCATGGGCTGAGCCCCCGTGGCGTCGGGCGCGTCCACCCGACCCGCCCGAGGGCGCGACGGCCCCTCGGCGCGCCGCGCCCCCGGCGCCCCGGCCACGCTCAGCGGCCGCCCAGCACCGGGACGCCGCGGAACACGCGCTCGGGCAGGCGCCGGATGATCGCCATCAGCGGGCGCCAGCGCGGCGGCACATAGTAGGTGCCCGCGCCGCGGTCGAGGGCGCGCTCGATGCCTCGCGCCACCTCGTCCGGCGTCGCGAACAGCGCGTTCCGGGGGTGACCCTCGGTCATGGGCGAGTCGGTCGGCCCGACCTTGAGCGTCACCACCTGCACCGCGGGTCCGAGCCGGGTACGCAGGCCCTGCAGGTAGACGTTCAGCGCCCCCTTGGCCGCCCCGTAGGTGTAGTTGCGCGGGCGCCCGCGGTCGGCGGCCACCGAGGTGATCACCGCCAGCGTGCCCTGGCCCTGCCGCTCGAGGCGGTTGGCCACCGGGATGAGCAGCGCGACGGTGTCGTTCAGGTTGGTCCGCAGGATGGCGTCGGCGATCGCGAAGTCGGCCTCGCTGGCGAGCTGGTCGCCCAGCAGCCCGTGCGCCACGAGCACCGCGTCCAGCCCGCCCAGCGCCTCCGCCGCGGCGTCGACGAGGCCGGCGTGCGCCGCGGTGTCCTCGGCGACGAAGGGCGCGGTGCCGATCACGGCGTCGCCCAGCTCGGCCGCCAGCGCACGCAGCCTCGCGGCGTCCCGCGCCGCGAGGAACAGCCGGTCGCCGCGCGCCGCCAGCCGCCGCGCCGTCGCCTGCGCGATGGCGGAGGTGGCGCCCACGATCAACAGGCCGCTCATCGGTGGGGCTCGGGTCGGTGCATGCCCCGTTGTCGACCGCCGCCGCGCGGCTGTCAACGCGGCGTGCGCGGCACGCGCACGCGGGCCGGCGCGGACCGCCCCGGCTTCGGGTCGAGGGCGCCGGCGCGCGCGGCGAGGCGGGCGCCGCACCGGGTCAGTAGACGCAGGCCGCCCGCCGCGCGAATCGCGGCATCCCACTCGGCGGCGTTGCGGGGCACACAGCATCGGAGGACGCCCGGCGAGCGCCTCCGCCCGAGGGGGTGCGCCCCGCGCCTCGCCCAGCGGACGCCCCGGCCCGCGCGCGACGGCGTCCTGCTCCCGCCGACCCGGTCAGTCGTTCGAGCAGAACCCGCCCGTGGGCGCGGCGGCGGTGCAGGGATCGGCCTCGAAGTGGTAGGCCGCGCGGATGGCCACCGACGTGCGGCACTGCAGGTCATCGGCCCAGTTCGCCAGGTAGTTCTCCGGATCGTCGGTCAGCAGGCTGGCCGCCTCGACGCACGTGATCCCGCCCGGCAGGTGCTGGTCGGCGGTGGGGCACGCGGCCAGGTACTGGTCGCAATAGGCCTCGGCCGCCGAGCCGCAGACGTCGTCGCCGGTGGGGCTGGCGGCGGCGCATCGCGCGGGCTCGGCCGGCGCGCGCAGCGCGTGGAACAGGCGGCACGCCGACGAGTTGCCGCGGTCGGCGCCCACCTCGCCCGCCGGCATGGCCGCGCAGGCGTCGCGGCACACCTCGGGGGCGCCGTAGGGCGACTCCTCGACGCTGCACTGGTCGGCGAACAGGCGACACAGCGCGTCGCACGCCGTCCCGCACCGACCCTGGCCCCAGGGACCCGCCGAGCCGCAGTCGACGGGGTCGGCGCGCAGCGCGTCCACCCGGCAGGCCAGGTCGTCGCTCGCGCTGCCCGGCGCGCCGGCGGGCAGGGTTCGGCAGTGCGCGAGGCAGCTGGCGGTGTCCGGGTACTGCTCGGGGCAGGCGCGGTCCATCGCGCGGCAGAAGTCGGCGCAGTCGACGGCGGGGAGGGGCTCGGGCGGCGGACCATAGCCGTCCGCCGCGACCCCCTCCAGGCGCACCGTCGCGCACAGCGAGACGGCGGTGCAGTCCTGGAAGCAGTCGAAGGGCTGGCCCTGCTCGAACTGCACGTCGGCCCCCATGATGTTCAGCAGCACCGCGGCCGTCTCGACCGGATCACCGGCGAACCCGGCCCACTGCGCGCAGCTGGGGGGCGGCGCCGGCTGCGCGCACAGCACGGTGCTCTCGGTGACGGCGGCCAACAGCGCCTCGAAGGTGATGTGGCCCTGCAGGCGGCCTTCGCCCAGCGCGAACCCGGGACCGTCCGCCGACAGCGCCCCCGAGAGCTCGAGGTTGATCACCTCGACCGGCGCGGGCAGCAGGCCCGGCAGGCGCATCGTGCCCCGGTGCGCGTCGAGCCAGGCGCGATCGACCCCCGCCTGGTCGAAGGGCCGTCCAGGTCCGAAGGCGGGGACGCCCGCCACGGCGTCGGCGGCGTCGAGGCGGTAGGTGCCGGCCTCGACGTACTGCCCCGCCCACCAGGCCGCGCCGATGGCGTCCAGCGCCTCGGCGGGCTGGCCGGCGGCCCACCCCTCCAGGGCGAGCAGCGCGATCCAGGTCGGCGGCGTCGGGGGGGACTCGGCCAGCAGCGCGTCCAGGGTCGGGACCCCCCCGGCGGCCACCAGGAACCCGCCCAGGCCGGCGCCGCGGTTGGCGCCGATCACGTCGCAGCGGGCCGCCAGCGCGGCGGCTCGGTCGGTGACCGGCGCGAAGTGGACCAGCCGCCCGAGCGGACCGCCCTCGCCCTGCGCGGCCAGGGCGGTGAGGCACTGCCCGTCGCGGCAGATCTCGTCGGCGGCGCACATCGCCTCGGCCCGCCAGTCCAGGCAGGCGTCGTCCAGCGTGTCGGCGCACCGCTCCACGCCCTCGGCCCCGCACCGCGCCGCCCCCTGCTCGCAGGCGTCGCAGGCCAGCGCGCCGGTGCACTGTCCGCCGCTGCAGCCGAGCTCGGCCAGGCAGTCCGAACGGCTGGCGCAGGGCTCGCCGCGGCGGCGGCGGTTGGCGGCGTCACACGTGGGCGCGGCGTCCGCCACGTAGCAGCGCAGCCCGTCGGCGCACTCGAAGGTGTCTTCGCACCGCTCACCGGCGGCGCGCGGCGCGAAGCAGCCCAGGCCCCCGAACCTGTCGCAGCGCAGGCCCTCGGCGCAGATCGAGTCCGCGTCGCACGGGGTCCCCGGCTGGCCGGCGCCGGTGACGACGCACACGGCCTCGGGCAGCCGCTCGTTGCACTCCAGACCCTCGGCGCAGTCGTCGTCCCAGCCGCAGGGCTCGCCCTCGGCGGCCGGCCCGGCGCAGCGGCCCGGCCAGTCGGCCGTGTTGCACAGCAGGTCGTCTTCGCACTCGCGGTCGCGACTGCAGGTCCCGTCGACGGGCTGCGGGGGCGCACAGGTGGCGGGCGAGAAGCCGCCGTTGCACACCAGCCCTTCGACGCACTGCGCGTCCCGGCCGCACGGCGTATCGGCCGGCAACGAGCGGAGCGCGACGCAGACGCCCCCGTCGAGCGCGCGGTTGCAGTCGAGATCGGGCTGGCAGAGGTCGTCGTTGTCACACGGCGTGCCCACCACGCCGGCGTCGCGAGCCTGGCACCGGGGCGGATCGAGCGCGTCGTTGCACAGGAAGCCCCCGAGGCAGTCGTTGTCCCGGTCACACAGCTCACCGGCGTCGCCGCGGCGACACTGGGGCGGGTCGAAGGCGTCGTTGCACCGCAGGCCGCTGCGGCAGGGAGGCGCCCCATCGCAGGCTGCCCCCAGGCCGACCGGCGCGACGCACATCGCTGGGTCGCCCGCGCAGGCGAGGCCCGGCTGGCAGCCACCGTCGCGGCGATCGCAGGCGGCGCCTGCTTCGATCAGCGGGGCGCACGCGGGGGGCTCCTGGCCGCGATCACAGAAGGCGCCCGGCACGCAGGCCGCGTAGCTGTCGCACGCCTCACCGACGGCGACGCTGCCGGGCACGACGCAGCGCCCGGCGTCGACCGGGTCGTTGCACAAGAGCCCCGGGCCACAGTCACCGTCGTATGCGCACGGGTCGTCGACCGCGCCCCGCGTTGCGCACACGCGCCGACCGTCGACGTCGCGACAGTCGAGGCCGTACGCGCAGTCGATCCGCCCGTCGCATCCGTCGCCCGCCGCCCCCGCCGCGCGGCACGCGCCGTCGAAGCAGGTCAGCCCCTCGCCGCACGCCGAGTCGCGGTCGCAGGGCGCGCCCGGCCCCCCGGGCGCCGTGCAACGCGCACCGTCGCCGGTGTCCAGGCAGGCCAGGGGGGCGGCGCAGTCCGTGTGCCGGTCGCAGGGCGCGCCGGCGGCCGCGGGCCCCACGCAGGCGCCGGCGGCGTCGTCGCAGTGCAGGCCGCGCGGGCAGTCGAAGTCGCTGCCGCAGGGCTCGCCGACGCCGACCGCCGCCGCGCAGCGCTCGCCGTCCGCGCTGGGCGTGCAGGCGAGCCCGTCGAGGCAACGGACGGGGCCCTCCCGGTCGGTCGAGCAGCGGTCGCCCGCGCCGGGCGCGCCGACGCAACGGTCGGCGTCGCCGGCCCAGGTGCACGCCAGACCCACGGGGCACAGGCGGTTGGAGGTGCACAGATCGCCGGCGGCCACCGGCCACGGGGCGCAGCGCCGCTCGGGCCCGCCGTCTTCGATGTCGGAGGCGCAGAAGTGGCCGGGCGCGCAGTGATCGTCGCTGTTGCAGACGGCGCCGGCGCCCCCGGCGCCGAGGGCGACGCACACCGAGGGATCGGCGGCGTGGTTGCAGGCGAGGCCCGGTGCGCACTCGCTGTCGTAGGCGCACCGCTCGCCCGCCCGCGCCGCCGGCCCGCACCGATCGGGCGCCTCGCCGAAGCGGCAGACGAGGTCGACCGGGCACTGTCGGGTGCCGCCGGAGAAGGTGCCGAAGGCGCGCGGATCGTAGTCGCACCAGTCACCCGCCTGCGCGACAGCGGCTTCGCACCGGGGCGGATCGAGGCCCCACGCGCACGCCAGATCCTCGGCGCACCCGAAGAGCACGTCGGCGTCCGGATCGTGGCCACAGCGCGCGCCGAGCCCGCCGTCGGCCTCGCAGGTCGCCACGCCGCCCAGGCTGTTGCAGCGCAGGCCGGCCTCGCAGGGCCGCGCGTCGTCGCACCGCACGCCGGCCGCCCCGGTCGGGTGGCACTGGGGCGGGTCGTACAGCGTGTTGCACGCCAGCCCGGCGGCGCAGTCGTCGTCCGCGCCGCACGGGCCCTCGCCGGCAGCGCGCGCGGGCGCACACCGGGGCGGATCGAAGGCGTCGTTGCACACCAGGCCCGGCGCGCAGAGGGCGTCGTCGTCGCAGAAGGTGCCGCGCGCTCCGCAGAACAGGGCCTGGCAGCGAGGGGGGGCCAAGGCCCCGTTGCAGTGGTGGCCGTCGGGGCAGTCGTCGTCGTCGACGCAGGCGGCGGCGGCCAGGCAGTCCTCGGCGGGGCCGACCGGATCCGGCGCGGCGTCGGGGGCGGCCGCGTCGGGGGCGGCCGCGTCGGCGGCGGCCGCGTCGGGGGCGGCCGCGGCGTCCTCGAGCGTCCCCCCGTCGAGCGCTGGGGCCGCGTCGTCGAGCGCGGGGGCCGCGTCGTCGAGCGCGGGGGCCGCGTCAGCGCCGGCGCCGGTGTCCGGCGGTGCGCCCCCGTCGCTCACCGGCCCGCCGTCCGTGACCTCGGCGTCGGGGTCGGCGGTGGCGTCGACCGGCGCGCCCCCGTCCACGGCGGGTGAGGCGTCCGACGCCGAGGACGCGTCCGCCCGCGGGGACACGTCGGCGGCGGGCTCGGCGTCCGCCGCGCCGGGGGTCGCGTCCCCGGCCGCGCCACAGACGCAGGCGGCGAACCGGCCGTCGTCGCCACACACCTGGGCGCCGGTCCGCCCGTCGGTGCAGCCGCAGGCCTGGCTCGCGCCGGCGGCGCAGGGGGTCGCGCCCGTGGCGTCCCCACCGTCGTCGCACCCGCTGAGCGACCAGGCCAGGAAGAAGGCAACGGCGTAGTGTCGGCCCATCGGTCCGCCCCCCGAGTCGTTGGGCCGCACGGTAGGGGGCGAGCCTCGTTCGGGCAACCCGGTCGCGCGGCGGTCCGTCCCGTCGCCGGCCGAGAACGC
>JAUHXL010000735.1 GCA_030426945.1 bacterium
TGCCGGATGTGCCGGCCGTGGACCTCGACCGCGGATCGCTGACCCTCGAGGCGCGCTTCGCCGCGCCCGACGCGGGGCCGCCCGACGTCGCCGCGCCCATCGCGTCGATCGGCCGCTTCGGCACCGGCCCGCTCTTCGAGATCGGCTGGGCGCAGGGCCAGCTGACCGGACGCATCGGCAACGCCACGCTGACCGTCGATGGGGCGCCCGCGGCGCCGCGCCACGCCGCCCTGTGGGTGGAGCGCGGCGGCGGCGGGCCCACGACGCGGCTGGCCCTCGACCGCGACCTCGCCGCGGCCGCCAGCGTCGCCGTCGGCCCCGAGGGCGTCGCCGAGGCCCTCCCGCTGTGCATCGGCTGCCGGCCCGGCATCCAGGTGCCGGTCAACGTCACCGCCCAGGCCATCGGCGAGGTGCGGGTGTCCGATCGCGCCCTGCCGGCCGAGCGGCTGCTGCCGGCGGCGCCGACCCGCCTGCTGGGCTTCCCCGCCGCCCCCTGAGTCAGCCGCCGACCGCGGCCTCGACCTCGGCGGTGGTCTTGGGGATCGCGCGGGTCAGCACCTCGTTGCCACCGGCCGTGATCAGCACGTCGTCCTCGATGCGGACGCCGCGCACGCTGCCGAAGGCCTCGAGTCGGCCCCGGTCGACGCGCGGATCCGTGCAGCGGGCCAGCAGCGCGGGCACCTGATAGAAGCCCGGCTCGATGGTGACGGCCATGCCGGGCGCCAGATCGCGGTCGAGGCGCAGGTAGCGCAGCGAGGGTCGGTCGCTGCGCGCGAGGCCCGGCGCGTAGCCCGCGCGGTCGCCGAGATCCTCCATGTCGTGCACGTCGAGCCCGATCAGGTGGCCCACGCCGTGCGGGAAGAACCAGGCGTACACGTCCTCGGCGACCAGCGTCTCGACGTCGCCGCGCAGGATGCCCAGCGCCACCAGGCCCTCGGTCAGCGCCCGCGCCGCCGTCAGGTGAACGTCGCGGTAGCGGACGCCGGGGCGCGCGGCGTCGATGGCCGCCGCCTGCGCCGCCAGCACCACCTCGTAGATCGCCTTCTGCGCCCCCTCGAACCGCCCGCGCACGGGCCAGGTGCGGGTCACGTCGCCGGCCCAGCCGCCGCGCGTCTCGGCGCCCACGTCGGCGAGCAGCAGATCGCCGTCGTGCAGCAGGTGGTGGTGAGCCTCGTCGTGCAGGATCTCGCCGTGGGGGGTCACGATGCTGCCGTAGGCCGTGCCCATGCCGCGCCGCGCCAGCTCGGCCTCCATCGCGGCCTTCACCGTCCAGGCGCGCACGCCGGCGCGCGTGGCGCGCATCCCCGCCAGGTGCGCGGCCGCCGTGGCGTCGGCCGCCTGCCGCAGGCCGCGCACCGCGCAGGCGTCGTGCACCAGGCGGGCGCCGATGATCGCGTCGGCCAGGGCCTCGTCGACGTGGGCCACCGTCTCCGGCCGCACCGGGCGGCCCAGCAGCCCCGCCAGGGCGTCGCAGGTGCGCGGATCCGCCGGCGCCAGCGTCGCGGTCATCGGCCCCAGGCGCTCTTCGAGGAAGTGCAGAGGGCGCACGGGCAGGCCCAGCCACAGGGCCCAGTCGCCGAAGGTGGTGGCCGCGCCGTGCCACAGGGCGTCGTCGGCGTGCGGCTCCGGCGCGTAGACCGCCGGATCGTCGTCCAGCAGCAGGTACGCGCCGGGCAGATGTGCGCCGACCAGGTACAGGAAGTGGCTGTGCGCGCGGAAGGGCCAGGTGTTGGCGGCGTAGGTGCGCGGCAGGGGCGCGCCGGCGGCGATCAGCGCCGGGCGACCACAGTGAGCGGCCACGCGGGCGCGGCGGCCCGCGAGGGCGTCGCGGTCGATCTCGAGTGTCGTGTCCATGGGCGCAGTATGCACCAGCGCCGTCGCGCGCGTCGTCGTCGTCGTCGTCGGCCGCGGGCGAACGGGCCCGGAAGCCGGCACCGGGTGTCATGCCTTGCCGAGCGGCCCCCCTTTGCCGCTATCTTGATCCGACGCCACCCCCTGGGAGTCCCGATGAAGCCCACGCGCGGCCTCGCTGTGATGCTCGCCCTCGCCCCGCTGCTCGGCTGCGAGGGTGCCGACGATCCCACCGCCGATCCGACCCCGGGCGCCCAGCAGGGCGCCGACGCCGCGCCCTCGATGGGCGGCGCCCCCGGCGCGGGCGGCGCGCCCGGCGCGGGCGGCGCCCCCGGCGCGGGCGGCGCGCCCGGCGCGGGCGGCGCCCCCGGCGCGGGCGGCGCCCCCGGCGCGGGCGGCGCGCCCCCTGCCCCCGACGACCCCGAGTGCGTGCCCGATCGCGCGGCCTTCGACGCCGACATCAAGCCCCTCGTCCAGCAGTGGTGCGGCCTGTGCCACGGCGAGTCGCCGCGCTTCGGTGCCCCCTTCTCGCTGTTGGACTACGACCGCAACGTCCTCGGCCGCGAGGGCCAGCGCCGCGTCGACCGCATCGTCGCGCGCCTGCGCGAGGGCACCATGCCGCCGCCGGCCCAGCCCCAGCCCGACGCCGAGGCCCGCATGGCGATGCTGCAGTGGGCCACCTGCGGCGAGAACATGGGCCCGCCGCCCGACGGCCCCAACCCCGGCGGGTTCGACGTCGATCGACCCATCCTCGAGGATCCGGGCCAGCCCCCCGCCGGCAGCGACTTCTTCGAGCTGCGCGCCGACGCCTTCGTCGTCAGCCCCGACACGCGGGATCGCTACGAGTGCTTCACCTTCGAGGCGCCGGTCGACGCGCCGCGCTTCATCCGGCGCGTCGAGACCATCGTCGACGACGACCGGGTGCTGCACCACACCATCCTCATCCCCGGCGGCGAAGGGCGCTCGCCCGGCCAGCACGGGCCCTGCGCCGACGACAACCCGCTGTCGCTCATCTACGGCTGGGC
>JAUHXL010000142.1 GCA_030426945.1 bacterium
CGGGCACCTCCATCTCGAACAGCTTGATCAGCAGCCCCGGCGAGGTGCGCGAGAGCACGATCTGCGGGCCCTTCACGTTGCGCTGCACGTCGAGCACGTAGGCCTGCACCCGGTCACCGGGGCGGTAGGTCTCGCGCGGCACCTGCTCGCGCACGGGCAGGATGGCCTCGGCCCGGCCGAGGTCGACGATGATGTTGCCCCGCTCGAAGCGCCGCACGATGCCGGTGATCAGCTCGCCCTTGCGGTCGATGTACTCGCTGAACACGTTGTCGCGCTCCGCCTCGCGGATCCGCTGGGTGATGACCTGCTTGGCGGTCTGCGCGGCGATGCGCCCGAAGGCGCCGCGCTGAGCCCGCAGCTGGAGGATGTCGCCGTAGCGCTCGTCCTGCTCGCGGGCCTTCTTCTCGTCCTTGGGCAGGTAGAAGATCTGGAAGAGCAGCTCGTCGCCCAGCTCGGCGTCGAGCCCGTGCTCCTCGGCCTCCTCGAGCGTGAGCTCGTTGAAGGGGTCGGCGATCTCGTCGGTCACCCGGATGATCTGGAACAGCTCGACGACGCCCTCGTCGACGTTGTACTGCGCCTCGATCTCGCGCTCGGCACCGAAGACCTTCTTGGCCGCCTGCAAGATCGCCTGCTCGAGCGTCTCCTGCAGGGCCTCGCGGTCGATGCCCTTGTCCTTGGCGACCTGCTCGATGACGTGGTTGAGGTTCAGTTCCATGCTTCGCTCCGATTCACGAGCCTGCGCCGAGACGAGGGGGCGGCCTCAGCGCCGCCGCTTGCCGACCTCGATCTCGTAGCGCAGGCGCGCACGGTGGATCGCCGACAGCGGCACCCGGTGGTCGCCGTCGCTGCAGCGAATCAGGACGTCGTCACCGTCGACGCCGTCCAGGGTTCCGGTGAACTTGCGCCGACCCCCCAAGGGAGTCGACAGCTGTAGTTGAGCGTCCTGCCCCGCGTACTCGACGAAGTCGGTGGCGCGGATCAAGGGACGGTCCAACCCTGGCGACGAGACCCGCAGCTCATAGGCCGTGGGGACCGGGTCGTCGACGTCGAGCGCCGCGGAGAGCTCCGGGCTCACCCGCGCGCAGTCGTCGATCGTCACCCCCTCCTCGCTGTCGATGAACACCCACAGGATGGTGCGCGCACCCTCCTGCGCGAGCTCCACCCCGAGCAGGTCGAGGCCGAGCCCGAGCACGATCGGCTCGGCGAGCTGCCGCACGGCCCGCGGGACGGGCTGCAGCGCGCCACCGATCAGGCGTTCAGGGGTCGCGGGGGTGGTCATCAACCTCGTCTTCGGACAACCGAGAAGGATTCCACGCGCCGGTAAATAAAAGGGGGCTCGATGGAGCCCCCCAAGCAATCGCCCGGCGTGGACGGCGCATTTAACATGTGCCCAACTGGACGCGCAAGGAGATTCGGTCGTATGTCAGGGACATGCGCGTCGCACTCGTCCAGATGAACAGCGGCTCGGACGCCGAGCAGAACCTGGCCACCATCGAGGCTCGGGTGGCGGAAGGCGCGGCGCGCGGCGCCCGCCTCGTGGCCCTGCCGGAGAACGCCACCCTGCTGGCCCGACCGGCGGATCGGGTCGCCCGCGCCGAGCCCCTCGACGGCCCCACGGTGGCGCGGCTGGGTCGCCTCGCCCGACGCCACGGGGTGTGGATCAACCTGGCGGGCTTCCCCGAGCGCACCGACGATCCGGCGCGCACGGCCAACGCGTGCCTGCTGCTGGCGCCCGACGGCTCGCTGGCCTCGGTGTACCGCAAGATCCACCTCTTCGATCTGGCGCTGCCCGAGCTCACCCTGTGCGAGTCGGCGACGACGCGCCCGGGCGAGGCCCTGGTGGTGCACCCGATCGACGGCGTGCCGGTGGGCCTGTCCATCTGCTACGACCTGCGCTTTCCAGAGCTGTACCGCGCGCTCGTGCGCGCGGGCGCGCGCGTGATGCTGGTGCCCTCGGCGTTCACGGTGCCGACGGGCCGCGCCCACTGGGAGGTGCTGCTGCGCGCGCGGGCCATCGAGAACCAGGCCTACGTCGTGGCCGCCGCCCAGTGCGGCGCTCACCCGGGCAGCGAGCGGGTCTCGTACGGGCACGGTCTGGCGGTGGATCCCTGGGGGCGGGTGCTGGTCGATCAGGGGGAGGCGCCCGGACTCGACATCGTCGATCTGGATCTCGCCGAGCAGGACGCCGTCCGGCGCGGGCTGCCCGCCCTCGACCACGCCCGGCCCCCCGAGCGCTACCTGGACAGGTCGTAGATCTTCAGGTTGTCGAAGGTGACCGGCGCCTCCCAGTTGTTGAAGGCGAAGTGTCGCCCCTGCACCGGGTGCACGTCGGGGTAGGTCAGGAAGAGCGCCCCGTCGAGGTACCAGCGCACCGTGCCGTCCGTGCGCTCGATCGTCCAGTGGTAGTCCACCCCGCGCTCGACGCAGATCTTCCGCCCGTCACGCTCCGCGCAGCGGTTGTCCTCTTTGCGCTCTTCGGCGTGCTCGTCCTGGCGCGCGATCGTGTTGATCGTGTTGTTCCAGCCGCCGTGGATGAGGATGTAGCCGCTCTGGTGCGTGCGGCCGTCGCCGAAGACCTCCGCCTTGACGTCGCCCTCGTCGCTCTCGGCCCGCGCGTCGAACTCGATGCGCACCTTCTCGGGAAGCGGGCGCTTCAGCCACAGGCCGGCGTTGTGGATCTTCTCCGCCTTCAGCCGCCCGTCCTCGATGGTCCAGGTGCCCGCCTGCCAGCCGGGATCCGGTTCGTTCTGGTGGTAGCCGTCGCCCACGGCGGCGCGGTCGAAGGCGTCCTCGAACACCAACGTACCCGGCGGCCCCTCGGGGGCGCTCGGGCGCGACCGCAGGCCGATGGTCACCAGCAGGGCCGCGGCGAACGCGGCGACGGCGGCCCAGGCCACCCGGCGCCGCTGCCGGCCGCCGTCGGCGGTGGGCTGGGGCTTGGGCAAGGCACTCACTCCGTGTCGTCGTCGGGCGGCTCGATGTCCACGTCGTCGTCGGCGCGGTCACCGAGCTGGGGGGGCGGCGTCGCCAGCGTCGGGCGCGCCTCGAGGCGGGCGGGCCGCTCGAGCCTGACCGGGGGCGCCGCCGGCCGCGGGGGCGACCCCGCCTCGGCGTCCTGCGCCTCGGCCCCGTCCGCCCCGCGCTCGGCCTCCACCCGCAGCAGCGGATCCGTGCCGCCCGACTCGCTCTCGGTGAACAGGAAGCCGGGGATGAGCTCGTCGGTCACGTCCACCGGCAAGGCCCCGACCGCCGCCACGTTGGGATCCAGCGCGGGCATCTCGGCCACGACGCCGCCGACCTGGTGGCGCCGCAGGATGTCGATCGTCTCGCGGGACGACATGAGCTCCGCGTTGGTCATGCGCAGGCGCGTGTTCAACACCTGGATGAAGCTCCACATCAGCTTCACCGACATGACCGGATCCCGACGCATCAGCTCGTAGAACTGCTGCCGCTGGATGATGAGCAGCTTGGCGTCATCGACGACGGTGGCGGTCGCCGATCGCGGCGCCTTGTCCACCATCGCCATCTCGCCGAAGTGGCTGCCCGACCCGAGCTCGGCCAGCGTCACGCCGCCCGTGGTGATGCGCACCTTGCCCTCGAGCACCACGAAGAAGGCGTCGTCGCGCGCGCTCTCCTCGAACACCACCTCGCCCGCCTTGAAGCGGCGGCTGTCGGTGATGTTCATCACCTTCACCAGGCCCTTGTAGCCCAGGTACTTGAACAGCGGGATGGCGCGCAGGGTGTCGAGCTTGTAGCGCACCTCGGTGACGCGGCGCTTGGACTCCTCCTCGACGGCGGCGAGCGCCCGCACGACGACGGCGGTGATGTTGTCCTTGCCGCCGCTCTCGTTGGCGAGGCGGATGAAGCGGTCGGGGATCTCCTTGACGTTGTCGGCGCCGAGGTAGGCCAGGGTGATCTCGTCGTCGATGTAGCAGCTGAGGCCGTCGCTGCAGAGCAGGAAGTTGTCCCCGGGCAGCACATCGAAGTCGAAGGTGTCAACCTCGACCGACTCGTAGACCCCGACCGCGCGCGTGACCGCGTTCTTGTACGGGCTGTCGAAGGCGTCGCCCGGCTTCAGGCGTCCGCGCTTGATCAGCTCGTTGATCAGCGAGTGATCCTCGGTCAGCTGATGCACCTGGCCGGTGCGCGCGAGGTAGATGCGGCTGTCGCCCACGTGCCCGATGAAGCCGCGCCGGCCCGCCACCAGCAGCAGGCTGAGCGTGGTGCCCATCCCGCGCCGCTCGGCGTTCTCCTGCGCCAGCTCGAAGACGCGCCCGCAGGCGGTCTGCACCGCCTCCTCGATCAGGCGCAGCAGCTGCTGCCGCCCGACGGCGTTCTCCTCGTTGACGAAGCCCTCGACCACGTCGCGACGCTCGGCGAGCACCCGGCGCACTTCGCGCACGGCCACCGACGAGGCGACCTCGCCCGCGGCGTGCCCGCCCATGCCGTCCGCGACGATGAACAGGTTGAGCTTTTTGTCGACGAGGAAGTTGTCCTCGTTGTGGTCGCGGGTCCGACCGACATCGGTCGCGGCCCAGAAGCGGACTTCCATGCCGGCCCTTACCGCCTGGCGGGGTGTGAGACGTCGGTTGCATTTATCACCCGCCCCCCCCGACGTCCAGAGCCTTGGTCCCGGGCGCTCGGCAATCTGGCGGCCGGGATCCCCAGCGCCTATGCTCCCGCCCATGGACATCCGCGAGAAGATGCGGCGCGACTGGGATCGCCGGGCGCGCGTCGACCCCCGCTACTGGGTGGCGGCCACCGAAGAGGCCGACGAGGCCAGCTACCTCGAGAGCGGCGCGCGCGACGTGCGGGCGCTGCTCGACGGCCTGGAGGGGCGCGTGGGCGCGGACGCCCGCGTGCTGGATCTGGGCTGCGGCATCGGCCGCATGACCGCCCGCCTGGTCGATCACTTCGCCGAGGTGGTGGGCGTCGACGTCAGCCCCGCGATGATCGAGGAGGCGCGGGCGCAGCACGGCGAGACCGAGGGCCTGCGGTTTCAGGCGAACTCGGGCGCCGACCTGTCGGACTTCGGCGATGCGGACTTCGACCTCGTCTTCAGCTACTCGGTGCTGCCCCACCTGCCGCCGGATGTCGTGCGCGCCTACTTCTTCGAGGTGAACCGCGTGCTGCGATCCGGCGGCTGGTTCCGCTACCAGTTCTGGGTGGGCCCCGAGCCGCGCGGGCACGCCGACAACGACACCCTGAACATCCGGGTCTACGACCACGCGGCCTTCGACGCGCTGAACCGCGAGGCGGGCTTCCGGATCGAGGCGGTGACCGACATCGACTACACGGATCCGGTGCTGAACCTGAAGCCGGTGTGGGTGAACGTGCAGAAGGTGGCCGAGGCGAGCGCACAGGCCGCCGAGCTGGACCGTCGGGCGGAGGAGGCCCTCAGTGAGGGCGAGCGCGAGCTCGAGTACGGCCTGCTGCTGTACCTCGCGGTGAAGCATTGCGAGCGCGGCGAGGCCGAAGAGGGCGAGCGCGTGCTCGAGCAGGCCGTGCAGACCGACCGGACGCGGCCCGAGGCCTACGTCCAGTGGGCCGCGCTGCGGCTCGAGCGCGGCGACGCGGCGGGCGCGCTGGTCATCTTCGAGGCGCTGACCGAGGTGCTGCCCGACGAGCCCATCGCGTGGCTGTACCGGGCGAAGACGGCCGAGGCCGCCGACCGTCCCGAGGAGGCGCGGCGCGCCCTGGCGCGCTTCGACGGGCTGCAGGTGAGCGAGCCGGGGCTGCTGGCCGAGGCCGAGGACGTGCGCGCCGCGCTGCCCGCGGCCCCGGCGAGTCGGCGGCGCAAGACCGTGCGGGCGCGCAAGAAGCCCCGCAAGCCCTGACTCAGTCGGACGCCCGCGCCCGCAGCGCCGCCAGCAGGCGGTCGTGGATGCCGCCGAAGCCGCTGGCCGACATGAACACCACCACGTCCTTCGGGCGCACCTGCTCCACCAGGTAGGCCAGCGCGTCGTCCACGTCGGCCCGATACGTGGCCTCCACCCCGCGGGCGCCGATGTCGGCGATCAGGCGGTCGACGTCGAGCTTCTCGTCCGCCGCCAGCTTGTCCTGCTTCACGAAGGGGCGCGCGAGCACGACCCGGTCGGCCGCGTCGAAGGCGGTCGCGTAGTCGTGCTGGTGGACGTTCCGCCGCGCGGTGTTGCTCTTCGGCTCGTAGACGGCCCACAGCCGGCGGCCGGGGTAGCGCGCGCGCAAGGCGGCCACGGTCTCGCGGATGGCCGTCGGGTGGTGGGCGTAGTCGTCGATGACCAGCACCCCGTCGGCCTCGCCCTTCTCCTCTTGCCGCTTCTTGACGCCGGCGAAGGTCGACAGCGGCGCGCGCAGCGCCTCGGGCTCGAGGCCGCACTCCAGGGCCACGCCGAAAGCGGCCAGCGTGTTCCAGACGTTGTGGCGCCCGGCCAAGGGGGAGCGCACCGCCAGCGGCGCGGCGCCGGGCCGGTGGAGGGTGAACGTGCAGCCGTCCGCGTCGGGCCGCACGTCGGCCGCGCGCAGCGTCGCCCCGTCGCCGAACCCGTAGGTGACCACGCGCCCGCGCGCCCGCGCCGCGCGCTGCATCACGAGGGCATCGTCGGCGTTGGCCAGCAAGACGGTGTCCGGGCCGAGCAGATCCATCAGGCGGTCGAAGTTCTCGATGATCTCGTCGAGGTCGTCGTAGATGTCCGCGTGATCGAACTCGATATTGTTCAGCACGCAGATGCTCGGCCGATAGTGTAGGAATTTCGGGCCCTTGTCGAAGTAGGCCGTGTCGTACTCGTCCCCCTCGACGATAAAGGGATCCCCCGCCCCGCCCTGCAGCAGATAGGCGGCGTCGAAGTTGCGATGCACGCCGCCCACCAGCATGCCCGGGCGCGCGCCGGCCCCGTGCAGCAGCCAGGTTGTGAGGCTGGTGGTCGTGGTCTTGCCGTGCGTGCCGGCGATCACGACGGACGTGCGCCCCTCGAGGAACAGATCCCCGAAGGCCTGCGGGAACGACACCGCCGGGACGCCGCGGACCTCGGCGGCCACCGCCTCCGGATTGTCGCGCCGGCAGACGTTGCCGATGACCACGAGGTCCGGCCCCCAGTCGAGGTGCTCGGCCGCCCAGCCCTCGAACCAGGCGATGCCGCGCGCCCGCAGCACGTCGCTCATCGGCGGGTAGACGTTCTGGTCGCTGCCCCGGACGGTGTAGCCCGCCTCCTGCAGCATGCAGGCGAAGGCGCCCATGCCCGCGCCGGCGATGCCGACGAGGTGAACCTTCGCGACGCCCGCGGGCAGCGGGCGCCGCACGAACCACGGCTGATTTGGCTTGGTCATCGCGCGCAGTCTAGTGCGCCGCGGCCTCGCCGACCATGCCCTTGCAACCCCCTGCCCGGCCGTGCATCTTACCGGGCCATGAGCGCCGAACCTGAACATCCGTCCAGAGAGCGCGTGACCGAGCTCGACCACCTGATGGTCAAGGGCGCACGCGAGCACAACCTCAAGGGCATCGACCTCGCCATCCCGAAGAAGAAGCTGGTGGTGTTCACCGGTGTCTCGGGCAGCGGCAAGTCCTCCCTGGCCTTCGACACGCTGTTCGCCGAGGGCCAGCGGCGCTACGTCGAGAGCCTGTCGGCCTACGCGCGCCAATTCCTCGGGCAGCTCGAGAAGCCGCGCTTCGACAGCATCCGCGGGCTGTCGCCGACGATCAGCATCGAGCAGAAGACCGTCAGCCGAAACCCGCGCTCGACGGTCGGCACCATCACCGAGATCTACGACTACCTCCGGGTGCTCTACGCGCGCGTGGGCGAACAACGCTGCCCGGGGTGCGGGCGGCCGGTGCAGGCCATGCCGGCGCAGCAGATGGTCGAGGCCCTGCTGCGTCTGCCGGAGGACACGAAGTTCCTGCTGCTCGCGCCGCTGGTCGAGAACCGCAAGGGGGAGCACCGCGATCTGATCGACGAGGTGCGCGCGGCCGGGTTCGCGCGCGTGCGGCTCAACGGCGAGGTCGTGTCCCTCGACGAGGATCTCGTCCTCGACAAGAAGAAGCGCAACACGCTGGAGGTGGTCGTCGACCGGCTGGTGGTGCGCGAGGGCGTCCGGACGCGCCTGACCGACTCGGTCGAGACCGCCCTGCGGCGCGGCGAGGGCAAGCTGGTGGTGCAGGTCGTCGGCGAGGACCGCGACCGCCTGTACAGCGAGCACAACTACTGCCCGTACTGCGACATCGGGCTGCCCGAGCTGACGCCCGCCGCGTTCAGCTTCAACAGCCCGCTGGGCATGTGCCGCACCTGCAACGGGCTCGGCACCGTGCTCGACATGGATCCCGAGCGCGTCGTGCCGGATCCGTCCCTGTCGGTCGACGAGGGCGCCATCAAGCCGTGGGTGCGCTTCGCCCACCACCCCTCGCTGCGCTGGGCGCGCAAGCTGCTCGACGCGATGGCCGAGGCCAACGACATCGACGTCAACGGGCCCTTCGAGGCGATGGGCCCCGCGCAGCGCGAGAAGGTGCTGTTCGGCACCGGCGACCAGAGCTTCGAGGTGCACTTCAAGCGCGGGCGGCGCGTGCGCAAGGTGGAGGCCACCTGGGACGGCGTCATCCCGATGCTGATGAAGCGGTGGCAGGAGACCGACTCGGACGACGTGCGGCTGCGCTTGTCGGAGTACCTGAGCGACCGGCCCTGCCCCGACTGCAAGGGGCACCGCCTGCGGCGGGAGTCGGCGGCCGTCTTCATCGGGGAGCGCAACATCGCGGCGCTCAACGGCATGACCATCGGCGAGGCGCACGGCTTCCTCACCGGGCTCGAGCTGACCGGCAACCTCAAGGTGATCGCGGCGGAGCTGCTGCGGGAGATCGTCGGGCGGCTGCGATTCTTGCGCGACGTGGGGCTGGACTACCTGACGCTGGACCGGCCGGGCCCGACGCTCAGCGGCGGCGAGGGGCAGCGCATCCGGCTGGCGAGCCAGATGGGCAGCGAGCTGACCGGCGTGCTGTACATCCTCGACGAGCCCAGCATCGGCCTGCACGCGCGGGACAATGATCGGCTGATCCGCACGCTGGAGCACCTGCGCGACGTCGGCAACACGGTCATCGTGGTCGAGCACGACGCCGAGATGATGCTGGCCAGCGATTGGCTGGTGGACTTCGGACCGGGCGCTGGGCGGGCAGGCGGCGAGGTGGTCGCGAGCGGGACGCCGGCGCAGGTGATGGCGGTGCCCGAGAGCCTGACCGGCCAGTACCTGTCGGGCGCGCGGGCCATCGAGCTGCCGGCGGCGCGGCGCGCGCCGGATCCCGATCTGCAGATTCGCGTGTTCGGGGCGCGGGCGAACAACCTCGAGGGCCTCGACGTGGACATCCCCGTCGGCCTGTTCACCTGCGTCACCGGCGTCAGCGGCGCCGGCAAGAGCACGCTGGTCAACGCGATCCTCTGGCCCGCCGCGGCGCGCGCGCTGAACGGCGCGCGGGCCAACCCGGCGGATCACGAGCGCCTCGAGGGGCTCGAGCACTTCGACAAGGCCATCGACATCGACCAGAGCCCCATCGGGCGCACGCCGCGCTCGAACCCGGCCACGTACACCAAGCTGTGGGACGAGATCCGGAAGGTGTTCGCCAGCACGCGGGAGGCGCGGGCCTACGGCTACAAGCCGGGGCGCTTCAGCTTCAACGTGAAGGGCGGGCGCTGCGAGAAGTGCGAGGGGGCGGGCGTCACCAAGGTCGAGATGCACTTCCTCGCCGACATCTACGTGCCCTGCGAGGACTGCGGCGGGAAGCGCTTCAACGACGCCACGCTGCGCGTGCGCTACCTCGATCGCACCATCGCCGACGTGCTCGAGATGACCATCGACGAGGCCGTCGAGGTGTTCGCGAACCACCGCACGATCAAGCGGGGCCTGGCGACGCTGCAGTCGGTGGGGCTGGGCTATCTGCAGCTCGGCCAGCCGTCGACGACGCTCTCCGGCGGCGAGGCGCAGCGCATCAAGCTCAGCCGGGAGCTGGCCCGGCGGGCCACCGGGCGCACGCTGTACATCCTCGACGAGCCCAGCACCGGCCTGCACTTCGAGGACGTGCGCAAGCTGCTCGAGGTGGTGCAGGCGCTGACCGACGCGGGCAACACCATCGTGATGATCGAGCACAACCTCGACATCGTGAAGACGGCCGACTGGGTGATCGACCTCGGCCCCGAGGGGGGCGACGGCGGCGGACACCTGGTGGCGCAGGGCACGCCGGAGCAGGTCGCCACGGTCGACGGCAGCCACACCGGGCGCGCGCTGGCGGCGCTGCTGAGCCAAGCGCGCCCCGCCGTTGCAGCGGAAGCGACGGCACGACGTTGACGCGGTGTGCCGCGCGCCCCCATCTTGGGGCGAGGCTGCGGCCATCTGGGGGCAGCGCCAACTCGGGACGGGGGAAGAGGATGATCCGGGGACGCACTTCGTGGGCAGCGGGCTCGATCCCGGCGGTCGCAGCGGCGGTCCTTCTCGCCGCGGGCCCCGCGGGGGCGGCGCCCGTCGAGGGCGGCTTCCAGCGCTTCGAGACGGGGCCCGCCTGCAATCGCGCCCAGACCGGCGTGCTGCAGATGGGCCTCGACGTGTTCGGTGGCTTCGGCAGCAACACCCGCATCGGACAGAACGCGACCTTCGATCCGGCCAACGACGAGCCGGATCGCGGGGCGCGGGGCACGGTGTTCGAGAGCATGCCGTTCCTCTGCCAGACGCAGGCCGGCGCCAGCGTCGGCAGCTGGCTCGAGGCCGGGCGCGTGGGCGACGGCGTCCAGGCCGTGGCCGACGCCGACGGCAACCGCATGACCAGCCGCTACCAGGTCAACGGCGTCGGCGTCGAGATGGTGGCCACCTTCGAGTGCAACCGCATCACCCAGTGCTACACCTTCACCAACAACACCGATCAGCGGCTGGACGAGCTGGCGCTGATCCCCTACGTCGACGGGGATCTCTTCTTCGTCGGCACGTTCAACAACGACTTCGGCGGTACGTCGGTCGGCATCCCGCGCAACATCTACGAGTTCGACGCGGGCGACGATCCCAACGAGCCCACCTCGCAGCTCGCCCTCTTCGGCGGCGACCCCGAGGATCGCTTCCTCACCGGCTGGGAGCTCGGTGAGTTCAGCGAGAGCCGGCGCCGCATCGGCAATACGCGCAACGGCTGCGAGCCCCTGCGCAACGGCATCACCGACATGGAGGGCGCGAACACCGATCGCAACGGCGATCTGGTGACCGACGACGGCTACGACGTGACCCTCTCCCTGCGCTTCGACGTCGGGCCGCTCGAGGCCGACGAGATGAGCCCCGCGGTGTGCTACAGCCTGAAGTGGGGCTTCGCGCTGGCCTGCAGCGACGAGGACGCCGACGGGGTGTGCGTGCCCCAGGACAACTGCCCCGAGGTGCCCAACCCGGAGCAGCTCGACATCGACGGCGACGGCGTGGGCGATCCCTGCGACAACTGCCCGGCCGACGCCAACCCCGACCAGGCCGACGAGGACGGTGATGGCCGCGGCGACGTGTGCCAGATCTGCGAGCCCCGCCCGGAGCGCTGCGACAACATCGACAACGACTGCGACGGCACGATCGACGAGGAGGTGCCGGGCGCGGGCGAGGCCTGCGAGACCGGGCGACCCGGTGTCTGCGCGCCCGGCCGGCGCGTGTGCCGCAACCGACAGCTCGCCTGCGCCCAGAACGTCGAGGTGGGCGACGAGGCCTGCGACGGGGACGACAACGACTGCGACGGCATCATCGACGAGGGCATCGACGGCACCGGAGAGGACTGCGCCACCGGGCTGCCGGGCGTGTGCACCGATGGCGTGCGGGTGTGCGATCCGGCCGGGGGCGTCGTGTGCCGGCCAGTGACGCCGCAGAGCGCCGAGGTGTGCGACGGGCTGGACAACGACTGTGATGGGCGGGCCGACGAGGCGATCGGCGCCGGCGAGCCCGCGTGCGTGACGGGACAGCCCGGCGCCTGCGCGCCGGGCGAGCCCACCTGCACCGAGGGCGTGCTGACCTGCGAGCCGATGCACAGCCCCCCCGACCAGGAGGCCGCCTGCGACGGCATCGACGACGACTGCGACGGCCGCATCGACGAGAACCTGCGCAACGGCTGCGGCCTGTGCGGCGAGCTCGGCCAGGACGTGTGCAACGGCGAAGACGACGACTGCGACGGCACGGTGGACGAGGATCCCGAGTGCCCGGAGCTCTGCCGGGCGGGCCGCTGCGCCGATCCCTGCGTCAACTTCGAGTGCCCCGACAACGAGATCTGCGTGATGGGCGCGTGCATCCTGCGCTGCGAGCACGAGCCCTGCGCCCCCGGCGAGGTGTGCAGCGCCGACTCGGGCCGCTGCACCGATCCTTGCGCCGACGTCGACTGCGACGGCGGCCGCGTCTGCAACCTCGGCGAGTGCGTGCCGGACAGCTGCTACGCGATCGGCTGCCCGGAGGGGGAGCTCTGCATCGAGAACGCCTGCACGCCCGATCCCTGCACGGGCGTCGCCTGTGCGGCGGGTGAGTTCTGCCGCGACGGCCAGTGCGTGGTCAGCTGCGCGACGGTCGCCTGCGCGCTCGACGAGGTGTGCGTCGACGGCACCTGCGCCGCGGATCCCTGCGGCGGCGTGCAGTGCGACGACGGCAAGGTGTGCGTCAACGGGGCCTGCATCAACGATCCCTGCCAGGGGGTCAACTGCCCCTTCGGCCAGCAGTGCAACGCCGGGCGGTGCATCAGCGATCCGTGCATCGGGGTGCAGTGCCCCCTGGGCCAGACCTGCGTGTTCGTGGACGCGGTCGCGCAGTGCGTCCTGGACGAGAACTACATGCCGCCGCCGCCGCCGCGCCAGGACGCCGGGGTCGCGCCCGGGCGGGACGGCGGCGTCGAGCCGACCTCGGACGCCGAGCCGGTGGCGCCCGGCGCCGACGGCGACGTGACGCCGACCGCGGACGGGGGCGATCCGCCGGATCCGCTGCGCGACGGGGGCTTCGTCCCGGCGCCCGACGCCGCGACGGGCGGCGGCGGCGCGGACGCGGGCGGGCTGACCGACCCCAAGGAGGGGTGCGACTGCGACGTCGGCGCGGATCGGCCCGCGAGCCCCCTGCCCTGGCTGGCGGTGATGCTGCTGGGTCTGGTGCGGCGGCGGCGCGCGCGCTGAGGCGGCGCTGATCGGCCAGGCCGCGGGGCCCGCGGCCGGGCCCGGATCAGAGGACGGGCGCCTCGGCGGCCTCCCCCACTTCGCTGAAGTAGCGGAGCAGGGCCCAGACGTCCAAGGGGCGCAGGGCCTCGAAGGCCACGCCCAGCGCGGGCTTGCCCTCGTCACTCGTCCACATCACCGTGCCGCGCGCCTGCACGACGTGCGCCGGCTTGGGCACGTGCAGCCGGAACTCGACCTCGGCGCCGAAGGGCGCGGTGAGGTCGGTGCCCACCAGCATGCCGCCCAGGCTCAGGTTGACGGTGTGGGTCGACTGGGTCGCGCCCCCGACCACCAGCTCGACCGGCAGCTGACACGCGAATCGCCCGAAACGACGGCGGCCCTCGGACATGGTGCTCCCTCCTCGGCGCAGAGTCGCCGCATCATGAGGATCGGCGCCGTGGGGTGTCAACCGCCGGGCTCTTGATCCGGCGGTCGCTTCCCGTCGATGCTAGGGCACGCCCCGGAGGCGGGGCCGAGGTGGTGGATCGCGGGTCGGCGGGGCGTCCACCTCGACATCCCCCGGGGAGAACAGGGTGCGATCAGAGCGGAATCTGCGAGGCCTGTGGTTGGCCGCGCTGCTGGGCGCGGTCGGCGCGGTCGGCTGCGCCACCGAGAGCGACGAGGGCCCGGCGGACGCGGGCCGCCTCGTCGGTGGGCGTGACGCGCAAGCGGGCTGCGGCAGCGACGCGGAGTGTCCCGGCGGCGTCTGCCGCGTCGGCCAGTGCGTGTTCCCCGACGGCCCCTGCGCCGCCCCCGCCGACTGCCTCACGCCGCAGCTGTGCTTTCAAGGCGTGTGCATCGATCCCCAGAGCGACTGCCGCGCCGACCTGACCTGCGAGGGCGGCGCGTACTGCGCCAGCGACGGCACCTGCGTGGCCATCGGTCAGACGGTGTGCAGCCCGTGCACCACCGACACCGAGTGCGGCGGCGAGCCCGACCGCTGCGTCGAGCTCGAGGGCGCGGGCGTCTGCGGGGCGGCCTGCATGGGCACGAGCTGCGCACCCGGCTTCACCTGCACCGACGGACAGTGTCTGCCCGACGCCGGCTGCGCGCCCGGCGGCCCCTGCGACGGCGTCGACTGCGGCGAGGGATCGGTGTGCGATCCGCGGCGCAGGGCCTGCGTCACCCGCTGCGATCCGGCGGCGGACGCGTGCGCGCCGCCCACGCGCTGCCGCGAGGACGGGCTGTGCTGGGCCTGTCGCGTGGACGACGACTGCAGCGACGGCACGCGCTGCGAGCCCATGCGCGGGCTGTGCGTGGCCTGCGTCGAGGACGCGGACTGCGGCGAGGGCGGCACCTGCGACGCGCGCGGCC
>JAUHXL010000143.1 GCA_030426945.1 bacterium
CGGTGCCGATCACCCAGCGCTCGGGCGGCTTGGCGCCGGACAGCATATATTCGAGGCACTGCTCGACCGCCTCGAGGGGGCGGTCGTCGACGTGGGTCGCCGAGCTCATGGGGTTCCCCTCGGGTCGAAGGCGGCACACGGTAGTCGTGGGCCACCGACCGGTCAATCCATCCTGCCGGCGCGCCGGCCATCTTGCGCGTCGGACGCCGTCGACGGCCTCCCGCCGGCCGCCAGGTGGGCGCTCGGGCCGGGTACGCCGGCCGTCCCGCCCGCGTTTCACCCGAAGCGCGCTGCGACGTAAGGCCACGCCACGCTTGCAGACGACGGCCCAAAGTGGTAGAAGCCCGCCGCCCAGAGAGAACCGACAACGACACACGCGAGCCGGAGCCCGAACCGGCGTCCCGAGCCCCGAGAGGGCCGGGCGGGCGGGCGATGATGGCCGCGGCGGTACAACGCGAAAGGACGATTCGAATGGCGGCAGTCAACATCCGCGAGCTGCTCGAGGCGGGCGTTCACTTCGGTCACCAGACCGGCCGGTGGAACCCCAAGATGCGCTCGTTCATCTACGGCGCGCGCAACGGCATCCACATCATCGACCTGCAGAAGACCGTGCCGATGTTCGACGCGGCCTTCAACTACATCAGCGCCATGGTGGCGCGCGGTGAGTCGGTGCTGTTCGTCGGCACCAAGAAGCAGGCGCAGGAGACCGTGCGCACCCACGCGCTGCGCTGCGGGATGTACCACGTCACGCACCGCTGGCTCGGCGGCACGCTGACCAACTTCCGCACCATCAAGGGCTCGATCGACCGCCTGCGCACGATCGACCGCATGCTGACCGACGGCACCAGCGATCACCTCACCAAGAAGGAGACGCTGAAGCTGTTCCGCGAGCGGGAGAAGCTCGAGGCCAACCTCGGCGGCATCAAGAGCATGGAGCACCTGCCTGGGGCGGTGTTCATCATCGACACCCTCAAGGAGCACATCGCCGTGGCCGAGGCCCGCAAGCTGGGCATCAAGGTCGTCGCGGTGGTCGACACGAACAGCGATCCGGACAACATCGACTTCCCCATCCCGGGCAACGACGACGCCATCCGCTCGATCGAGCTGTTCACCAGCCGCATCGCGGACGCCGTGCTCTCGGGCAAGCGCAGCCACAACGAGCGCTTCAGCGCGGGCAACGAGAAGCCCAGCGCCGCCGAGATGGGCGTCGGCAGCTACGAGGGTGGCCCCGAGGTCGCCATCAAGCCCGCCGGCATGGAGATGCCCGCGCCCGAGGCCAGCGCTTCGCCCGACCAGGCCGCCGAGGAGGCGACCGAGGAGGCCTGATCGCCTCGCGTCATCCGCGCGCCCCCATCCGGGGCGCGCGCCAATCGAAAGGATTCCGAGACATGGCGATTTCTGCCAAGCAGGTGGCCGAGCTGCGCCGCATGACCGGCGCCGGCATGATGGACTGCAAGAAGGCCCTCGGCGAGACCGACGGCGACATGGACAAGGCCGTCGAGTACCTGCAGAAGAAGAACCTCGCGGCGGTCGCCAAGCGGTCCGGCCGCGTCGCCGCCGAGGGCGCCATCGGCACCTACGTGCACGGCGGCCGCATCGGCGTGATGGTCGAGATCAACAGCGAGACCGACTTCGTCGCGCGCAACGAGGACTTCCAGGCGCTGCTGAAGGACGTCGCGATGCACGTCGCGGCGACCAACCCGCAGTACCTCGACGAGACCGAGATCCCCGAGGCCGTCGTCACGAAGCAGCGCGAGATCTTCATCGCCCAGATGGCCGACTCGGGCAAGCCCGAGGCGATCATGGGCAAGATCATCGACGGCAAGCTGGCGAAGTGGAAGAAGGAGATCTGCCTCGTCGACCAGCCCTTCGTGAAGGACACCGACAAGACCGTCGGCCAGCACGTCACCGAGGTGGCCTCCCGCATCAAGGAGAACATCAAGGTGCGCCGCTTCGTGCGCTTCGAGGTCGGTGAGGGCATCGAGAAGGAAGAGACCGACTTCGCCGCCGAGGTGGCCGCCGCCGCCGGCAACTGAAGCCGGTCCGGCGCGCTCCCCCACCTGATCCTCGATCCTCCGGAGGCGGTTGCCATGCCGAACAGCGGCGCAGCCTATACGCGCATCCTGCTCAAGCTGTCGGGCGAGGCCCTCATGGGCGACGGCGCCTACGGCGTCTCGCCCACGGTCGTCGAGCGCATCGCCGGCGAGATCAAGCAGGTGGTCGCGCTCGGCATCGAGGTCGCCGTCGTCGTGGGCGGCGGCAACATCTTCCGGGGCGTCGCCGGCGCCGCCGAGGGCATGGATCGCACCAGCGCCGACTACATGGGCATGCTGGCGACGGTCATGAACGCCCTCGCCCTGCAGGACGGGTTCGAGCGCATCGACCTCGTCACCCGCGTGATGAGCGGCCTCGAGATGCCGCGCGTGGCCGAGCCCTTCATCCGGCGCCGCGCGATGCGGCACCTCGAGAAGGGGCGCGTGGTCATCTTCGCCGCGGGCACCGGCAACCCCTACTTCACCACGGACACCGCCGGCGCCCTGCGCGCCATCGAGATCGGCGCCGATGTGATCCTCAAGGCCACCAAGGTCGACGGGATCTACGACGCCGATCCGATGAAGGTGCCCGACGCCGTGCGCTACGACACGCTCACCTACAACGAGTGTCTCGCCCGCGACCTGCGCGTGATGGACGCCACCGCCATCAGCCTCTGCCGCGAGAACCGCATGCCGATCATCGTGTTCAAGCTGCACGAGGCCGGCAACATCGTCCGCGTCGCGCGCGGACAGGGCGTCGGCACCCGCATCGGCTGAGGTCAGCCGAACCCTCCAACATCGTTGTGCTTTTCTCGGGGTTCATCGCCGCGGGTCCATATGCTATGGTCCGGCCTCGCCGTTGAACGCTGAGGTCAATCCCCGATGCTGGACGAGATTCAGGAAGACTTGGAGGCCAACTTCAAGAAGGCCTTCGACGCCCTCTCCCGCGAGCTGGCCCGGGTGCGCTCGGGCCGCGCCAACATCAACCTGCTCGACAACATCCGGGTGCCCTACTACGGGCAGCCCACCCCGCTGAGTCAGATGGCCGCCCTGCAGGTGCCCGAGCCGCGGATGATCACGATCAAGCCGTGGGAGAGCAACCTGCTCAAGGACATCGAGCGGGCCATCCTGCAGTCGGATCTGGGGCTGACGCCGTCGAACGACGGCACGCTGATCCGCCTGCACATCCCCCCGCTGACCGAGGATCGGCGCCGCGATCTGGTCAAGCAGGTCAAGGCCCACGGTGAGGACGCGAAGATCTCGATCCGCAACAGCCGGCGCGACGCCAACAGCACGCTGAAGGATCTCGAGAAGGACAGCGACATCACCGAGGACGATCTGCAGCGCGGCCTCAAGGTGGTGCAGGATCTGACCGACGCCGCCGTGGCCAAGGTCGACGCCATCATCACCAAGAAAGAGGCGGAGCTGATGGAGGTCTGAGGCCGGCCCGAAGGGCCCCCTTGCCCCTGCCCCTACGCTTGCCCTCGACGGTTCGTGGCAACGCCCCGCCCCCTCAGAACAACCAGCTGTACCGCCCCATCATGGTGTGGATGAACAGATCCTCCTGGTTGCGCGCGTCCTGTAGCTCCGCCTCGAGCACCCCGTCGTAGTCCAGGTCGAAGCGGTGGCTGCGCGTCGCTCGCCACCCCACGGTGCCGCCCACCAGCAGGATCGTCTGCGCCTCGTCGAAGGTCCGCCCGCGTTCGGTCGCGCGGCCCACCGTCCGGCCGCTGAACCAGGTGGCCCGCCCCGCCAGCCACCAGGCCGCGCCCAGATCGTGCTCGACGTCGAGCGCCACGAGGTACGAGTCGCTCTGGAAGTTGTTCTTGAACGACGTCCGCAGATCCGCCCGCGTCCCCCACCGCAGCAGGTCGTCGTCGCGCAGGCCGATGGTGTACAGCCACGCGTCCAGCCCGTCCTGTGAGCGATGCTTGTACTCGATCGACTGGTAGTGATAGAGGCTGCGCCCCACGCGCAGCGAGCCCGACAAGCGCGCCCGGTCGTACACCAGCTCGACCACCTCGTCCCCCAGCACCAGCGCCTGATTGGGCTCGACGATGTTCCGGTACACCGTCTGATCGCGGTACCGCTCGACGCTGTAGCGGCTGACGTTCAGCGCCACGTTCAGCGCCGGCGCCGCCGACGGCGTGTAGTCGACGCTGCCGAGCAGGGTGGTGATGTTCGGCCCGCCGACCAGATCCACCAGCAGATAGCTCGCCACGAACAGCCCCTCGGCCAGCCGCGCGTGCACCCGATTGAACACGAAGTGCCGATCGAGGGCGCCGCTCCGAATCTGCGCGTTGTACGCCAGCGACGCGTCCAGCCCCTCACGGTGGAAGGTGCCGTACAGGCCGGTCGCCTGCTGCTCGGTCTTCAGCGCATAGTCGACGCGGTCGGGCGCCAACCCCCCGTACAGCCCGACGCTGCTGCGCCCTTCGTCGAACCAGAGCTCGGCGTCCAGGCCATCGACCCAGGCGTTGCCCGCCTCGCGAATCAGGCGCCGGCCCACCGCGACGTCGAGCGCCCCCACCAGCCCAGGCTGCTCGACGTACAGCTGCCGCACCTGATCGAGGCTCTCGGTCTCACCGAAGCGCCGCTCCCGCGCGTCGGTCGCGTCGAGCACGAAGCCCGCGTCGAGCACCAACCGCAGGTCGCCGTCGGTCAGCCGCTCCGCCCGCGCGTCGGTGTCGAGGAACAGGATGCCCACCGCCGGGTTGCCCGCGTCGTCGGCCGAGTACAGCCCACGCAGGGCGACCCGCCCCCCCAGGTCGATCTCGCGGGCCCGCGCCGGGCCCGCCGCCGCGGCCGCCAGGGCCACGCCGAGCAGCGCCGTCCCCGCCTTGCTCACCGGCTGCTCTCGCAGGTGCCGCAGTTCACGCCGGGTCGCGCCGGCACGAAGCTGCTGGTGGTGTGGCAGTTGTGACACGTCGCGAGGCCGCCCGGGCACTCGGCGGTGTGGTCACAGTCCGTGCCGGCCGTCGCCTCGAAGGTGTCGGTGTGGCAGAAGTCGCAGGTGCTCGGCTGGCCACCGAACACGCGGCCCGGGTGACAGTCGCGGCACTCGACGAAGCGATGCGCCCCCGACAGCCGGAAGCCCGTCTCGACGTGCAGGAAGGTGCTCGGCAGGAAGTGCTGCTGCCCGTGGCAGTCGTGGCACAGGGGCCCGAAGCTGCCGAAGTGCGGATCCCGGTGGCAGTTGACGCACTCGGGCCCGGTGCCGGCCAGCTGCTTGCGCCGATCGGGCCCGTGGCACCGCTCGCAGGGCAGCACGTCGTGCGCCCCCGCCAACCTGAACGCCCCGAAGTCGTGGTCCTGCGCCTGGTTCGTCGTCCAATCCGTCGCCGTGTGGCAGCGCGCGCAGGCGGGGCCCTTGCTGCCCTGATGCACGTCGAGGTGACAGCCCGCACAATCGAGCGGCAACCCCTTGTAATCGTTACGGACGTGACATTTGGCGCAGTCGAGATCCCGATGCGCCCCCTCCAGCGCGAAGCGGCTCTCGGTGTCGTGGTCGAACCCGCTGATCAGCGGCCAGCCGTGGGGGCTGTGACACTCGCTGCACGGCTGCTCGAGCTGCCCCTCGTGGAAGTTCTGGTGACAGTTGGCGCAGGCCGCGTCGATGGGCCGGTAGTGGCCGCCCTTGTGGCAGCCGGCGCAGGCCACGTCGAGGTGCTTGCCCTGCAGCTCGAACCGGCTGAGCGTGTGGTCGAAGAACGCGATGCGCCAATGCTCGAACCCGCGGTGGCACCGATCACAGTTGGCCCCCTCGAACTGATTGTCGTGCACGTCCCGGTGGCAGAAGGCGCACTCGCTGAGCGTGTCGTCTTCGGTCTCGGTGCCGTTGGGGTGACAGCGATAGCAGGGCTGGTCGACGTGACGGCCCTCGAGGGGAAAGCCCGTGACCCCGTGGTCGAAGCGGGTCTGCTGCCAGCCCACCGGGCTGTGGCAGTTGCTGCACGGCGTCTCGCCGAAGGTGTCCCCGTGCGGGTTCAGATCGGCGTGACAGTTGCGGCACGCGGTGTCGATCGGCTTGTAGGTGCCGTTCGGGTGGCAACGCGCGCAGTCGACGCGCGCGTGTCGCCCGCGCAGCGCGAAGCGGCTCATCGTGTCGTGGTTGAACTTCAGATCGTCGAAGCCGCTCTCCTGGTGACAGCGCGCGCACGCCTGCCCCCGGAACTGGCCCCGGTGCGTGTCCTCGTGGCAGCCCCCGCAGTCCTTGGTCTTCGGCCGCCAGGCGCCCTCGAAGCTGTGGCAGTCGAGGCACTTGTTCTTGCGGTGCTGCCCCCGTAGCGGCCAGCCCGTCGAGCCGTGCTCGAAGATGATCTCGGCCTCGAAGCCCTTGGTGACGTGACACTCCTCACAGATGCGCGCCCCGAACACGCCCGGCGGGTGCGGATCCTGGTGACACGTGAGGCAGCCCGACACGCGGATCGGCCCGAAGTTCTTCTTGTTGAGGTGACACTTCTCGCACGCGACCTCGCGGTGTTCGCCGGTGCGGGGGAAGCGCGTCTCGCGCTCGTGGTCGAAGCGCATGTTCGCGTTCAGCTTCTTCCACTCGAAGGTGTTGTGGCAGCGATCACACGCCTTCAGATCGGCCTTCTGCGCCTGCCCGTGGTACTCGCCGTGGCAGGCCGCGCACTCGGTGTCCGCGCCGAGGTAGCTGTCCCGGTTGCTGCCGGGCCGCTTCGCGGTGTGGCACTCGCGGCAGCCCACGCCCTGGTGTCCGCCGGTGAGCGGCCAGCCGGTCTTCCCGTGGTCGAAGGTGCGCTTGTCGAGCGGCGTGATGTCGTGGCCGCGGCCGAGGTGCTCGCGGTGGCAGGTCAAGCAGGCGACGCCCTGGGCCACGCGGGCGTGGTAGCCGTCGCCCCGCCGAAGGCGCACGTCGATGTCCCGGTGGCAGCCGAGGCACTTGGCGTCCGGCACGCCGCTGAACGCCACGTGGCAGCTGCTGCAGCGGTCGTCGTTGTCGAGGTGCGCGTGCACCTGGGAGAGCGGCTTGGCGGCGCGCCCCAGACCCGGGACCGTGAGCAGAAGGAGCACAGCTCCGGCCGGGAGGATCGAACGCGCGCGCATCGGCGGCATCTTAACGGGTCGTCGGCCCCGACGCACCGCCCACGACCGGGCCGCCGGTGCGCGCCGCCCGAACGCCGCTCAGTTCCCCACCTGGTACATCAGCGACAGGACGATGTGCAGCGTCAACGCGCCGAACATCACGTTGCTCGCCACCACGTGCACCACGCGGTAGCGCTTCAGGATCCGCGACAGGAAGACGTGGCGGCGCAGCGACCGCTCGAGGCGCGCCTTCTTCTGCAGCAGGCGCATGACGCGCGCCTTCTTGTCGGCGGCGACGCCCTCACCGAGCTCGCTGCCCAGCGCCTCGATGGCCTTGCGCTGGGCCCGGTCGTCCTGCACCAGCGACATGACGGCCGCGACCAAGGTCCGCGGCCCATCGTCCTCGTCCTCGTCCCCCTTGCCCTGCGCCTCGTCGCGCACCAGCGACTCCACCCGCGTCATCATCGTGCCCGCCGCCCGGCGGTCCACGAAGGCACCCTCGATCTCCTGGTTCAGCGCGCGCACCTGCGCGTCGAGCTCACCGATCTGCAGCTGCCGCCCGGCCTTGCTGCGCGGCACCAGGTACAGCAGATAGCGCCCCACCACGCCGGTGAGGATCGCCAGCAGCATCAGCAGGAACGTCGCCACCGCGACGGGCTCGAAGAAGTGGAAGGCGGTGTGGAAGAACCCGTACAGGCCGCCGAGCACACCCAGCCAGATGTGCGCCTCCATCCACGCCGGCACGCTGCCCAGGCGCGGCGCGAAGCGCTTGCCCAGCCGATACAGCTGCGTGCCCAGCAGGCAGCCGCCCCCGATGTAGCCCATGGCGTGGCTGAAGAAGTCGCCGGCCTTGAACGGCGCCAGCGGATCGAGGGCCTCGGCGGTGAAGCCCGCCTCGTACAGCCAGGTGCCGAAGGTCAGGTCGAGCCAGAACAGCCGCCCGAGCGACTCCCAGCTCAGCACCAGCGCGTTGAGCACCGTCAGCGCCAACCAGAAGCGCCGCCACCCCCGGGGCGCCCGCTCCGGTGACTCGACCGCGTCGAAGCCCGGCGCCTTGTGCACCTCGAACTGCTTCCACCGATCGAAGAGGTCCGCGCCGTCCACCTGGAACAGCGCGCCGGTGGGGCACGCGGTGATGCACGCCTTGTCGGGGAAACCGGTGCAGTTGTCGCACTTCTGGGCGATGTTCTTGCCCTTGGCGTCCGCGCTGCGGTTCGGGAAGTACTTCGCCACGTCCAGATCGGCCAGCGGGTGCATGCGGATGGCGTCGAAGCTGCACCCACGCGCGCACATCGTGCAGCCGGTGCAGTCGTCGTGGATGACGATCTCGCCCGTCTCGGGGTGCTTGCTGATCTGCCCGAACTTGCACTTGTCGATGCACTCGGGGACCACGCAGTTGTGGCAGTTCTGGGGGATCTCGGTCAGCCCGTACTTCACCTCGCTCGGGCCGAGCCGATCCGTGCCGTGCCGGGTGCGGCAGGCGTCGTAGCAGCCGTCGCACTCGATGCAGATGTCCATCCGCTTGATCTTCACCCGGCCGGCGAAGGTGAGGCGCTCCTGGACGAAGAACGCCGAGATGTCCTTGCGGAAGCCATCGTCGAAGCGGCTCGCCTGGCGCTCGGTGACGCGCTTGATCGACTCGCTGAAGGCGTCGCGGAAGGCCTCGCTCTTCTTCAGCACGTAGTTGACGTCGCGGTAGTTCAGCTTCAGCGCCCGCACCGGGCACATCGCGGTCAGCCGCAGCGCCCGCGTCCGCTCGTCCGCGAACAGCTTCTGCACGTAGGGGTCGGAGACGGTCAGGTAGTTGGCGACGGTCAGGTCGTCGGCGGCCGGCCCGCGGTACACGGCGACGTCACCGAACAGCACCACGAAGACGGACGAGGCGTCGTCCTCGTCCGGCGCGCCCTCGAACAGGTGCTCGCCTCGCTCGACCTGCACGTGCTCGACGCGCGCCGCCAGCCGCGTGCGCAGCGCCTCGTCGAGGTGGGCGAACAGCGGCACCTCCGCCAGGAGCGCCGGCGTGACCTCGACGGACTCGGCGTCCTTGCCGCGCCGCCCGCGGCGCCCCCGCTTGGGCGCCGCCTTGCGCACGCGGGGTCCCCGCGCCGCGCGGTCGGTCTCTGAGGCGGCCACTCAGGTGATGCCGTCGGAGTGCGTGATCAGAACGGGCTCTGGATGCAGAAACCGTCGGGCACCGGCATCGGCGGCTCGGCGGGATCCTGGGGGAAGGCCAGCTGGAAGCAGCTGAGGCCGGGCTGGCAGTCGACGATGGTCTCGTTGGACAGGAAGTTCATCGGATCGACCTTCCGGCAGCTGCAGTTGCCGTAGTTCGGGTCCAGCCCCGGGTTGCACTGCGAGCCCGGTGCACAGACGCCGTCACCGCCGCCGAGGTCGCAGCGCCCGTCGAGGTAGTAGCACTGCCCCGTCTCGCCGTTGCAGCCCATCTCGTTGGGCAGCGCGCAGTCGTTGTTGCTCTGGCAGCCGGGATCGCAGCGCCCGGTCTGCTCGCTGCAGACCGAGCCCTGGGGGCAGGCCACGCCCTCGCAGGGGGCGGCCACGCAGCGCCAGTTCTGGTCGCAGCGCGTGCGCGCCGGGCACTGGCTGCTCTGGAAGCACTCGACGCACTCGCCGCCGAAGCAGTAGGGCAGATCGGCCCCCTGGCAGTCGATGTCGCTGTTGCAGCTGCCGCCCATCGGCGGCTGGCCGCAGGTCGCGGTGGCCACCTCGCAGACCATGCCCATCGGGCACGGCGCCCCCTCGCCACACTGGCCGCAGCTGCCGTCGGGGCGGCAGAAGGGGGTCGCGCCTCCGCAGGCGCCCAGGCAGGGATCGCAGACGCCGCCCGACGGCTTGCAGACGCCCTCCTCGCAGCTCAGCCCGTCGGCGCAGGTGCCGCCCGCGGCGCACGGCGCGAAGCAGTAGCTGTCGCCGCCGAGCTGCGCGCACTGCAAACCGGCCTCGCAGTCGGTGTCGTCGCCGCAGCCGCCGCAGACACCACGCGGGGCGGTGCAGGCGCCCGAGGCCACGTCGCACACCTGCCCATCGGGGCAGCCGTCGACCACGCACCCGCTGCACTCGAAGCTCTCGGGCAGGCACTGGTTGAGGCCCTGCACGCACCCGAAGCCGCGCGGACAGTCGTTGCCCGCGGGATCACACGCGCTGGTGCAGAACCCGCCGTTGGCGCCGATGGGCGTGCAGCGCGCGCCCTCACCGAGGCCGGCGCACTCCCCGTCACCGGCGCACGGCGCGCACAGCGTCCCGCCCCCCGGCGGCGCCCCCATGTCGACCCCGCCCGGGCCCATGTCACCCCCCGGCATCACGTCGCCATCGGGCGGCGGCGAGACGCCCATGTCGTCGGCCGGCGTGATGACGCTCGCGTCGGCGCAGTTCTCGGCGCAGACGCCGTCGCAGCACTGGTAGGTGGCCCCGAGGGGCCCGCAATCCCCCGAGTTGCCGCAGCTGACGCCGCCGGGCTGGACGCAGGAGCCGCGGAAGGGACCGTCCTCGATGCAGCTCGCGCCCGGCGCGCAGGTGGTCTCGACCCCGTCGACGACATCGGCGCACTCCTTCTGGGAGCACTGCCGAATGTCCACCAGACAGGTCCGGCCGGTGCCGGGGCAGGACTGCAGGCCCGTGCACGCCACGGCCTTGCAGGCCCCCTCCTCGCAGATCATGCCGCGGCCGCACGCCTCGTCCGAGCCGCACCCGCCGCCCTCCTCGTCGTCGTCACAGGCAAAGCCCAGCACCGCCATCATCGAGCAGAGGGCCAGCGGCCCCAGCACACGCTTCATGATCTCCCCGTCTCCCGGTCTCGGACTGCTGCCGCCGACGTCGAGGGACGCGCCCGGTCGGACCCGCCGCCCCGAAAATCGCCGCAGTATAGGAGACGCCGTCCCGGCCGAGCAACCGCGGCCCCGGCGCGTTTGACACACCGCGGGCGCCGGTCTCTAATGACCTCGCGCTGGTGGGGCTGCGGAGCGACGCGGCGGACGCCGATCACAGGACCCTGTCGACGGACACTGCCCGACACGAGGAGGCCATGGGCCAGAAGATTCCGGACGTTTTCTCGACGCACAGCGCCGCCAAGTTCTGCCGGGTGACGCCGATGACCATCATCCGGTGGATCGACGAAGGCCGAATCCGCGCTTACAAGACGCCGGGTGGCCACCGCCGCATCATGCGCGCCGATCTCGAGGCCTTCTGCCGGCGCGCCCAGATCCCGATGCAGTGGGAGGATCGCGTCGACACGGGCACCCGCCGCGTGCTGATCATCGACGACGATCCGACCGTCGTGGATGCGATCCTCGACGCCATCTTCGACGACGAGACCGCCCAGCAGTCCGACGCGTACGAGGTGGAGCACGCCGACAACGCCTTCGACGGCGGGCGCATGTTCCTGCAGATCCGGCCCCACATCGTCTTCCTCGACCTGGGCCTGCCTGGGCTCGACGCGACCCAGGTCACGCAGGCGATGCACGATCAGCCGGGCGGCGAGCGCGCGCGCGTGATCGGCATCACCGACGACGACGCGCCGCCGGCCGAGGGCCTCGACGCGGTGCTCGGCCGCCCGCTGGCCAAGAAGGCCGTGCGGCGCGCGACCGGTCCCCTGCCCAAGCTGCCCCCGAGCTGATCCGCGGCGGCGCGCCGCCGGGGCTCGCTGCCGCCGACGCCCTACCTCCACCCACCCCCTTCCCAAGCGCGCTGAACGCGCGTACAGTCGGGCGCCGTGCGGCGTGGCGGGCTCGCCGGGCCGCGGAACCACGAGACGAGGAGGCGCCGCCGTGGATCGCAAGCGGAGCGTCAAGAACCTGCTGTCGGCCGGCTTGCACAAGCTGCGCACCCGTGACGACGACACCTTCGCGGCGGGCGACCGCCAGGCCCGCGTCATCGCGGTGGCCGCGCAGAAGGGCGGCGTCGGCAAGACGACCACGACCGTGAACCTCGCCACCGCCCTCGTGGCGCACCACGGCCAGCGCGTGCTCGTCGTCGACATCGATCCGCAAGGCCACGTCGCCTCGGCCCTGCGCGAGTCGCTGCGCCCCGGCACCGTCACGCTGTCCGAGGTCTTGCTCGCGCAGCGCCCGCGCGATCTGATGGAGGCCGTCGTCGAGTCGGCCATCGAGGGGCTGGCCCTGACGGCGCCGGACAAGCGCCTCAACGAGACCGACGCACAGCTGACCAGCCGCGTCGGCCGGGAGCACATCCTCAGCACCGCCCTGGCCACCGCGCGCACCCACTTCGACACCATCCTCATCGACTGCCCGCCCAACCTGGGCAACCTGACGCTCAACGCGCTCATGGCGGCCGACGAGGTGCTGGTGCCCTGCGACCTCAGCATCCTCGCCTTCGAGGGCGTGGCGGATCTGCTGGGCACGGTCGAGACGGTCAACCTGCGGTTGCGGCACGATCTGCAGGTGCTGGGCATCCTGCGCACGCGGGTCGACGTGCGCACGCGCACCATCAACGAGACCATCGGCGACGCGCTGATCGAGAACTATGGCGAGCTGATGCTCGACACCGTCATCCCAGCGAACAGCGCCTTGGCCAAGGCGCAGGCGTGCGGCCTCAGCATCTTCCAGTTCCAGAGTCGGTCGCGCGGGGCGGTCGCCTACCGCGCGCTCGCCGGCGAGGTCGTGGCGCGGCGCGCGGCGCGCGGCGCAGGCGCGCAGACCGCGTGAGCGCCCGCGTGGGGCCCCGCCTCGCCCTCCTCTGCGCCCTGCTGGGCGCGGTCGGCTGCGACGATGGCGCCTCGAGCGCCCCGCCGCCGGCCGTCGACGCCGCGGCCGACGCCGCGCAGCTGCCGGACGTCGCCGTCATCGGCCGCTGCGAGCCCACCGCCGAGGTGTGCAACGGCGAGGACGACGACTGCGACGAGCTGATCGACGCCGACGATCCGGATCTGCGCGCCACCCTGGCCACGGATCCCAACCACTGCGGCGCCTGCGACCGGCCCTGCACCCCGGCCAACGCCCTCCCCGCCTGCGTCGACGGTCGCTGCGTCCTCGCGGCCTGCGATCCCGGCTTCGATGATCGCAACGCGGATCCCGCCGACGGCTGTGAGGCCACCTGCATCATCAGCGCCGGCGGCCGCGAGATCTGCGACGCGGTCGACAACGACTGCGACGGCCTGGTCGACGAGGGGTTCGACCTGCAAACCGACGCCGCCCACTGCGGCGCGTGTGATCGCGCCTGCCCCCAGCCGCCCAACGCGGCCGCGCTGTGCGTGGAGGGCGCGTGCGCGCTCGGCGCGTGCGCCGGCGGCTTCGTCGATCTGGACGGTGATCCCGAGACCGGCTGCGAGTACGCCTGCACCCCCACCGCCACGGCGCGCACGCGCGAGTTCTGCAACGCCCTCGACGACGACTGCGACGGCGCGGTCGACGAGACGGCCGACCTCCAGCTGCCCGAGGGCCTGTGCCCTCAGGCGGGCGTGTGCGGGGCGCGCTGCGCGGCCGACGGCGAGTGCGGCGCGGATGAGCAGTGCGCCGCAGGGGTGTGCGTGCCCAGGGACGGCGCCGGCGCGGGGGCCGACTGCGGCGCCGACGACGACTGCCGGGCGCTGCACCCCGGCTACGCCTGCCTGGCCTTCCCCAGCGTCGACCTCGAGGGCAACGTCACGACGCGGCGCGCCTGCATGCCCCGCCCGCTGGGGCCGGTGTGCGACGGCGGCGCCGGCTTCCGCTGCCCGGCGCCGGCCGACTTCGTGCCCGGCTCCGAGCAGGGGCGCTGCGACACCCTCGACAACGACTGCGATGGCCGCACCGACGAGGACTTCGCCGAGGCCCTCTTCGAGGGGGGGATCGGCGGCCCGCCGCGCACCTGCGCCGACGGCATCGGCCTGTGTCGGATCGAGCGCGAGGCGCGCTGCAGCGACGACGGCACCCAGGTCGTGTGCGAGGCCGTGGCCGCGCCGCCGGCCGGCGAGGACGACGACTGCGACGGCGTGGACGACGACTGCGACGGCGCGGTGGACGAGGCCTTCGTGGACGCGTGGGTGCGCGTGGGGGACGTGGAGATCTACGCCTACGAGGCCAGCCGGCCCGGCGCCACGGCCGAAGCGGCCGGCCTGGATCCGGTGCCCGACGACGGCGTCGTGGCCTTCGTCGAGACGCGCGCCTGCGCGCGCCCCGGCGTCCTGCCCTGGGCCAACGTGACGCTGGCCGGCGCGCAAGCCGCGTGCGCGGCCGCCGGCGCGCGGTTGTGCACGGGCGCCGAGTGGGGGCTGGCCTGCGGGGGGGCCGACGGGCGCGCCTATCCCTACGGCGCCGCCTACGACGCCCAGGCCTGCAACGGGGGCGCGCGGGACGCGGATCCAGCCCGCCCCGGCGTGCAGGACGCCGCGCTGCCCGCCGGAGCCCTGGCCACC
>JAUHXL010000144.1 GCA_030426945.1 bacterium
GCGCCCTGTACTCGCCGTCCGCGGTGTACAGCGTGCCCAGGGTGTCCACGCGGCCGGTCTCGACGTTGAAGCGCCAGGCCTCGATGTCGCCGGTGGCCTCGCCCTCGGGCCCGAAGTCGAGCGGGCCGGACGCGCCGACGAAGTCGATGGTGGCCTCGGCGTCGCCCTGCAGGATCGAGATGCCGCGGTTCCACCGGTCGGCGCCCGCCTCGATGGCCTCGCCCGCCGACAACCGGCCCAACTGCCGCGCGATGGCCGCGCCGGTCACCGCGTCGCCGCTGGGGATACCGGCGACCGCGTAGCCCAGCACGTACATGGCGTCGTAGGCCTGCGCGTTGAACACGCCCGGCAACTGCTGCCACTTGTTGCGGTAGCGCAGGCTGAACTGCTCGAACAGCGCGCCCGAGGGCGACGCCGGCGCAGTGCCCAGCACGCGCGCCAGCAGCATTGGGTGCTCCACCATGGCCAGCAGCGCCGGATCGCGCGTGCCGTCGGTCAGGATGAAGTCGTTCAGCCCCGCGTCGCCGGCCAGGCTGAGGAACTGGATGCCGTCCTCGACGAAGGCGATCAGCACCACGACGTCGGGCTCGAAGTCCTGCAGGTCGAACAGGATGCGCGACATGCCCTGCACGTCGTCCTCGCCGTAGCTGCGCGAGTAGTACACCGCCTCGCCGCAGCGATCGGCCCCGCACAGGTCGCGCTGGATGGCGTCGCGCAGGCCGTTGCCGTAGGTGTCGTCGCGGTTGACCACCGCCACCTTCTCGAAGTCGCCGGCCAGCAGGTGCGCGGCGATGGCCGCCCCCTGGATGGCGTCGCTGGGCGCCGTGCGCCACACCAGACCGTCGTCGGGCAGGTCGGTGATGGCCGGCGACGTCGACGAGGGGCTGACCAGCACGACGCCGTTGGGGATGGCCACTTGGTTGGCGACGGCCAGCGTGGCCGAGCTGGCCGCCGGGCCGATGATCGCCGGCACCTTGGCCGTCTCGACCAGGAAGCGCGCCATCTCGGTGGCCGCCTCGACGCTGGTGGCGGTGTCGCAGCTGACGAGCGCGAAGCGCCGGCCGGCGGCGCCGCCGCTCTGGTTGATCTCGTCCAGCGCCAGGAAGGCCGCGTCGCGGATCGGCGGGCCCACCTCGGCCAGCGCCCCGGACGACGGCATCAGCAGGCCCAGCAGCACCACGTCGTCGTCGAACGCATCCTCGACCGCGGCGCCGTAGAGCTTCTCGTCGCAGGTCTCGGGCAGCACCAGCACGCCCGGCGGCGCGGCGTCGGCGCCCGCGTCCCCCGGCGCGCCGCCCATGCCGCCGCCCAGGTCGTCGCGCGTCTCGCCGGCCACGCACAGGCCCTGCACGCAGGCCAGCCCCGCGCCGCACTCGCCGGCGCCGCTGCACTCGTCGCCGAAGTCGGTCAGCAGCGAGCACCCGGCCAGCGCCGCGGCCACCAGGCCCAGAAGGAGCGGACGCACCATCAGAACACCCCGCCCCAGCCCAGCGCCGCGCCGTCCGGCGTCGGCGCCACGCGCAGCCCGCTCACCGCCTCGCCCTCCGGCGCGGTCAGCACCAGCACCAGCCCGGTGATCGCCGCCGCCGCGCCCACGCCGTACAGCACGTCGGCGATCAGCGCCTGCTGCTCGCCCTTGTCGCGCGCGTCGTGCTTCTCGGTCAGCGTCGTCCCCGCGTCGAAGTCGTCCTGGCTGCTCTGCGCCTGCACGCCGAACACGACGCCGACGCCCGCGGTCGCAACGCCCGCGCCCAGCGTCACCCAGCCGGCCAGCCGCTGCCCGCGCCCGGGATCGCCCGTCCGCACCGGCTGCGTCACCTGCTGCGGCGGCGCCTCGACCGGCGGCGGAGGCGGCGGCGCCAGCGTCGCCGCCTCGACCGCCGCCTTCTCGGCCTTCAGCTCCTGCACCCGCAGCGTCGCCCGCTCGACCACCGACGGATCGGCGTCGGGCGCGGCGATGTAGCGCCGGTAGAAGTCGACGGCCAGATCCCGCTCGCCCAGCTTCTTGTCGTAGATGATCGCGACGTTGTACAGCAGCCCGGCCGCCGGCGATGTGCGATAGGCCCGCAGGTACGCGGCCACCGCCCCCCCGTAGTCGCCCGCGAGGTAGTACTGCTTGGCCTGCGCGGCCAGCGCCTCCACCTCGCTCACCCGGTCGCCCTCGGCCGCGGACGCCGCCCCCGACATCAACGCGGGCAGCGCCATCAACACGGAGAGCAAAACGGGAAGGACCCCCCGAGCCATGCACGCCTCCCGGCCACCGGTGCGCCATCCTACGCGCCGCGTCGACCGGCCGTCAACCCGCGCCGCGCGCCCTCCCAATCCTCGATTTCCTTTGTAGATCAAGCATGTCCGCCGATGACTCCGGGGCTCGCTGCGCGCCACCCGCCGTGGCGCCCAATCGCAGGTCGCTGGCCGATGCGCACAAGACAGACCGCCGCCGCCCCCCTACCCTGTGCCGCGTCATCGCCTCGGGAGGACCCCATGCGCCGCGCCGCCCTGCTCGCCCTCGCCCTGCTCACCGCCGCCTGCGCCGGCGCCCCCGCACCCGCGCCCGACCGCGCGCACCTGGCCCACCCCGAGCCGGCCAGCGGCGACGCCCGCGTCCACACCTACACCAGCACCCGCCGCGGCTTCGCCACGCACAGCTACGTCATCGAGGGCCCCACGGGCCTCGTCCTGATCGACGCCCAGTTCCTGCCCTCGGCGGCCCTGGACGTCGTCGAGCGCGCCGAGGCGGCCACCGGCAAGAAGGTCGAGCTGGCCGTCGTGCTGCACGCCAACCCGGACAAGTTCAACGGCACCAAGGTGCTGCAGGATCGCGGCGTCGAGGTCGTGACCTCGGCCCAGGTGGCCGCCCTCATCCCCGACGTGCACGCCCTGCGCACCCGCTGGTTCTTCGACCGCTACAAGCCGGACTACCCCGCCGAGCTGCCCGCCCCCACCGCCTTCGGCGGCGCCACCCGCACGCTCGAAGCCGGCGGCACGACCCTCACCGCCCACGTGCTGGGCGGCCCCGGCTGCAGCGAGGCCCACGTCGCCGTCGCCTGGGAGGGCCACCTGTTCGTCGGCGACCTGGTCTCGAGCCAGAACCACGCCTGGATGGAGCTGGGCCACCTCGACGCGTGGAAGGCCCGCCTCGGCGAGCTGCGCGCCCTCGAGCCCCGCTTCGTGCACCCCGGCCGCGGCCCCAGCGGCGGCCCCGAGCTGCTCGACGCCCAGACCGCCTACCTCGACCACGTCCTCGAGCTCGTCCGCGCCGAGCAGCCCACCGGCGAGCCCGACGACGCCGCCGTCCAGCGCGTGGCCGCGACGCTGCGCGCCGCGTACCCCGGCTACGGACAGCCGTACTTCCTGCAGGTGGGGTTGCCGGCGGTCTTCCGCGCGGCGGCGAAGGCGCGGTGAGCAGGACGAGCTCGCGACCTCGATGTCCGGTCGCTCGGCGGTCACCGGCATGCCTTCCCTCACGGCCAACCCGTTCTGGCTCTGCGCACGAGCCAGCTCCCACGACGCGACCAAAGGCACACGAACAAGCGCTGGCTCGGCGTTGCCACACGAGGTCCACCAGCGAGGACTCACTTTCTACTTGCCGTGGTCGTCCCAGCTCGCTAGACCTTGTCCCAACGCTGGTGAGGGCAACATCGATGGGCTCCGACAACGACTGCGGCTGTAACCTCACGCAGGCATGCGACTGCAACACGACGCAGGTTTCGACGAACTGGAACCCGCCCGCACTGGAGGCATCGTCTCGAATCAGTGACGCCGATAGGCTGTCGGAGGGCGCGAAGGTCCTCCCAACGAACGTCGCGCTGCCGAACACCGGTAGGCCGCGTCCGTCCCCCCCCCCCCCCCCGCGGGGGATCGGGCGGATTCGTTACCACCAGCCCCATGGCGCTCGTTGATATCGAGGCGGCGGCCGCAATCGTTCGAACGACGCCGGGTTTCTGGACATCTGGCGCGAGCCCGTCGCTCCCGATAGCTTCCTCATCGTTTGCTCAGAGCGTCCGCGCTCGAACACCGGGCGACTGTGAGGCCGGGCGGGGTCCGTTGTCGGACCTTACGGTCGGCCGTCTGCGGCCAGAGCAGTTTGCGGCCTACGGAGGGCAAGTCGCCACTCTAGGGCCCGAGACCTTTGCTCTCAAGTTCGGCCAGTCCGTCGGCGTGCTGTACAGGGACGCCGCGATCCGACAAGCGGGCGCATGCCTCAGCGGAGGCTCCTGCAGTGGCTGTCTAATTTCCGATCGACACTTCCTCACGGCGGCGCACTGCGTAGAAAAGAAGGTAGCGGTCGGCCAACTTGTGTTCATCACTGAACGTACTGTCGTAGCAGGCGAGAGCTTCGTACGCTTCGACTGGCGAGCCAATGCCACCCTTCGCAACTTCCTCGACTTTCCGGTGGTGCGCGTGATCGATGTTGGCGAGGAGTGCCGCCACATTCTCGGAGGGTCCCAACGGGCCGACTTTGCAGTCCTCGAATTGGGTGCGAATTCACCGGACGGACTCCTGCCGGGAGATGTCGTTGGGTGGCTGAGAATGCGCGCATGGAACGTCTCAAGGGGCCAGCGCCTTGTGGCCTTAGGTTTTCCGTCGGTGGAGCATCAAACCACCCTGCGGATGCTTCCATGGCGAGTGCGCGACGAGTCGGACAATTGCTGCTCGGATGGTCTTTTCGACCTCAGCGAGGGTGGATGCATCGAAGCCGCCGGCAGTCGCAGGGGTGGACTTTCTGGCGGACCCGTCCTCGACGAGGACGGATGCTTGGTCGCAGTGCACCAAAGCTCGAGGGATTGGCCGACGGACTATCCGGTAGCCACAAAGATCCACACCATCATGCGTCAATCGGCGCACGTGAGAAGGGCTGTCGCAGCGGCGACGCCCCGCGTCTCAGGCAGCTGGCCCACTTCGTTCTTGGGTGGCGACGCCGATGAGGCCTCCGAGTACATCGTTGCGAACGCCGGCGGCTCAGTCCTGCTTTTCCAGCGATCGCGACTTGTCGTCGCTCGAGGCACGTCCACGGAATGGCGCGTTATCAACTTGAGCGAGGAGGTCGAGGCGCTCGGCCAAGCCGCGCCGAGCCGGCCAATCGTCGGCTGGTTCGACTCCCGACGCCGCAGAGGCCACTTCGCCTACATCAGCGCCGGCGAACCGTGCCACGCATGGGCCGTCGATGGGCAGTGGACAAACGAGTCCCTCCCAGTCGACAATCGGCAACTCATCCCGGTCGACGCATGCTACGATCTCCAGCGCCGAGCGGACTGCATCCTCCTGAGGTCGGAGCATCAGGTTCGTCTCGCCGTCTACCGAGACGTCGGTGAGCAATCAGCTTGGAGTCTGGAAACACCCGCGGCGGGCCCGTATCTGGGCGTCAGGGAAGCCGCACAGTTTTCGGGAACTTTCTGGATCGGTGACCGGGCACCACGTCATGTCGTCGTTGCGGCCAATGGCGGCCAGGAGTTGCTGCATTATTACGACGGCGGCAACGGCTGGACAGGGCAAGGGGTGGGACTTGCCGGCGCGGTTCGGTTGGGAACGCCGGTCGTTGGCATGACCGATCCGACCGGCACTTACAGGGTCGTGGCCATCGCCGACGACGGGAACCTCGTGTGTTGGAACCATTCGGGCGGAAATTGGTCCAACCCGACCGTTCTCGCAGCGGACCTCTACGCAACCGCCACCCACGCTCGCGCGCCGTTCTCGGTTTGGCCAGGGGATGCACTTCACCCGCTGGTCGGGGTTTACGTATCGCGCGCAAACGGCGTTCGACGTGTGCGCCTCAGGAGTTGGTTTAGTCGCGGGCGACCCATCGACCTCATCTTCGACGGACACAGTCTCAACAACGACCCCGTCTCGTTCGCGCCGCGCGGCACGCCCACTGGCGCGGTGCTTTGGACGCGAACCGGACGGCTTCAGACCTTCGAGAAGCCCCTCTCGTTGAAGCCCGAGCGGTGGGATCTGAGTGAACGTACGGGATTGCCGATCGGCGAGACGTATGCGCCACGTTTCGGCTGACATCCTTCTCCGTCTTCTGTTCGCGCTCGCGGGCAGCTATGCCGTTAGCGGTATTGTGGTGCGGAGCATTTGTCACGCTCAGAGTGAGTACGTCGGAGACTCTGGTACCGTTTTCGCGAACGACGAGTGGCAGTTGGTTGTCGACATCGGCGGAGGTTCTCTCGACTACGGAGTCATCCACCTGGGCGTCCTCCACGGCGACAGAGTTGGGCTCGAAGCTGTGGCAGCCCTGAGCAGCGGATCGCTTCCGAGGATGACGCTACGAACCCTCGGCGGAGGATGGCTTGTCAACTTCATGAGACTTGGCGCCCTGACCCTTGGCGCCCGAGGTTCGTTGCTGCATCGCCAAGGTGGGCAGACGGACTGCATCGACCGCGGAGATGCGAGGTGCTTCTACGAGCGCTCGTGGGCGATTCAGTCGGCATTTCAGAGCTTCGTCCAGTTGTCCCGCCGATTCGCGCTTGGCATCGAAATCGGCCACCGATGGGTCAGGGGGCGTTGGATCGACTACGGCCGCGACGAGCGGCGCGTTGCAGGTTATTCGGACTTCGGAGGCACAGTCTTGATTCGATTGACAGTGTGGTGATGGACGGACCCAAGTGACAATCCGTCCAACTGGCGCCGTCCGGTCCGGTGGGGGCCAACCGTCGAGTCGCTCCTGCGGAGGCGATGTCTACTGAGACCGCGACTGGGCGTCATGAGAAAGAATCTGCGGCTCGCAGGTGACGCTTCGGACGAGCCCGGGTTGTCGCAGATGTTCATCTTCGGACCGTGCGCCGGGCCAACGGTGGCGCGGATCCAATCACGCAGCAGCACGAGCCCCGGAGGCTCGAAACGACGGAGGTTGAAGCATGTTCAGCAAGGTACTCGACAGCATGATCGTCGCCCCCAACACGACGATCTACTCACAGGCGATCGAGATGGGGTCGATGAACGGCGTCGATGTGCAGGGGTGGCTCCTCAACACCAGCGGCGCGCTCGGCAGCACCGTGGACGTGAACGCCGAGTTCAGCAACGACCTGATGAACTGGCGGAGCGGGAACGTGGGGCCGGTCAACCTCGGCACCGGCGGGACGATCGAGTTCCTGACGGCCCAGAGCAGCGTCAGCGAGTCGGGCCGCTACACTCGGCTCCGGGTCGATGGCGACACGACCGCGACCTGCGTGGTCTCGGCGGCCATCGGCACGTTCCAGATCTCGTAGCGCCGGCTACCGCGACTTCACGTCGGTGGAGCGAGGCGCTCCGCTTCGGCCGAGCCGCCGGACTCAACTGGTCCGTCCCGCCGCATCGCGAACGGCGAAGGGGCCGGCTCACTCGCACCAGCGCAACACCTTCCCAACTTTTCCTGCCACCCCCGCGCGCCCCGCTGCATCTGACCCACGAGACCGGCGGCGCGCAACGCCTCCCCGGGCGTCCCCACGGCGCCCGCTCTCCCCCTGGTGAGCGTGCCGCCTCTCGTTCGGCCCCCTGTCGGGACCCCCACCCCGGCAGGGGGTCGGCTTTTGTGGGGCCTTCGATCGCCCGGTCAGTCGCCGCAGAGCGGCGGATCACCGTACAGCGTGCACATCGTCTCGATGTCGGCCTCGGTGGGCGCCGTCAGCGCCGCGTCCGGCGGGCCCATCACGCTCGCGACCCCCTCACCCGCCGCGCCCAGCCCGGACACGCGGCCGATGGCCCACAGCAGATCGTTCACGGTCAGGACGTGGTCGACGGGCACCCGCACCTCGGCGCCGGCGACCGTGCCGCGCTCGGCGTCGAAGATCGCCTCGGCGGCCAGCTCGGCGTCGGCGCCGGTCACCTGCCGCAGGTGCAGGCGGCGGTCGGGCGCGTCGGCGTCCAGCGGCGCGTCGTCCAGCCCGGGCGCGTCGAAGCAGAGCTGGCTGCAGTCGACCGACCAGGCCTCGAGGGCGGTCCGCAACGTGTCGGCGTCACCGGCCAACGCGCTGTCGTAGGTCACCGGAATACAGCCGTCCGCGAGCGCCCAGTGCGGCACGACGCCGTTCGCCTGCCGCCGCAGCGAAACGTCCAGCGCCGGCGGCCGCTGGTCGCACACCTCACCGGGGTCGAGGCCCTCGACGCCCTGGCCGTCACCCGGATCCTCCTGCGGACCGTCGCAGGCGCCGAGGAGGACGAGGGCGGCGCAGAGCAAGGTTCGCGTCATCACGGGTCGCCTCCTTCGGCCGCGTCCGCTGGGGACAGTCTGCCAGAGAGATCCCCGACGACGCACGGCGGTGGCGGACTTGCCGCGGCGGGCGTGGGGCAGGTCGGTCGCGGCCTGAACGATGGACCGGGCAACAGGCCCAGACCTCGACGCCGCACACGATGAACATCGCAGCCTCACCTGAGCGCGGCGAGCGCCCCGAAAGTACGATGGGCGGGGCACCGATGCCCAACGTCTCCGCAACCCACGTCGAGCCCCGCAGGGACAGCCAGCAAAACGGTCGCCCTCGAGGGCGCCAGACCAGGCACCGAGGCCCAACCTCAGCGCAACCCACGTCGAGCCTCGCCGCCTCGGCCGACCCCGGCGCACGGGGCGAGCACCTACCACCCCGGCTTCTCGGCGAGCGGGCAAGCCCCCGACGCGGGGCGTCATGATCGGGCGGCGGCGTCGCCCGTTTCAGGAGCGGCTTTGCCCGCCTTCTTTCCAGAAAATGCGTGGCAGCCGACGCCGTGAAGGAGTCGAACCCAACGCTCGCCCCGAGCGCGGGCAATGGCGCGAGAGGGCGACGCCGCCGCCCGATCGTGCGAGTACCCGTCGGCTGGGCTTGGCGGCGAGCCGCCGCGACCGTCAACTGGCGCGGCGCCAGAAGACCTGCACGTCAGCACGGCGCGTCAGTCGTCCTACCTCCGGCGGGTCCAGGGCGGAGCCCGGCCGGTGGGAGCTCGAGGGAGGCACGGAGTGCCTTCCTCGAAAACTGGTGAGCCGCGGCGCCGAGCCGCGAGGAAAGCGTTGGCGTCGCGGGGCGCCACAGCCCCGCCGCGCGGCCCATCGCAGCCCCGCCGCGCGGCGCATGCGTCGGCAGGACACAACTCACTGGACAGCGCGGGCGCTCAGCCGGCAGGAGCGTTGCTCGGGGACGGCGACGGCGCGGACCAACGCTCAGCCGAATCAGGCGTTGCTCGACGACGGCCAACTCGAGCGCTGAGCTGGCTCCGGCCTTGTTCGGCGACGGCGACGGCGACGGCGACGGGCGCACCCACGTCGCGGCGTGGGCAGACGCTGCGGGCGCTCGGGCCGCTGGCGCATCGCTCGACGACGGGCGCACCCACGTCGCGGCTCGGGCAGACGCTGCGGGCGCTCGGGCCGCTGGCGCGTCGTTCGGCGACGGGCGCACCGACGTCGCGGCGTAGGCAGACGCTGCGGGCGCTCGGGCCGCTGGCGCGTCGTTCACCGACGGTCGCACCGCCGCCGGGGAGCGTTCGGTCGCCCCGGCGCCCGAACGCTCGGGCTGGATCAGCCGCTCAACACACCTTCTCGGCAAACGCCTCCGGCCGCGGCGAGTCCCCCATCCGCTTCGCCGTGATCGTCGTCGCCTCCGCCCCGAACAACAGGATCATCGCCGACACGTACATCCAGAACAGCAACACCACCAACGACCCCGCCGCCCCGTACGCCGATCCCACCGACTGATGCGTCAGATACCAAGCGATGCCGAACCGCGCCAACGAGAACGCCCCCGCGGCGAGCAGCGCCCCCGGCCACACATGCCGCGTCCGAACGTGCACGTCCGGCAAGAACCGATACACCACCAACAACCCCGCCCCGAGCATCGCCGTCGACACCGCCATGTCCAGCAGCCGCAACACGAACGCCGGCACCGGCAGGATGCTCGCGAACCACTGCGCCGCCCCGGCGACGATCGAGTTGACCAGCACCGACGCCAGCGTCAGCACCGCCAGCACCCCGACCAGGCCCAAGGACATCGCGCGCTTGCGCAGCAGCGCCAGGGCGCTCTGCTTGAAGCCCTCCGGCTTCGCGTGCACGCCCCACACCTGGTTCAGCGCCGCCTGAAGCTGCGTGAAGAGGCGGGTGCCGCTCCAGACGAGGAAGCCGATGCTGAGCCACGCGGCCAGGCCGCCGCCGGGATCCTCGTCGAGCGCCTTGACCGCGTCGTTGACCAGGCCGGCGGCCTCGGCGCCGATCAGGTCGGTCATCTGCGTCTCGAGCGTGCCCTGCGCGGCCTCGGCGCCGTAGACGATCGCCACCACCTTCAGCACCAGCAGCAGCATCGGCGCCAGCGAGAGCATCGTGTAGAACGCGATGCCCGCCGCCAGCAGCGACGCGTTGTCCTCGTCGAAGGCGGTCCACACGTCGCGCAGGTAGGTGAACACCGCCTTCACGGCGGGGCGAACCCGGCGTGCGTGCTGCCGTCCTCGAACAGCCACAACCGCTGGTCCGCGTCGAAGGGCCCCTCGAAGGCGACCTCGCCCGCGCCGACGAAGCGCACCGTGATGCGATCGACGCTGTCCAGATCGCCCAGGCCGACGTGCGCGACCAGGCTGTCCTGGCAGCCCTGCCCGGTGCCGCCGTTGACGTGCCGAAGGAAGGTGCGGCCGCCGGCCTCGACGCGGATGCTCGCGCCGATGCCCGCGCGGTTCGACCGGGCGCCGCCCACGACGCGCACCTGCAGCCAGTGACCCGCGCCGCCCGTGTTCTCGAGCATCGCTCCCTGGGCGGCCAGGTCCGGGTCGCCGTCGAGGTCGATGTCGGCCGTCGCCATGCCCCAGCCGTTGGTCACGGGGATGCGCGTCGAGTGGACGTCCAGGCGGAAGGTGCCGTCGCCGTTGCCCCAGTAGAAGTCGGTGGGGCGGCCGTCGTAGACGGCGCTGATGACGAGGTCCAGCGCCCCGTCCTGGTCGAAGTCGGCGAGCGTCGGCACCGAGTGCGTCTCCTGATAGCGAAGTCCGGCGTCGCCCATCGGGATGGCGAAGTCGCCCTGCAGGTCGCGGAACGTGCCGTCGGGGTTCTGCAGCAGCACCTGCGTCTTGTCGCTGAAGTCGAAGAAGCGCGGGTGCGCCAGGTTGGCCACGACGACGTCGAAGCGGGCGTCGCCGTCCAGATCGCCCCAGGCGGTGCCGATCGTGTGGCCGTAGTAGGTGGTGTCGCCCTTGCGCGCGCGGTTGCCGCCCAGGTTGAGCTGAAGCTGCGCGGGCTCGACGGTGCCGTCGCCCAGGTTGCGATAGAACAGGTTCACCTGCAGGCGATAGTGGCTGACCAGCAGGTCGACGTCGCCGTCCTGGTCGTAGTCGATGGGGTTGGCGCCGCGGGTGGCGAGCTGGGTCTGGTTGGCGCTGCGGAAGCCGTGCAGGCCGGTCCACTCGGTGAAGGTGCCATCCCCCTCGTTGTGCCAGACGGTGTCCGGGTAGAAGGTGCCCTCGTTCCAGCAGATGAAGTTGCCCTGGTACAGGTCGAGGAAGCCGTCGGCGTCGACGTCGAGCCAGGCGGCGGCGGCCGTCGGGGCGTGGGGAGTCTCGCGGCCCTCGCAACGGACGACGGACTGCACGTCGGCGATGCCCGCGGCCTCGGTGACGTCGGCGAAGCCGCCCGCGCAGTCGCCGCGCAGCAGGTGGTCGGGCCGGCTGTCGGTCTCGTCGAACACGAACACGTCGAGGCAGCCGTCGTTGTCGTAGTCACCCCACACGCCGCTGCCGTGCACGTCGAGGGCGGCCAGGCCGCTGTCCTCGGTGACGTCGGTGAAGGCGCCGCCGTCGTTGCGCAGCAGGCGCGGGCCGTTGACGAACAGGTCGTCGTCGCCGTCGCCGTCGTAGTCGCCGAAGGCCATGCGGTTGCTGGGCGTGGGGCCCTCGATGGGGCGGAAGACGGGGGCCTCGGGCACGGGCTCCAGGTACTCCACGTGCAGGCGGACGAGGTAGTCGTACTGGAAGGTGGTGGTCAGGCCGTTGAAGGCGAAGTTGAGGGCGCCGCCGGCGACGTACTCGGTCAGCTCGGGCAGGTTCCAGGCCGAGTGGCAGGCGGTGAACGGCGCGCAGCAGTCCCCCGCGGCCTCGCACTCGGGCGTGGGCGGCGTGCCGTCGAAGGCCCACGCCGGGCTGCCCACGCCCTCGCGGCGGTGGGCGACGTACACCAACCCCGGCTGCGCCACCTCGACCGGCTGGGGAAGGCGAAAGGTGAGCCAGCCGTCGGCGTCCGCGTCGTCGCGGCAGCGGGTGCCGGTCCACAGGGGATCGGGCGCCCAGAAGTCGAAGCCGTTGTAGCCGAAGTCGGGGTACAGGCCGGCCGCGACGGGCGCCTCGCCTTCGTCGGGCAAGTGGCCGTATCGAATGGAGAATCCGTACACGCGCGCCGGGCGGTCGAGGTCGAAGCGGACGCTCTCGTGCAGGACGCTCTCGGCCAGCGGCTGGTCGAGGATGGTCCAGGTCTGCGTGGACAGATCGGCGACCGGCGTGTCGTCGTCCCAGGCCAGCGTCTCGAGGCCGTCGGGCAGCGCGCCGCGGGTGGTCTCACAGGCGCGCAGCGGCGGCCCCATGTCCGGCGGCAGCGCGTCGGGGCCGACGTCGGCGACGGCCCCATCAGCCACGGGCTGGGCGTCCTCGGACGTCGCCTCCCCGCCCCCATCATCGCAGCCGATCAGCGCGGCGAGCGCCGCGAGAATCACGGCGCGTCGCATCTCAGCCGCCGGCCCGAACGAGGCGCCCGGGCCGCGCCTCGGTCACCCGGTCGCCGTCCACCACCTGCTGCCCCGACACGATGGTCGCCTTGTACCCCCGCGCGTCCTGCAGCAGCCGCTGCCCGCCCGCCGGCAGGTCGACGACCATGCGCGGCCGATCCAGCGTCAGGCCCGCGTGGTCGATCACGTTCACGTCCGCCTTCATGCCCGGCGCGATGACGCCGCGGTCGGTCAGCCCGACGAACTTCGCGGTGTCGTGGCTGAGCATCTTCACCACGTGCTCGAGCGGGAAGCGCCCCTTCGCCCGATCGCGCGTCCAGTGCGTCAGCATGTAGGTGGGCATGCTGGCATCGCAGATGGTGCCCACGTGCGCGCCGCCGTCGCTCAGCCCGGGCAGCGCCAGCGGGTGGCCCAGCATCTCGCGCACCACGTCGAGGTTGTTGTGGATGTAGTTGTAGATCGGGAAGTACAGCAGCTCCCGCCCGTCGTCCTGCAGCATCGCGTCGTAGATGGCCTCGAGGGGCGACACCTTGCGCGCGTAGGCGTCGGCCAGGATCGACTTCTTGGGATCCGGCTCGTAGTCGAAGTCGTCGCCGAAGCGCCACAGCTGCATCGCCACGAAGTCGAGGTTCTGCAGCAGCGTGTCCGCCAGCGGCGGGATGGGGCTGCCGTCGCCCGACACCTTGTCCGACGACTCGGTCAAGAGCTGGGCCTTGAAGGCCGGATCGCGCATGGCGGCCACGCGCTCCGGCAGCGGCAGGTGGCTGATCTTCTTGTAGCTGGGGAAGCCCATGAAGGGGTGGAAGGTGGCCTGCAACCCCAGCATGACGCCGATGCCGCGCGCGCCCACCTGCAGGCGGATGTCGAGGCCGCGCTGCTGGGCCGCCTCGGCGCGCTTGATGATCTTGCGCCACTGCTCGGTGTCCTGGCGGCGCTGGATCAAGGACAGGCTCATCGGGTGCCCGTCGGCGGCCTCGGCCATCTTCTCGAGCACGTCGAACTCGCCGTCGAAGGCCTTCAGCGACTGGAACATGTTGAAGTCGCTGACCGCCTGCAGCACGCCGTGGTTCAGCCCCTTCAGCGCGCCGGCGATGCCCTGAAGCTCGCGGATGGTGGCTTCGCTGGCGGGCGTCGCGCTGCCGTCGGCGGCGCGGTGGTTGTCGGTGCGGCCGGTGCTGAAGCCCACCGCCCCCGCCTCGAGCGCCTCGCGCACCAGCGCCTGCATCTGCGCGACGTCGTCCTCGGTGGCCGCCTCGTTGGCGATGGCGCGGTCGCCCATGACGAAGACGCGCACGGCGTCGTGCGGCACCTGCGCCATGAAGTCGAGCGTGTGGGGCAGCGCGTCGATGGCGTCCATGTACTCCGGGAAGGTCTCCCAGTCCCAGGACAGCCCCTCCGACAGCGCGGTGCCGGGGATGTCCTCGACGCCCTGCATCAGGTCCACGAGGCGGTCGCGATCGGCCTTGCGCACGGGCGCGAAGCCCACACCGCAGTTGCCCATGACGGCCGTGGTGACGCCGTGGTTGATGGACGGCGCCATCACCTGGTCCCACGAGATCTGGCCGTCGTAGTGCGTGTGGATGTCGACGAAGCCGGGCGTGACGATGTGCCCTTCGGCGTCGATGGTGCGCTCGGCCGCGCCGCTCACCTCGCCCACCTCGACGATCTTGCCGCCGCGGATGGCGACGTCCGCCCGCCGCGGCGTCGCCCCCGTGCCGTCCACCACCGTACCGTTGACGATCTTCAGATCGAAGGCCATGCGCTCGTCCCCCTCGCCGCCGTGCCGTGTCGAGCCCGAAGAAAAGCACA
>JAUHXL010000736.1 GCA_030426945.1 bacterium
GCCGGTGACGCGCCAGGTGCCGTCGGCGTCCAGCTCGCCCTTCGCGCGCAGCGCGGCCAGATCGCTGCCCGCGCCGGCCTCGGTCAGATCCATGCTGCCCCACGCCTCGCCGGCGACGATCTCGGCGATGGCGTCGGCGAAGCGGGTCGAGATCACCGTGCCCTTCTCGCGGTCGACCTCGGTGCTGCCCTCGGACAGCGAGTAGAACAGCATGGCCATCGCCATGCCGCCGTGGAAGCCGTGGTGGGCGCACACCGAGACGTCGGCGCGGGCGAACAGCTCGGTGCAGATCATGTAGAGGGCGGCGGGGCAGTTCAGCCCGCCCAGCTCGCGGGGCAAGCACATACCGTGGATGTCCAACCCCTTGATCTTCTTGAAGATGCGGTCCAGCTCCTTGGGGAAGCGCACCTCGCCGTCCTCGCAGGTGAGGCCCTGCCGATCGATGTCGGCGGCGACCGGCGCGATCTCCTCGGCGACGAACTCGCCGACCATCTCGACCACCTCGCGGTAGAACTCGGTGGCCTCGGCCGCGCTGGCGAAGCCGTCCTCGAGGCGGTAGCGCTGCTCGACCATCTCGGCTGTGGCGGGCCAGTCGAAGCCGCGCTCGAAGTAGAAGCGCAGGTCGTCGTTGTCCTTGAAGAAGTTGGCCATGCGGCAGCCTCCCGGAGCGGCTAGAGTACGGGCCCGCAAAACAGCGAGGGCGACATGATGATGGGCTCGATGCTCGAACTCAACGGCGAGAACCTGATGCGCCTGTGGCGGCTGGCCACGAAGGTGCCCGGCGGGCGCGCCGCCTTCAGCAAGCTGCCGGCCCGGATGGCGCCGTACACGGCCACCATCGGCGCGGTGGTCGAGCACGTCGAGCCCGGCTTCGCGCGGCTGTCCATGAAGGACCGCCCCGGCGTGCGCAACCACCTCAAGTCGGTGCACGCCATCGCGCTGGCCAACTTCGTCGAGGAGACGACGGGCCTGGCGATGATGTCGGCGCTGCCCCCCGGCATGCGCGGCATCGTGACGCACATCGAGATCACCTACGTGAAGAAGGGCCGCGGCACGCTGACCGGCGAGTGCCACGCGCCCGCCATCGAGGGCGGCGTCGAGAGCGAGTGCAAGGTGACCGGCACCATCCGCAACGCCGCCGGCGAGCTGGTGGCCCACGGCACCGCGACCTGGCTGCTGCGGCCCGCGCGGTAGAGCGCCCTCAGCCGTTCGGTCCCGCCATGTGGCGGAACGTCAGGTTCACGCGCACGCCGACCGGGCGCGCGGTGCGGGGCACGCTGTGGCGCCAGTCCTGCTGGCTGCGCCCCTCCATCACCAGCAGGCCGCCGTGCGTCAGGTCGAGGCCGAAGCCGTCCCGCGGCTTCGGTCCGCGCTTCGCCTGCACACGGAAGCGGCGCGTGGCGCCCAGGTTCAGGCTGGCGACGGCGGGGTGGCCGCCGTGCGGGTAGTCGTCGTCGCTGTGCCAGCCCATCGCGTCCTGGCCGTCGCGGTACAGGTTCAGCAGCACGCAGGTGAAGGGGTGGCCGCTCAGCGCCTCGACCCGTTCGCGCAGCGCGCAAAGGCGCGGCGTCAGCGGGCGCGCGGGGTGCACCAGGCCGCTGTACGCGTACGGGAACGGGCCGTAGAAGGCGATGCGCCGCGGCATGGCCACCGTGCGCCCGAAGATCGAGAACGTGTGCGACTCCCACGGTGTCTCGTCCACCAGCGCCGCCAGCGCTGCGTCCGCCTCGGCGGGCGTCAGGGCCGCGGGCAACCAGCGGAAGTCGGGGGGCGGCGCGCTCACGACGCGGCAGGGTAGCGGACGGCGTGGCGGCGTGCTTGGATGCCGCGCAGCTTCAGGGAGGCGACGCGATGAAGGCGCTGATCGGCGTGTTGGTGTTGGCGGTGGCGGGCGTGGGCGGGTTCTTCGCCTACAGGCACTTCGTCGGCGGCGGGGTCAGCCCGGCGGCCGGCGCGGTGGTGTCGGCCGAGCACACGGTGCTGGTGGGCGGCATGGGGCACCTCGACGAGCTGGCCGCGCAGATGCTCGACACGTTGAAGGGGCTGCCGGCCGAGGTGCAGGGACCCATGGCGCCGGCGCTGGATCCGGCGCAGCGCACCGAGAAGGTGGGCTTCGATCCGGCGACGGCCGAGGGGTGGGCCAGCATCGGCGTCGACCCGAAGGCCGGCTTCGCGTTCGTGATCGACGCACGGCTCGTGGTCGGGCGCGAGCCGGTGCCGGTGCTGCTCGCCAAGATCGACGATCGGGACAAGCTGCTCACGGCCCTCGAGAAGTGGGTGGGGGAGAAGCCCGTGGTCGCGTCGGCCGATGGCGTCGAGACGCTGACGGCCAAGGGCGAGACCATCCTGTTCGGCAAGAAGGGTGAGTGGACCGCGGTGCTGCTGACCGAGGACCGGCGCCACGCCGACGCGAAGCCCGCCTTCGCGGCCTTCCTGAGCGACAGCGGCGCGCCCCTGTCCGGCGCCGGCACCTGGAAGGACGCCTTCGCCGACGGCAAGGGCGCGGTCGAGGCCTTCGGGTACATCGGCGTGGCCCCGCTGGCCGGCTTCCTGGGCACGCTGAAGGCCCCGGCCGAGGTGGTGGGCGCCGTGCCGTACTACGCCGAGCGCTTCCCGGCGATGGGCGTCTCGATGACGCGGGACGGCGGCATGACCGCGCGCATCACCGCGACCGAGGAGGGGCTGGCCGTGCTGCAGCAGGTGCTGCGGCCGAAGAAGGCGCCGCCGACCTTCTCGCGTTACCTGCCCGCCAAGGGCTGGGGCGGCCTGCGGCTGAGCGTCAACCTGGCCGAGATCTTCGAGGGCGTCGCCGCGCTCGTGCCGCCGACCGCGCCGCCGCAGGTGAAGG
>JAUHXL010000145.1 GCA_030426945.1 bacterium
CCCGCCCCCGGCGTCAGCCGGCCGGTGGCCGATCTCGAGGCCATGCTGCGCGCCCGGGGCGTCCGCGCGGACTCGGTCGTGGTCGTCTACGGCGACGGCGGGCCGGAGCCCTACCGCCTGTGGTGGACCCTGCGCGCGACCGCCGGCTACGACGTCCGCGTGCTCGACGGCGGCCTGCCGGCGTGGAAGGCGCTGGGCGAGGCGGTCGCCGGCGGCGCCCCGCTGACCGTCGCGGCGGGCGACGTCGCCCTCACCGCGCGCCCCGCACGCGACGCCCTGCTGTGGGATGATCTGGCGGCCCTGCGCGCGCAGCACCCCGACCTGAAGCTGGTCGACACGCGCACGTTCCGCGAGTTCACCGGCGAAGAGCAGCACAAGAAGGCGGCCCGCGCCGGCCACATCCCCGGCGCGACCCACCTGGACTGGCTCGACCTGCTCCGCGATCCGACGCGCGACCCGCGACTGAAAGCGACCGCCGACCTGAAGGCCCTGCTGGCCCCCTACCTGGACGGCGCGCCGCTGGTGACGTACTGCCAGTCGGGCACGCGCTCGTCGACCCTGTACTTCGCGCTGCTGCAGCTCGGCTTCGACGAGACGAAGCTGTGGAACTACGACGGTTCGTGGGCCGAGTACAGCCGCCTCGAGGCGCTGCCGGTCGAGCTGGGCGCCCGCGTCGCGCGCGCCGAGGAGGGCTGAGATGGCGATCCTGGATCCGACCGACCCCGAGCAGGCCCCGACCGACGCCGCGCACACCCGCCGCGGCTTCCTGAAGGGCGTCGGCGCCCTGGCCGCGGCCCTGGGGGTGTCGTCCATCCCCTTCGGCGACCGGATGCCCGCCGGCCTCCTGCCGGTGGCCCTCGCGCAGGACGGCCCGCCCGGCATCCCGGGCAAGGCCGGGCTGACGATCCTCAACGATCGCCCGCTGAACGCCGAGACGCCGGCGACGCTGCTCGACGACGAGGTGACGCCCAACGCGCGTCACTTCGTGCGCAACAACGGGCTGGTGCCCAAGCGCGCCGAGGCGCGCGACCTGGCGGGCTGGTCGCTGACCGTCGACGGCGAGGTCGCCACCCCGCTGACCCTGACGCTCGACGCGCTGCAGAAGGACTTCGCGGTGGTCGAGCGCGCGCTGGTGCTCGAATGCGGCGGCAACGGGCGCGCCGGCTTCAATCCACCGGCCAAGGGGAACCAGTGGACCCTGGGCGCGGTGGGCTGCGCCCTCTACACCGGCGTGCGCCTGCGCGACGTGCTGAAGAAGGCGGGCGTGAAGCCGAGCGCGGTGTACCTGGCCTACGAGGGCGAGGACGTGCACCTGTCCGGCGACGCCACCAAGCCGGTGATCAGCCGCGGCGTGCCCATCGCCAAGGCCCTCGAGGACGACTGCCTGCTGGTGTGGGCGATGAACGGCGAGCCCCTGCCCGCGCTGCACGGCTGGCCCCTGCGCCTGATGTGCCCCGGCTTCCCGGCCAGCGCGTCGGGCAAGTGGCTCAAGCGCCTGTGGGTGCGCGACGTGGTGCACGACGGCGCCAAGATGACCGGCGACAGCTACCGCGTGCCGGCCCGCCCGGTGGAGCCCGGCGCCAAGGTGGCCGAGGCCGACATGAAGATCATCGAGGCCATGCCGGTGAAGAGCGTCATCACCGCGCCGGGCACCGGGGCGCAGGCGAAGGCCGGCGAGGCGCTGGCGCTGCGCGGGCACGCCTGGTCGGGCGCGGGCGACGTGGCCGCGATGCACGTGTCGATCGACTTCGGCGCGACCTGGACGCCCGCCAAGCTGGACGCGCCGCGCAACCGCTTCGCCTGGCAGCGGTGGCGCGCCGACGTCACCTTCCCGACCGCCGGCTACTACGAGGTCTGGGCGCGCGCGACCGATCACACCGGCGCGGCGCAGCCGATGGTGGTGCCCGGCTGGAACCCGAAGGGCTACCTGAACAACGCGATGCACCGCATCGCGGTGCGGGTGGGCTGATGCGGCGGCTGTGGATCATCGCGCTGCTGGCCGCCGCGGGCTGCGCCGAGCAGGCGCCGCCTGCGCGCGCCCCCGACGCGGCGCCGCCCGTCGCCGACGCCGCCCCCGTCGACCGCCTCGATCCTGCGCAGATCGACCGCACCGACGTCGCCAACGGCCTGGTGAAGGCGCCCGGCCGCGAGCTGCTGCTGGCCCACTGCACCGCCTGCCACTCGACCGCGCTGATCACCCAGAACCGCATGACCCGCCAGCGCTGGGACGACACCATCACCTGGATGCAGGAGACCCAGCGCCTGTGGCCCATCCCGCCGGCCGACCGGGCGCGCATCCTCGACTACCTCGAGCTGACCCAGGGCCTCGACGGCGCGGCGATGGCCGCCGCGGACAGCCCGTGGGCCGCGCCGCGCTACCGCCCCAATCCCATCTGGTAGCGTCCCGCGCGGCCGCGCGAAAAAGGCGTGGGAATGGCAGGCGGATGATCTACGTTTCGCCGCATCCACGACGTCCCACCCGGGGGTCCGAGCCATGCGCTGGTCCGCCTTCCTCTCCCTCCCGCTGAGCCTGCCTCTGGCGCTGGCGAGCATCGCCCACGCCCAATCCGACGCCGACCGCTGCGACAGCATGGCGCACGCCCGCACGCCCATCGGCGCGCGCGACCTGCTCTTCGCGCGTCAGCGCCAGGGCCTGTGCGCCGATGCGTGCACGCCCGAGGCGGTCACCCCCGACGACTGCGCCGACACCGCCTGGCTGCAGAGCGTCTGCGGACGCCTCGAGCTCGACCGCGTCGACCGCTTCGCCACCTGCCTCGCCGACGGCGGCGACCTGAGCGAGGCGTCCTGCGGGGGCCTGCGCTCGGCCTGCACCGACGCCATCGACGACCTGCCCTACGTCGAGACGCACCAGCCGGGCGCGCTGCTGACGCCCGGCGACGCCGACGAGGTCGCGGGCGTCGACCGCCTCGGCCCGCTGCGCCGCGAGGTGCGCGCCGTGCCCTTCAGCCGCGCCGACCTGTCCTACGAGGGCGGCGACGCCACCTGGCTGCGCCAGCAGCAGCGCACCTGGACCCGCGCCAGCGCGCGCTTCGACGGCGACCATGATCGCTTCGCCGATCCCACCCTGGCGCTGCACGTCCTCGACCGCATCGACCGCACCCGCTGGCGGCTCAACGACCAGTCGGTCGCCGAGTGCCGCGAGTATGTCTACGAGAAGTTCTACGATCTCAGCCGCTTCGAGGACGCCATCGCGCCCTTGGGCGACGACTACCGCGCCATCTGGAACGTGGCCTTCGCGTACGGCGCGCCCCAGACGCCCCCGCCGCTGCCCCTGTTCTGGCCGCCGCCCGACTGGGCCGCCGGCTGGTGGGCCCTGCACGGCGACGCGCAGCAGGCGCTCGACGGCAGCGAGCTGGCGCCGCAGTTCGATCCCGGCGCCGAGCCGCAGCCGCGCAACGCCTGGCTGGGCACGCCGGTGGTCACGCTCGAGAAGCGGGGCCTGATCCTGGGCGGGCCGCCCTCGGACACCGGACGGTGCGGGCTGAGCCTGGTGGGGCTGGTCATCTGCGACGACGGCCTGGCCGAAGACTTCGACTCGGCCAGCGACAAGGCCATCCACACCACCTGGGCCTGGCATCAGGCGCAGGGCACCGAGCTGGCCCTCGCCGGCTTCAGCGACGAGCTGCTCGAGCACAACCAGGTGCTGGGCGAGCGCTACCAGATGCTGCTGTACGAGCGGCAGCAGCTCGTCGACGCCATCGCGCAGCGCATCCGCGACGAGCTGCCCGAGGAGCTGCCCGTCGAGCCGCTGCCCGGCTACGCCGAGTGGACCTGGCTGGTCGATCCGCCCGTCGACACCTGGAGCCGCCGCCTCTTCGATCAGCGCGTGGTGAGCCTGCAGCACGCCGATCTGCCGCGCCTGGGCGCGCCGGCGAACGCCCTGCGGCAGGCCCTGCGCGGCGCTGGCGCGCTGGCCGCCGATCGCAGCGTGCGCCTCCTCGCGCGGGACGCCGTGCTCGGTGAGATCGGCGTGGTCGGCGGCGACGCCCTGCAGCCGGTGGCGCTGATCCTCGGCCCCGACGGGCAGCCCCTCGGCGACGTGATCGACGGCCCCGACGAGGTCGCGCTCCCCTCGCCCACCCAGCAGCTGCGGCGCAGCGACCGCCGCCTCGCCAACCTGCGCATCACCAACCGCCGCTTCGACCGCCTCACCGCCGGCCTGCGCACCCAGTTCGGCCAGCTCGCCGCGCTGGACGACGCCCTCGAGGCCGAGCTGCTGAAGGCCCGCGCCATGGGCTGCTTCCGCGACGCCGGCCTGAGCCCCTGCGACTGGTCGCCCCGCCGCTTCGCGCAGCAGGCCAGCGACATGCTGGTGGTGCAGCGCGAGGAGGCCCTGCAGAACTGCGCCGCCAAGACGGCCAGCGCCGGCTTCCAGCAGATGGAGGGCCGCGCGCTGGTGTTCTCGGCCGACGGCGTGCAGCAGGTGCCCACGCTGCCCGACGGCCGCAGCTGCTGGCTGAACAGCCGGGGCCGCCTGCGTCCCCCGTCGCGCCTGCCGGTGCCCGGCCTGCCCATCGACCAGTGGCCCATCGCCGACTGCCCCAACTGCAACCAGTGGCAGCAGAGCACCACCACCGTCGACCAGTACTTCCAGTGCGTCGACGCCTTCCAGCACGCGGTGCTCGACGCCCTGCGCGACACCGTGGGCGATCTGCTCGACGAGAACGGCCGGCCGCGGCTGGGCGACAGCGCCGCCGACACGCAGCGCATCGGCAACGACCTGATGAACATCCGCCTGGCCCACGGCGCCGGCTGGACGCTGGGCGGCTTCGCGCAGTTCCTCGAGGGCACGCGCGGCACCTGCGAGGTGGTGCCCGAGGCCTACGGCTACGCGGATCTCGACGTGACGGTGCTCGGCCGCACCGCGGACATCCTGCGCGCCACCGCCCACGTCGCGGCCGACGGCGGCGGCGCGGCGCCGGCCGACGTGCCGGCCAACACCGGTACGGTGGACATCGAGATCCTCGACGTGCAGCTCACCCGCGCCCTGGCCGACGCCGGCGGCGTGAACGTGGTGTCCGACGACTTCCGGCGCGAGCAGCGGCTGTTCGAGCAGCGCGCCGACTTCCCGGTCGGGCCGGTGGTGCTGACGGTCAAGGGCGGCGCCACGGGCGTCGTCGGCGCGTCGGTCAGCGCCGGAGGCAGCCGCGGCGAGGCCGACGGCGATCTGTGCGTCACGCCGCCCAGCCTGACGGTGGGCTTCACGCCGCACGCCGCCCTCGACGCCTTCGCGTCGGTGGGCATCGGCGCCGGCCCCATCCTGTCGGTGGGCGTGAAGGCGACGCTGCGCCTCATCGGCTTCGACCTGCCCTTCACGACCCGCGTGCAGGTGGCCACCGATCCCTACGATCCGTCCGACCTGCGGCTGGCGATCGACACCCGCCTCGACGCCGTGTTGTCGACGCTGCACGGGCGGCTGGCGCTGTACGTCGAGGCCGCGTTCCAGGAGTGGACCCGCACGATCTTCCGCTGGAACGGCCTGACCGAGACGGCGAACCTGTTCGGCAACCGGGTCGAGGTACCCCTGGGCGTCCTGCGCGACGCGTACGCTTCGGGCCTGTTCCCGTGAACCGCGGGGCCCTCGCGGGCCTCGGCGCCGCGGCGCTGCTCTTGGCCTTCGCGGTGGGCTGGGCCCTCTGGCCGACCGCCGCGCCCGAGCGCGGCGGCGGCGACGCCCCCGGCCCCACCCACGCCACCTACGCCGTCTTCCACCACGGCCGCGTCGACTACGGTGATCCCGCCACGCCCGGCCTCGCCCTGGGCGGCGAGACGACGCTCGACGGGCGGATCACGCTCCGGCGGGTCGCGCGCGACCGCCTCGTGCTGCGCGTCGACGCGCTCGACGCGCTCGAGGTGACGGTGGCCGGCCGCTCGGTCCTCGGGCCGGACGACGCCGCGCAGATCGTCGGGCAGCAGGCGGTGCTTCGCCTGGCCGCCGACGGCGGCGCCGAGGCCGCGGCCTTCGCGCCGGACGCCTCGCCGCTGCTGCGCAACCTGGTGCGGCTGGTGATGCTCGAGACGCTGACCCGGCGGCGCGACGACGTCCGCGTCGAGGCCACCCAGCTCGGGCGCGCCCGCACCCGCTGGGCGACGACCGGCGACGACGTGGCGCGCACGCGCGAGGCCTACGTCGAGGTGCCCGGCCTGGCCCCGGGGCTGCCGGGCGCCACGCAGGCGCTGCAGGCCAGCGCGACGGCGACGCTGGGCGACGACGGCTTGTGGGCCACCTTCGAGGGGCGCGAGTCGCTGACCGTCACGCAGGGCGGCCAGGCGCGCGTGGCCGCCGAGAGCGAGACACGCCTGACGCGCATCGACGCCGCCGCGGAGCCGCCGTCGGCCACCCCCACGGTCGACGCGCCGGTCGCGCTGGCGGATCCCGCGACGCGGGCCGACGACAGCGCGCAGCACCTCGCGCAGCGCATCGGCGATCTCACCGCCGAGGCGCTGCTCGAGCGCCTCGACGCCTTCCCCGGCGGCCGCCTGCCCGATCACGCGCGCTTCCTGTGGCAGGCCACCGGCCTGCTGCGCGCCGAGCCCTCGCTGTGCGGGCTGCTGGCGGCGCGGCTGGTCGAGCCGGGGCGCCCGCCCGGGGGCCGCGCCCTGCTGGCCGATCTGCTGGCCGGCGCGGGCACCAGCGCCGCCCAGGCCGCCCTCCGCACCGCGCTGGCCGATCCCGGCCTGGCCGCCGCGCCCGACTACCCGGCGCTCTATCAGCGGGTTGCGCTGCTGAACGATCCCGACGAGGCGACCGCGGCCTGGGCCCTCACCCACCACCGCGCCCCGGGGCCCGAGGGCGCCGAGGCGGCCGCGCTGACCCTGGGCGCCGTCGCCGGCAAGGCGCTGCGCCAACGCGGCGACGACGCGCTGGCGCGCGGCCTGCTGGCCGACGCGCTGGCCGCCGACGCGCCCGCCGATCGCGCCCGGCTGCTGACCGCCCTGGGCAACGCGGGTGATCCGCGCAGCCTCGCGCCCCTGCGGCCCTTCGCCGCCGATCCGGACGCGAGCGTGCGCCGCGCCTGGACCGCGGCGGTGCGACGGCTGGCCGACGATCCCGACACGCGCGCGCGCCTGGTCGACCTGACCGGGGACGGCGCCGGCGCGGTGCAGCAGGGCGCCCTCGACACCCTGGCCCGCGGCGGCCTGCGCGCCGCCGACCTGCCCGGCCTGACCACGCAGGTGCGCGCCGGCGCGCTGAGCGAGGCCGGCCTGCCCCGGCTGCTCGACCTGGCGGCGCCCCTGCTGCCCGATCCCGGCGCCGAGGCGCTGGTGCGCGCGGTGCTCGACCGCGACCTGCAGGACGTCGGCATCCGCGCCCGCGCCCGCGATCTGCTGGCTCGCGCCGCCCGCTGAGCGTCAGCGGAGCTCGACCACCAGGTCGTCCACCAGGTTGGTCAGCACCACGCGCGCCCAGGCGTCCTCGTCGCCGACCGCGAAGTCGACGCCGTCGAACACGGTGCCCAGCGCGCGGCGGAAGGTGATCTCGACCGCCGCGGGACCCACCTCGACGCGGCGGGCCGCGTCCGCGTCGCCGAAGGCGCCCGGCGGGTAGAGGCCGCTCAGGCGTCCGTTCGCCAGCGCGGTGCGCAAGACGAAGGGTGTCGGCGCGCCACCGGGGGCCTGCCAGGTGCCCTCGAACCACAGGGTGAGGCGGTCGAGGTCGACGGCGTCGGGCAGGTCGGCGGTGCCCTCGTCGCTGCGCCCCACCAGGTAGTGGGCGCGGCAGTAGGTCTGATCGGGCACCGCGCGCGGCCCGAAGGTGCGCGGCGCGGGCGGGACCAGCCACTCGACGGTCGGCGTGGGCCAGGTGGAGGGATCCATGCCCGGATCGTCGTGGCCAGCGTGCGCGACCCCGACGCCCAGCAACCACAGCAGGTCGTCGCCCAGGCGGCCCTGGGGCTCGACCGAGGCGCAGGGCACCAGCGACGCCTGGTAGAACACCAGCCAGGCGCGCTCGATCCGCACGGTGAGATCGCGATCGGTCACGACCGACCAGGCGCCGTCCTCCTCGACGGTGACGCCGGTGAGATCCCAGGCGAGGTGGAACGTCACGGTGCTCGGCGGCGGCGCGCCGCCGTCGAGATCGAGGGGATCCGCCTCCGCCCCGCACCCCCACGCCAGGCTGGCCGCCAGCGCCAGCGCCACCCCACGGCTCCGCCCGGCCCCGAGGCGCGCCGGTCGTCGGCGCGGCCGCCAACGGCGCGCGACACCGCCAACGTCGCGCGACACCGGCTCAGGGCCCCATCGCCGGGCGGCACACGCCCTCGACGCAGGCCAGCGCCTCGCCGCGCATGCCCATCGCGGGGCAATCCGCGTCCTGGGCGCAGCTGGGCACGCAGCGCGCCCCCTCGGGGGTGTCGGCGCAGGTGCAGCCCATCGCCTCCGGCGGGCATTGGGCCGCGCAGTCACCGCAGTCGCCGCCCGCGGGCACCTCGCCGCCGTCCAGCATCGGCCCGGCCGCGGGCCCCTGCGTCTGCCCCGCGATGGGCGTGCCCCGGTAGCAGCCCAGCACGTACGGGAAGCCGTCGGTCGCGTGGTAGCGGTACGTGCCGTCCGGGCCCACGCGCCCGTTGCAGCGATCCAGCTTCGTGCCCGCCGCCTCGTCGCAGGTGGCCGCCGTGCACGCGTGGTTGTCCCAGGCGTAGGTGGTGGGATCGCCGGTGCGCTCCCAGCTGCTCTCGAACGTGACGACCTCGGCGCAGTCCGCGTCGACGCACCCGCGGGCGCCGTAGATGGGGAAGCCATCGAGCGCGTAGCCGATGATCGGCGAGGGCGCGTCGGCGGCGAGGTCGGGGAAGAAGCACGCGGTCAGGAGCGCGTGGTTGTGGTAGTCGCCCTGCCCGCCCGTGTGGCCCTTGCACCAGTCGAGGATGTCGTTGAACACCGGATCGCCGTAGGGATCCGGCATGGCGGCCTCGTTGGGGCCGTACACGGGGATGCCGGCGATGGTGAAGGCCGCCACGCCCAGCAGCGGGATGGCCGTGCGCTCCACCGCCACCGCCGGCGCCATCGGCACCTGCCAGGTGTGGTCCTGGGTGCGCAGCGCGTTGGGCGTCGTCTGCTGGAAGGCGTGGTGCGGCAGGCCGTTGCTGCGCACGGTCATCACGCCGTCGGCGCAGGCCACCGTCTGGCTCGGCGCGTCGTAGGCGTCGCCGGGCCCCTCCGCCGCCGACAGATCGAGGAACACGTCGCTCGGGCAGTCGCCCGTCGCCTCGGGCGCGCCGCCCGCGCCCGGCGCGCCGCCCGCGCCGCCGAGCGAGGCGTCCGGGCCCTCGTCACCCCCCCCGTCGTCGCACGCCGAGACCCCCAGCGCGAGACCCACCGCCAACACCACCGGTGCCTGTCGCCACATCATGTCGCTCCCTCGAGATTTCGATTGGACCGTCCCCGCCTTTGCAACGCCCAGGCCACGCGAATCGGGCCACGAAGATGCGTCCCCGCGGATCTGCCCCTATCCTCGACGGCATGCGATACCTGCCGCCCCACTCCGCATCGGCGCCTCCCGCCGACCCGCGCGATCCCACTGCGTTGGTGCTCGGCGAGTGGCGGGACGAAGACCAGGACGAGATCCACATCGGCCGCACCCACGACGGTGGCTTCTCGGTCGTGATGGTCGACACCACCGACGGCGAGCTGTTCGACGTGCGGCGCGTCCGCTGGCACGACGGCGAGCTCTCGTGGCTCGTCCGCATCCCGTCCACCGGCGTCGAGCTGTACTACCGGACGATGCGCATCCGCGCCGACGGCGTCCTCGTCGCCTGGCGCAACACCGCGACGGGCAGCGAGGCCGCCCGGCTCCGCGGCCTGCAGCTGCGCGGCACCGAGGAGCTGGTGCGACCGGATCCCTTCGGCTGATCAGCCGGGCGCACGTCCCACTCTCGCATCGTGATCGTGCGGTCTGGCGACCTGCCCGGTGAGAGGTCGCTCAGCCCCGACGCGCAGAACAGTCGGAGATCATGAGCAACCGCACGCTGCGCGGCCCGGGCGCGCGCCGTCCTCGCATGGTCCACGGGCGGCAGGCGCTGGCGTCCTGGCCGTCTTCGACCACGACGCCCACCGAGGCGAGACCGGCACCCTGATCAGCCGCGGCCGGCGACGTTGTGCTTCTTCAGCAGCTCGCGCAGGTGGTAGCGCGTCAGGCCCGCGGCCTTCGCGCTCTGCGAGATGTTGCCGCCGTGCTTCGAGACGAGCTTCTCGAGGTACACCGCCTCGAAGACGTCGAGCAGCTGCTGCTTGGCGTCCTTGAACGACTCCTCGATGTCCACCGAGAACACCAGATCGCCGTCCCGCGCCACCGGCGCGCCGGTGGCCGCCGCGGCGGCCGGCAGCAGCGAGGGCTCGTTGCCCAGCATGAAGTCGCGCCGCGTCAGCATCGGCCCCTCGGCCAGGCTGGTGGCGCGCTCGCAGACGTTCTTCAGCTCGCGCACGTTGCCCGGCCACTGGCGCTCGAGCAGCGCCTTGAGCGCCTCGGGGCTGACCTCGAGCTCGAACTGCCCGCGCTCGCGCCGCTTGGCGTTGGCGCGGTCGATGAAGTGCGACACCAGCAGCGCCACGTCCTCGCGACGCCGCCGCAGGGGCGGCAGCTGGATCTGCATCACGCTGAGCCGGAAGTAGAGATCCTCCCGGAAGCCGCCCTCGGTCACCATCTGCCGCAGGTCGCGGTTGGTGGCCGCCACCACGCGGCAGTCGACCTTGGTCACGCGGTCGCCGCCCACCCGCTTGAGCTCGCGGTTCTCGAGCACCCGCAGCAGCTTGGGCTGGAGGTTCAGATCCAGCTCGCCGATCTCGTCGAGGAAGATCGTGCCGCCGTCCGCCTGCTCGAAGACACCCTTGTGCTGCGAGATGGCGCCGGTGAACGAACCCTTCTCGTGGCCGAAGATGGTGCTCTCGATCAGATCCTTCGGGATGGCCGAGCAGTCGAGCACCACGAACGGCTTCTTCGCGCGGGTGCTGTGGTTGTGGATGGCCTGGGCGATGAGCTCTTTGCCGGTGCCCGTCTCGCCCTGCACCAGCACGGTGAGATCGCTGGGCGCCACGCGCTCGAGGTTGGCGAAGATCTCGCGCATCGGCACGCTCGACCCGATGACCTGGTCGAAGCGGTCGCGCTCGCTCAGCGCGATGGTGACGATGTCGCGCGTCGGCTCGAACTTCAGCACCGTGTTGCCGGCGCGGAAGACCGTGCCTGGGCGCAGGAAGATCTCGCGGAGGCGGATGTCGCCGTAGAAGGTGCCGTTGGTGCTGCCGGCGTCGCGCAGGACGTAGCTGTTGCCGTCGGCCTCGACGGTGAAGTGCTGGCTCGAAACCGAGTTGTCGGTGAGCGTCAGGTCGCACACCGAGCTGCGCCCGACGGTCACCTGCTCCTTCGCCACCACCAGCTCGCGCCCCTCGTCCGGGCCCTCGAGCACGACCAGGCGGCTCTTGCGCAGGCGCTTGGCCGTCGGCCGATCGCCCACGAAGATGGTCTTCAGCGCAGCATCGTCACGGATGTCCGGGTTGAGGGCCATGCCGCTCCTCGGGGGTGGCAATGATATTGGCCACCATAACAACGCACCCCGGGGCACGCCACATCGGCGCGCATCGGTGGACGCGAGGCGGCGGGCGGCGTAGTCAGGAGGACAGCGCCACGACCAGCCCGCGCGGAACGCGACCGATGCACACCGACCTCACCGTCGCCGAAGTCCTCGACACCCTGCGCCACGCCGGCCTGCTCGACGACGCCGCCGTGCGCGACGCCACGGTGCGCGCGCCGGCGCAGCGCGCGCGGCTGCTCCGCGCCCTGGTGGGCGGGCCGGTGGATCGCGGCGCCGCGCCGCGGGTGGGTGCCGCCGAGGTGATCGCGAGCCTCGACCTGCCACGCGCCGACGCCGAGGCCACGCTGAACGAGGACGCGGTCATGCAGACGCTGGCGAAGGCCCACGGCCTGCCCTGGCGGCGGTTGGACCCCCTCGAGCTGGACCTCGAGCTGGTCACCGGCGCCCTCACCCGCCCCTTCGCCCAGCGCCACGACTGCCTGGTGGTCGACCAGCGCGAGGACGCCCTGGTGGTGGCCCTCGCCGAGCCGCGCGATCAGGAGCTGATCGAGAACCTCGAGCGCCTGACCGGCAAGCGCGTGCGCCCGGTGCTGGCCAGCAAGCACGACATCCGCCGCATCATCCGCGAGTTCTACGGCTTCAAGCGCACGGTCATGGCCGCCGAGCAGGAGTACGGCCGCAGCGACGACGCCAACCTCGAGCGCCTGTTTCGCATCAAGACCGACGCCGAGATCGATGCCACCGATCGGCACGTCGTGGCCGCCGCCGACTTCCTGCTGCGCCACGCGCTCGAGCAGCGCGCCAGCGACATCCACTTCGAGCCCAAGCGCCAGCAGGGCGTCGTGCGCTTCCGCATCGACGGCGCGCTGCACACCGTGCACACCCTGCCCCGCCCGGTGGTGCCGCCGCTGACCAGCCGCCTGAAGATGATGGCCCGCATGGACATCGCCGAGCGCCGCCGGCCGCAGGACGGGCGCATCAAGCTCGAGCGCGACGGCACCGAGATCGAGATGCGCGTCAGCACCATGCCCACCGCCTTCGGCGAGAAGGTGGTCATCCGCATCTTCGACCCGAACACGCTGCTGGTGGATCTGGACGTGCTGGGCTTCTTCCCCGAGCAGCGCCAGGTGTGGGACGCCTTCCTGCGGCGCCCGCACGGCATCGTGCTGCTGACCGGGCCCACCGGCAGCGGCAAGACGACCACGCTCTACAGCAGCTTGAAGGCGCTGGCGGGTCCCGAGGTGAACATCACCACCATCGAGGATCCCATCGAGATGATCACCGAGGCCTTCAACCAGGTGCAGGTCGACCACCGCGTCGACGTGACCTTCGCCTCGGCCTTGCGCACGGTGCTGCGGCAGGATCCCGACATCATCATGGTGGGCGAGATCCGCGATCTCGAGACGGCGCGGCACGCGGTGCAGGCCGCGCTGACCGGGCACCTGGTGTTCTCGACGCTGCACACCAACGACGCGCCCAGCGCGTTCACGCGGCTGATCGACCTGGGCATCGAGCCCTTCCTCGTCGCCAGCACCGTGTGCGGCGTCGCGGCGCAGCGGCTGGTGCGCAAGGTGTGCCCGCACTGCGCCACCGATCGCGCGCTCGACGAGGGGGAGCTGGCGCTGCTGGGCATCGAGGCGCCCGAGGGCGAGCGGCTGAGCGTGCGGGAGGGCGTCGGCTGCGTCGAGTGCCGCGGCACGGGCCATCGAGGCCGCTCGGGGGTGTTCGAGATCCTGCCGGTGACGCCCCGCATCCGGCACGGGATCAGCCAGTCGCTCGACGCCAGCCAGCTCATGCACCGCGCGCGACGCGAGGGTATGATGACCCTCCACGAGTCGGCGCTGCGCAAGCTGGCGCTCGGTGAGACGAGCCTGGGCGAGGTGTTCCGCACGACGACGACGGCCGAGGAGATGGCATGAACAGCTGCGTGATCGGCGGCGGCAGCTGGGGCACCGCCCTGGCGTCGGTGCTGGCCCAAAACGGAACGGTGCGCTTGTGGGCGCGCGAGCCCGACGTGGTCGAGGGCATCAACCGCGACCACCGGAACCCGCGCTACCAGAAGGACATCGACCTGCCGAAGACCATCGAGGCGACCGGCGACCTGCGCGCGGCGGTGAAGGGCGCGGAGCTGGTGTGCGTGGTGGTGCCCAGCCACGCGATGCGGCAGGTGATGAGCGGCGTCGCCGACGTGCTGCAGCCGGGCGTGCCGATCGTCAGCGCCGCGAAGGGCATCGAGAACGACTCCCTGCAGACGATGGAAGAGGTGCTGTGCGACGTGCTGCCGCGCACGCTGTGGGCGGATCTGGCCTTCCTGTCCGGGCCCAGCTTCGCGCGCGAGACGCTGCAGCGCATGGCCACGGCGGTGACGATCGCGGCGCGCTTCCACCAGGTGGCGAAGAAGGCGCAGGCGGCGTTCTCGACGCCCTTCTTCCGGGTCTACACCACCGAGGACGTCACCGGCGTCGAGCTGGGGGGCGCGCTGAAGAACGTGGTCGCCATCGCGGCGGGCGCCGCCAGCGGGCTGGGGCTGGGGCACAACAGCATGGCGGCGCTCCTGACGCGCGGGCTGGCCGAGATCACGCGGCTGGCGGTGAAGCGCGGGGCGAACCCCCTGACGCTGAGCGGGCTGGCCGGCATGGGCGATCTGGTGCTGACCTGCACCGGCGGGCTGAGCCGCAACCGGCACGTGGGCGTCGAGCTGGGGAAGGGGCGGACGCTCGACGACATCCTCGGCGAGATGAACGAGGTGGCCGAGGGCGTGA
>JAUHXL010000146.1 GCA_030426945.1 bacterium
GAGCCGAGCGCGAGCAGCGCGCCGAGCCCCCACAGCAGGCAGCGTCCGCGCATCACTTCTTCCCCTTCTTGCCCGCCGCGGCGGCGGCGGCGCCGGGCGGCAGATACTGGAAGGTCGTCGCGGTGCAGATGGCGACCAGATCGCTGCCCTGATCCTGCCGGCTCGCGGCGGTGAGCTCGATGTTCTCGACGTTCACGATCCGGGTCAGCCGACCCAGGTAATAGAAGAACGTGCTGATCTGGTTGAACGACCCTTTGAGCGTCATCCGCACCGGGATCCGCGCGTAGGTCTGCTCCATCACCGTGTCGCCGCGCTCGAAGCGGGCGATCTCGAGGCCCACGATCTTCGCCTGGCCGTGGATCTTCTGCAGCAGGTCGGCGATCTCCGCGGAGTCGGGCAGGCGGTCGCGCATCTCGTCGCGCACCTTCTTCAGCTGCTCGATCTCCTCCTGGTACTTGACCAGGTTCTTCTCGATCTCCTGCTCGTCGCTGAGGCTCTTGTTCAGCGCGGGCGTGCGCTTGGCCTCCTTGCCGATGTTGGTCGCGACCTCCTCGAACATGAGGAAGTACCACCCGGCGCCGATGAGGCCCATCAGCACCACCAGCAGGATGACCTTCTGCGAGGTGGGGACCGCCAGGAACTTGTCGAAGCCTTCAGCCACGGCGACGCCTCACTTCTTCTGCCCCAGCGAGCCCTCGGCCAGCTTCTTCACGTCGGCCGGGCCGTAGATGACCAGGGCGTCGATGTCGAAGCGCACGAGGCGGGCGCGGTTGAGGTTGGCGAGCTCCACCGCCTCCGAGACGTTGAGGTTGATCTCGACGAAGTGGCGCGAGCTGCCGAGGCGCTGCAGGAACTCGGCGAGATCCTCGTTGGTGCGGGCGTGCCCCGAGATCTTCACGGCGCGGTTGCGCTCGACGAAGCCGTCCAGCCACAGGCGGCGCGGATCCCAGTCCGGGTTCCAGCCCTTCTCGAGCACCTCGAGCTTCTTCTGCGGATCCTCGATGGGCGTCAGGATCTGCGACAGCTCGTAGAGCATGCGCACCGGCCCGCTCTGCCCCTCGATGAGGCCGTCGAGCACCGCGCGCTGCTTCTCGAGCTCCGCCTTCTGATCTTCGAGATCGGAGACCGCGTCGGTCTTCTTCTTGAGCTCGGTGATCTTGTCCGCGATCGCCTTGTTGCGCTTCTTGATCGCGTCGAGCTCGGCGCTCTTCTCGCCCTGGAACCAGAACAGCGCACCCACCTCGAGCACGATCAGCACCGCGAACAGGGCCAACAGCTGCTTGCCGGTCTGCTTCTGTTGGGCCTCGCGGACCGGGAGGAGGTTGATGCGAATCATTTGTCGCCCTGCCTCCGCAGCCCCAGCCCGACGGCGCACACGGCCAGCGGGCGTACCTCGTTGAGGTAGTCGAGGTTGAACAGCTTGGGGTCGACCTGGATGTTGCGGAAGGGATCGACGAGCTCGACGGCGACGCCCACGCGGTTCTCGATGGTGCGCGCCAGCGAGGGCACCTTGGCGGTGCCGCCCGAGAGGTACACCCGCGACATGCGGCCCTCGGACGAGGTGGCCAGGTAGAAGTCGAGGGATCGGTGGATCTCGCTCGCCATCGACTCGCTGACCGAAGCCATCACCCGCTCGACCTCCTGCGGCACGACGCTGTCGGCGTCGACCCCGCGCTCACCCCCCAGCTTGTAGGCTTCGGCTTCGTCGTACGAGACGTTGAGCTGCTTCTGGATTTCCTCGGTGAACTGGTTCCCGCCCATGCTGATGTCGCGGGTGAAGGTCGTGATCCCGTTCGAGATGATGTTGATGTTGATGGTGCTCGCGCCGATGTCGAGCAGCACCACGGCCTCGCCGGGCGGGAAGCCGTAGTTCACCTCGAAGGTGTTCTGGATCGTGAAGCAGTCCACGTCGACGACCACCGGCTCGAGCCCGGCCTCGCGCACGATGCCCGAGTACTCGTCGACGACCTCCTTCTTCGCGGCCACCAGCAGCACGTCCATCTGGCCCTGCTCGGGCCGCGACTGGAGGATCTGGTAGTCGAGGTAGACGTCGTTGACGTCGAAGGGGATGTACTGCTCGGCCTCCCACTTGATGCTCTCGTCGAGCTCGTCCTGCGTCATGGCGGGCAGGCTGATCTTCTTGATGATGACCGAGTGGCCGCTGATCGAGACGGCGACCTCTTTGGTCTTCAGCTTCTGCGCTGACACCATGCCTTGGATCGTGTCGACCACGGCGGACGCGTTCATCAACGCGCCGTCGACGATCGCCTCCGACGGAAGCGGCGCCATCGAGAAGTTGGCCAGCTGAATCCCCTTCTTGGATTCGCGCAGCTGGACCAGCTTCACCGAGCTCGAACCGATGTCGAGCCCGAGGGCATTTTTCCGTCTGGCCATCGCCCCCCCCAACCGAAGGCTGGATTTCCGGTCGTGTGCGAGTTTCCGGCAGGGTCCGCGAGCCGGTCAAGAAAAGAAAGGTTTGGCGGACTTATCGTGCCAGAGGTCTCCGCGCAAGCCCCCACGACTTGCCGCACACTCCGCACCCTAGCGCCGAATGTAGGTTCAAACCACACAAATCAGCACAACACCTCACTGGCGGCTGCTCACAGGTCGACGGCGTACTCCTTGATCTTGTAGAGCAGCGCCCGATGAGAGATCTCCAGCAGCTCCGCCGCGCGGGTGCGATTGCCGCCCGTCCGGGTCAGCGCGCGCCGGATGAGCTCCTCCTCGACGATGCGCGTGGTCTTCTTGATGCTCAGCTCGTCGCTGGCCAGCGTGGTGCGGATCCGATCGGTGCTCTCGCGGATGCGCTGCGGCAGATCCTCGGCTGTGAGCCGATCCCCGTCGGCGAGCACCATCGCCCGCTCGATGGCGTTCTCGAGCTCGCGCACGTTGCCCGGCCAGGGGTACTGGACGAGAGCCTTGGCCGCCGAGGCCTCGAGCCCCTGCACCTGCGTGCCGAGGCGCTCGTTGAAGCGGGCCACGAAGTGATCGACGAGCAGCGGCACGTCGCCCTCGCGCTCGCGTAGGGGTGGCAGGTGGATGGGCAGCACGTTGAGGCGATAGAACAGATCCTCGCGGAAGCGCCCCGCGCCCACCTCGGCGCGCAGGTCGCGCACCGTGGCGGCCACGACGCGCACGTCGATGCCGGTCGACTGGCTCTCGCCCACCCGCCGGATCTCGCCCTCCTGCAGCACGCGCAGCAGCTTCACCTGGAGCGTCAGCGGCAGCTCCCCGATCTCGTCGAGGAACAGCGTGCCGCCGTCGGCCTCCTCGAAGAGCCCCTTGCGCGCGCGGTCCGCCCCGGTGAAGGCGCCCCGCGCGTGCCCGAACAGCTCGCTCTCGAGCAGGTTCTCGGGGATGGCGCCGCAGTTGACCGGGATGAACGGCCGCTCGCGCCGCACGCTGTTGAAGTGCAGCGCCTTGGCCACCAGCTCCTTGCCGGTGCCGCTCTCGCCGGTCAGCAGCACCGTCGTCTTGTAGTCGGCCACCTTGCGCAGGGTGCGGAAGACGCGCTGCATCGGGTCCGACCGGGCGACGATGCCGCCGAGATCCAGCTCGGCGCCGAGGACCTCCTTGAGGCGCCCCACCTCGGCGCTCAGCGCCTGCTGTTCGAGGGCGCGCTCGAGCCGGAAGAGCACCTCGTCGGCGCGGAAGGGCTTCGCGATGTAGTCGAAGGCCCCCTCGCTGACGGCCTGCAGCGCCGTCGCGACGTCGGCGTGCGCGCTCATCAGCACGATCGGCGTCGCGACGCCCTTGGCCTTGGCGCCGCGGATGACCTCGATGCCGTCGAGCTGCGGCATCACCAGGTCGCACAGGGCGAAATCGAAGGTGTCGCGGGTCAACGCGTCGAGCGCCTGCCGGCCGTCGGCGACCGGCACCACCTCGAAGCCGGCGCGGCCGAGGTGCAGGCCCAACATGTGGCGGATGCTCTCTTCGTCGTCCGCGACGAGGACGCGACGTTTGCTCATCGGGGCCGAGGATACCCGCCGCGGCGCGCGGCCGAAAGCGCGCCGTGGGCCCGCCCTACAGCCGGACCTCGATGAACGCCTTCTTGCGCAGATCGCCGATCCAGTCGGCCATGGCGTCCCGCAGGCGCTCCTGATACAGGGCGTTGCGCATCTCGGGATCGACCTCGTCGCAGGTGCTGGCGGCCTTCTTCACGCGCGAGACCGATCGCACGACGTGGTAGCCGGCCGGCGTGCGCACCGGACCGCCGACGCCGCCCTCGGGCAGGCCGAAGATGGCCTTCTCGAGGCTGGGATCCAGATCGCCCTTGTTCACCGTGCCCAAGGCGCCGCCGTTGTCGCCGCCGATCTCGCTGTACTGCCCTGCCAGCGCCGCGAAGTCCTCGCCGGCCTTCGCCCGGTCACGGATCTCCTCGGCCTTGCGGCGCAGCGCGGCGTCCTCGGCCGCGGACGCCCCCTCGGGCACGCGCAGCACGATGTGCGCGGCCTCGACGGCGTAGCTGCTGGCCGCCTCGGTGGTCTTCTCGCGGCAGTAGTTGAGGACGTCGCGGTCGGTCAGCGTGATCTTGTCGCGCAAGAAGCGACCCACGACCTTGCGCTGCAGCAGCTGATCGCGCACCTGCTCCTTGAACGCCGCCAGCGTCAGCCCCTGCGCCAGCAGGTACTGCTGCAGCTGCGGCTGGCCCCACCCCTGCTGCTGCATCACGCGGTCGAGGTGGGCCTCGACCTCGGGCTCCCGCACGACGATGCGGGCCTTCGCGGCCTCCTGCTTGACCAGCTTGTCCCCGATGATCAGGTCGAGGAAGGCGCGCAGCTGGCGCTGGCGCTTCTGCTGGCGCGCCACCGGATCGCTCTCCGCCTCGGCCTCGCGCAGGGCGCCGGCGGCGGCGTCCTCGACCTCGCTCAGCGTCACGACCTCGTCGTTCACCACGGCCACGACGCGATCGATGATCTCGGCGGCGGCGGGGCCCGCGGCGCCGAGCACCACGCAGCCGATCAGGGCGGCGAGGCGCCTCACGGGGCACCCCGGCGCTTCAGACCCGGCGGCATCGGCGGGTGGCCGATGTTGGGCATCGGCCCCTTCGGCGCGTCCACCTCGACCTCGGCGAGCACCTTCTCGTCGATGGTCACCCCGGCCTCGGCGCGCAGCTTCTCGATGAAGTCCTGCATCGCCTTGCCCTTCTTCTGGCGGAACAGCTTGTTGCGGATGCTGGTCGAGACGTCGACCAGATCCCGCTTGTAGGGGCGGCGGAAGCCCGTCTTCTGCACCAGGTGCCAGCCGGCGCTCGTCTTGATCGGCGCGGCGGCGACGTCGCCCACCTGCTCGAGCTCGAAGGCGGCCAGCGCCACCGGCGGCGCGACCACCGGCTGCAGCGGCCCGCGCTCGACCCGCGACTCGCCCGGCTTGCCGAAGAACTGCAGATCGCCGCCGGTGTCCTTGGTCTGGTCGTCCGCGCTGCGCGCCTTGGCGAAGTCGGCGAACACGTCGCGGGCCTTGCGCGGATCCTCGGCGATCTTGGCCTGAATCTCGGCCAGGAGCGCCTTGGCCGCCGCCTCGTCGGGCAGCAGGATGTGCGCCGCGCGCACCTCGGCGGGCTTGTCGAACTCCTCGGGGTGGGCGTCGTAGTAGGCCTTCACGTCGGCCTCGGTCACGTCGCCCATCTTCACCAGGTTCGACACCTCCTCGGTGGTGAAGCGCTTCACCATGGCCTGCTTCTTGGCCAGCACGACGTCGGGATCCTTGTCGTAGCCCTTCTTCTCGGCCTCGCGGGCCAACAGCTCGAAGCGGACGACGCTGTCGAGGAACTCGCGCTTGCGCTCGAGGCTGTTGTAGCGGGCCCGGGCGAAGGGCGACTGCTGGTTCAGCTGGCGCTCGAAGTCGGCGAGGGTGATGACCTCGTCGCCGACCTTCGCGACCACCTTGCCCCGCTCCTCGTCGGTCAGCTCGTCCCCCTTGGCGAGGGCGATGCCGCCGGCGGACTTGTCTTCGTCGGAGGTTCGACAGCCGACGCCCACGAGCAGGGCGGCGACGGCGAAGGTCAGGAGGGATCGGTGCATGTCGCTCACGATGCCGGGGCCGCGTCGGGCGTTTCGGTAACGAACTCGGCCAGACGCTGCAAGGCAATTCGCGTCGCGACGGTGGTGTCGCGGCGCTCCTCGAGGGTGAAGGTGTAGACCAGCTTGAAGTCGGCCGGGGCCGTGAAGCGGGTCTGCGGGGCGGACACGAGGTGGATGATCGCGGCCACCGGCATCGGGCTCTGCGGGTGGAAGGTGAACTGCGCGCGGTCACCGACGGCGTCGACGGTCTGCAGGCCCACGAGGCGGGCCAGGGTGCGGATGCGCATCAGCTCGACGAGGTTCTCGACGGGGCCCGGCGTGGGGCCGAAGCGATCCTCCATCTCCTCGAGCACCGCGAGCACGTCCTCCTCGTCGTTGGCGTTGGCCAGCCGCTTGTACAGCACGAGGCGCAGGTGGGCGTCGGGCACGTACTCCTCGGGCAGGCGGGCGTTGATCTGCAGGTTGACGTCGGGATCGAACTCCACCCGCGGCGCCTCGCCGCGCAGGGTGCGCACGGCCTCGTCCAGCAGCTGGGCGTAGAGGTCGAGGCCGACCGCCTGCACATGCCCCTTCTGGCGCGTACCCAAGAGCTGGCCGGCCCCGCGCAGCTCCATGTCGTGGCTGGCCACCTGGAAGCCGCTGCCCAGCTCGGTGAACTTCTGGATGACCGCCAGCCGCTTGCGGGCCTCGCCGCGCAGCACCGCCTCGCCGGGCACGAGCAGATAGCAGTAGCCGCGCTCCCGGCTGCGCCCCACCCGGCCGCGCAGCTGGTACAGCTGGGCCAGGCCGTATTGATCCGCGTGGTCGACCAGCATCGTGTTGGCCGTGGGGATGTCGATGCCGCTCTCGATGATCGTCGTCGCCAGGAGGACGTTGAAGCGGCCCTCGGTGAAGTCGACCATCACCTTCTCGAGCTGCTTCGGATCCATCTGCCCGTGGCCGACCACGATGCGCGCCTCGGGCACCAGCGCCTGCAGCCAGGCCTTGCGCGCCTCGATGGACTGCACGCGGTTGTGCACGAAGAAGACCTGCCCGCCGCGCCCGAGCTCCCGGATGATCGCGTCGCGCACCACCTGATCGGTGGCGCGGCAGACGAAGGTGCGCACGCTCAGCCGGTCGACGGGCGGCGTGGTGATCACGCTGAGATCGCGGATGCCGCTGAGGCTGAGCTGCAGGGTGCGCGGGATGGGCGTGGCGGTCATCGACAGCACGTCGATCTGCGCGCGCACGTCCTTGAGGCGCTCCTTGTGCGCCACCCCGAAGCGGTGCTCCTCGTCGAGGATCAGCAGCCCCAGGTCGCGCCACTTGACGTCCTTGCCCAGCAGGCGGTGGGTGCCGACGACGATGTCGATGCGACCCAGCTTGATGTCCTGCAGCACCTGCTTCGACTCGGTCGGCGTCACGAGGCGGCTCAACAGGGCCACCTTGACCGGGTAGTCCTTCAGCCGGTCGACGAAGGTCTTGAAGTGCTGCAGCGCGAGCACGGTGGTGGGCACCAGCACCGCCACCTGCTTGGCGTCGAGCGCGGCCTTCATCGCCGCGCGCAGGGCCACCTCGGTCTTGCCGAAGCCGACGTCGCCGCACAGCAGGCGGTCCATCGGGCGCGGGCGCGTCATGTCGGCGAGCACCTCGTCGATGGCGCGCGCCTGATCCGGCGTCTCGACGAAGGGGAAGGTGGCCTCGAAGCTGCGGAAGTAGTCGTCGGGCGCGGTGAAGTTGTAGCCCGGCGCCAGCTCGCGGCGGGCGTAGAGGTCGAGCAGGGCGTAGGCGTCCTCCTCGGCCGACTGCTTCGCTTTCGCCCGCACCTTGGCCCAGGCGGTGCCGCCCAGCTTGTCGATGCGCGGGCTGCCGTCGCTCGAGCCGACGTACTTCTGCAGGCGGCCCAGCTTGTAGACCGGGACGAACAGCTTGTCGCGGCCCGCGAACTGGATCTCGAGGAAGTCCTGCTCGTTGCCGGCCAGCACCAGCTTCTTCAGGCCGACGTACTGCCCGACGCCGTGATCGGCGTGCACCACGTGGTCGCCCGGCTCGAGCTCGCGGAAGCTCTGCACGAAGGGGCTGGTCTGATCCTGCGCCTTCGCCTTGCGTTTCGGTGCCTTACGGCCGAAGACCTCCTCCTCGGTCACCAGCGCGAAGCCGTGGCTCAGGAGGCGGAAGCCGCCGCCCACGTCGCCCTGCACGAGCACGGCGCCGGCGTCGTCCGGGCCGGGCGGGTGCAGGTAGGTGGCGGGGCGCTCGGTGCCGCGCTGCACCGCCACGCCGTAGCCCTTCAGCAGGCGCTCGAGGCGGTCGAGCTGGGTCTGCTGGCGGCAGGCGAGCACCACGCGCGTGCCGTCGGCGGCCCAGCCGCGCACCTGCTCGGCCAGCGGGCGGAGTGGCTCGCGATCGGCGCGCGTCTGGGCCAGCGCGTGGCTCAGATCGCGGTTGTCGGGCACGCGGAAGCGGATGGCGTTCTCGGGCCCGTCGACGGCCCCCAGCTCGTCGACCATCTGCAGCACGTGGGCGCGCACCTCGGTCACGCGCTCGAGGCCGCTGGTGACCTCGCTGGGCGTCAGGCAGTGCGCCTCGGGGGGCAGCGCGGGCTGCTGGGCGGCCTGGGCGCCCTCGAAGCCGGCCGTCAGGCGCTCCCAGTGATCGCGCAGGCGCTCGCCGACGCCCATCGGATCGAGCACGAACCACACGGCGTCCTGGGGCAGATAATCGGCCACCGGCGCCAGCCGCGGATAGAAGGCCGGGCGGAAGGCCTCGATGCCCATGAAGGGGATGCCGTTGGCCAGATCGTCCAGCATCGGCGCGAGCTGGCGCGAGGGCAGGCCCACCGCGGCGCCCGCGTCGAGGATGCCCTTGCGCGCCCGATCCTTGTAGGCGCCGACCAGCAGCTCCTCGCGGACGGGCGGCAGCAGCAGCGAGTCGCCGAACTCGTCGCGCGTGCGCTGGGTGTCCGGGTCGAAGGTGCGCAGCGAGTCGACCTCGTCGCCCCACAGCTCCACCCGCACGGGCGCCGACAGGTTGGGCGGGTAGACGTCGAGGATGCCGCCGCGCACCGCGAACGTGCCCGGATCCTCGACGGTGCTGACCGCGTGATAGCCGCCGTCGGCCAGCGCGCGCAGGCAGGCCTCGCGATCGAGATCCTGCCCCTTGGCGACGAGGAAGCTGTGATCGACCAGCGCGCCGGGCGGCATCACCTTGCGCGCCAGCGTCTCGGCCGACAGGACGATGAAGGGGCCGGCCTGATCCCAGGTGAGGCGGGCGAGGCCGGCCAGCAGCGCCATCACCGTGCCGCGATCCGGGCTCAAGTGGCCGTAGGGGCTGGCGTCGACCGCCGGCAGCGTCGTCACCTCGACGTCGCCGGCGAAGAAGCGCAGGTCGCCGGCGACGCGCCGCGCCTCGCTGTCCCCCGGCGCCACGACGACGCAGGGGCGCGCGAGGCGAGCCTGCACCGCCACCGTGAGGTAGGCCAGGAGCTCGACGTCGACGCCGGTGAGATCGACGAGGCGCCGCCCCGAGCGCAGCTGCTCGAGCAGCGCGTCGAGGGGGAAGAGTTCGGTCAGGTCGCTCTGCATGTCACTTCGAGGCCCGCGAAGCGTGGCCTCGCGTGGTCGTGGTCGTGGTCGTCGTCGTGGTCGAATCGACGCGGCACCGCGCTGCGCCGGTCACCGGTCCGTTCGACGGGCCGACCACGACCACGACCACGACCACGACCACGACCGGCCGCGACGTGGAGCGTCGTCGCGTCGGAGCGGAACGCTCTGCACCGACGAGGCGTCGCGGCGATCAAAGGTGCCAGGTCGTCGACAGCCCGAAGACGTGGTAGTGGCCCGAGAAGGTGCCGTTGCCGATCTTCTCCTCGTCGGCCACCACCTTCTGGAGATCCTCGAGGGGCGCCTCGCTGTCGGTCACCGTGCGATCGATCAGGCCGACGTAGGTGTAGCCCACGTCCACGCTGACCAGGTCGAAGCTGAGGCCGAAGCCGCCGGCGATCGACCACTGATCGAGGCCGGGGAAGTCGAGGGTGGTGTAGGCGTCGGGGCTGGCGCCGGTCTCGTAGGTGCCGCCCAGGCGCAGCGTCAGCAGATCGGGCAGCACCGCGTAGTCGCCGCCCAGCCGGAAGCCGTGGGTGTCCTGGTAGTTGCGGGCGTCCTCGATGCCGGGCACCGGGATGGGGTCGGCGAGGCCCTCGACCACGGTCTGCGTCGCGTCGAAGCCGACCACGAAGGACTCGTGCACCGACTGCAGGCTGTGGACGTAGTCGAACTCGACGTCGAACAGCTCGGCCTCGCCCACGCGGTGCACGTAGCGCACGCCCAGGCGGGTGATCATCGGCTGATCGAAGTCGAAGGTGACGCCGTCGGCGGGCTGCCCGTTGGCGTCGAGCAGGACCTGCTCGCCCTCGAGCGGATAGGGGCCGAGGGGCTCGTCCGCCCTCTCCTCCGGCGTGCCGCAGGGGCCGCGCGCGCACTGCGCGAAGCGCGTCGCCGTCACCGTGCCCTCGGCCTCGACGCTGATCGGAGGCCGCAGGCTGAAGCCGAACTCGAGGAACGACGTGGGCGCGTAGTGGACGCCGATGATGCCGGTGGGCGTGAAGTAGTCGTGGAACTCGAGCTCGGTGACCGCGGGCAGCACGCCGCCGATCGCCTTCTTGATGGTGGCCTGCATCATGGCCGCCTGCAGCGAGACGCCCAGCCGAAGCTGATCGGTCACCGTCCAGGCGACCGACACCGTGGGATAGGCCAGCAGCATCTGCGACTCGACGATCAGGCCGTTCGGCGCCAGGGCGTCGTCGCGCACGCCGCGCAGCTTGTCGATGCGGTCGATCGACATGCCGTTCACCTCGCGCACCGCGCTGGCGATGGGGAACTGCGAGGGGAAGCTGCGGTTCGGGTGCGAGGACGGGCCGTACACGCCGACCGCGAAGTCGAGCATCGGCAGGGCCTCGAAGTCGAAGTGCCCGATCAGCATCGGCGCCGGGAAGGGCGCGCTGTCGGTCTCGATCGGGCCGAACGAGCGCCGCACGTTGGTCTGCACGATGTCGGGTGCGCGCTGAAAGCTGTGCGTGACGTCGACCAGGTTGACCGACAGCAGCAGGTTGGTACCCCGCAGCAGGCCCAGGCCGGCGGGGTTGTAGTACAGCGCGGTCGGATCGTCGGCCTTGGCCACGAAGGCGCCGCCGCGACCGAGCGCGCGGGCGCCGTTGTCGGGGTACTCCCCCTCGAAGCCGCCGGCCCAGGCGCCGGTGGGCGTCAGGGTCGCGGCACAGGCGGTCACGAGGGCCAGCCGGCGCATCTCCACCTCCACCGATGTCGGGGTGCGGGGCAAGATACCACCGGGGGGACCGAAATCAACGGCGGGTAACGCCCGCCTGGGCGGGCGTCGCGGTCGTGGTCGTGGTCATGGTCGTGGTCGGAAGCGGCCAGCGGTCCGCCTCCCTGGGCCGTGGACCACGCTCGCTCGGGCCGCCCTGCGGGCGGTCGCCCACGGTGTCGACCGTGCCGTCCTTCGCGGCAGAGCGCGGCGACAGGTCGCGCGACCACGACGACGACGACACCCACGACCACGGCATGACGGGCGGCCCCTGGGTGTTTGGCGACCACCCTCAAGGGCGGCACCCGGTCGTCCGCTGATCTCGGGCGTGGACACCACCGCCCCCCCCGCCTTCGCCCGGACGCCCCCGCCTCGCTCGACGCGGTGGCGCGCGACCGCGCTGGCCGCCCTGCTGCTGACGGGGGCGGGCTGCACGCCCGACGGCCTGATCAACCAGGCGCCCGTGGCCAGCGCCGGGCGCGACCTCCGCGTGGTGCGCGATCAGGACACGGTGTACGCGCGGCTCGACGGGCGGGACAGCTTCGATCCCGACGGCGATCCCCTGGCGCTGCGGTGGTCGGTGGTGCAGTCGCCCGCGCCCGTGGCGCTGAGCGCGAGCCTGCGGCGCGACCCGCAGCCGCTGGTGCCGCTGGGCGCCGACGGCCTCTACGTCTTCGAGTTGGTGGTCGATGACGGCCTCGAGCGCTCGGCGCCCGACTTCGTCAACGTGTGGGTCGGCGACGACACGAGGCCCGCGGACGCCGGCCCGCCGGACGCAGAGGACGCGGCGCCGGCGCCCGACGCCGACCGTCCGCCGCCCGACGACGCGGGCGCCGTCGCGCCCGACGCCCAGGGCGACGCGGCGCCCCCCGAGCCGGGCGAGGATCACCCGCCCGTGCCGGTCTTCGACGTCAGCGCCGATCGCCTGCACCTCGGCCAGACCGTGCGCCTGAGCGCCGCGCGCAGCCGCGACGAGGGCGGCCCAGGCGCGCTGGACTTCCACTGGTCGCTGCTGTCGGGGCCGTTCCGCATGGGGCCGCGCTTCGAGGCCGACGGCGTCGGCGCGGCCTACCTGCCGCGCCGCCCCGGCCGCTACACCTTCCGGCTGACCGCGGACGACGGCGTCCACCAGGTCAGCGTCGAGCGCGCGATCTACGTCGAGGCGCCCCGCGGCTGGGTGCTGTCGATCGCCGACGGCCGGATCCACCAGATCGACCTCGACGACGGCACGCCCACCGGGGTGATCGTCGACTCGGGGCTCGCGGGCGAGCTGCGCGGCTTCGCCGTCCGCGCGGGCGCCTTCTATCTGACCACCACCGCGCCCGGCGCCAGCCGCTCGGTGCTGTCCGTGCTGCTGCCCAACCAGCCCATCGTGCAGCGGCCCCTGCCCACGGACGGTGGCGCGGGCGAGCCGGAGCCGGCGGTCGACGGCGTGTGGGTGCCGATGCGCAGCGCGCCGATGCTGTACTTCACCGATCCCGCGGGCGAAGCGCCCCTGCGCGGCGTCGCGCTGGGCGGCGACGCGACGCGGCCCAGCCACCTGTCGACCCGCGGCCCCCTCGCCGCGCTCACCGCGCTCGACGGGACCGGGCGGGCCCTGGCCCTCGATCTGCGCAGCGGCGTCGTCACGAACCGCATGATGGACGCACCGGAGGGCTGCCTGCCCAAGGGGGTGCTGGCCGAGGCGGACTGGGTGTACGTGGCGTGCCGCAACCACAACGCGATCCTGCGCACGGACTGGGAAGGGGTGCGGGCGCCCGAGATCGTCGGCCTGCCCGGCGACTACTCGCCGCGGGCCGAGCGCATGGTGCGGGTGGGGCGGTGGCTGGCGGTGATGCACCGCGAGACGGACTACGTGTCGCTGGTGGACGTGGGCCGCTTCGACCTGCCGCCGGATCACCCGGACCGCGCGCGGGGCGCTCAGCGCGTGCTCGCCGTCGAGCACGCCGTCGTCGACATCGACGCCCGGGGCGACGTCCTCTACGCGCTGGTGGTCGATCGTCTCGGCACCACCGTCCTGCACGCCTACGCGGTCGAGTCCGGGCGGCGCCTGTGGCGGCGACCGCTGCCGGTGCTGGGAGGGGTCGCCTTCCGCACCGACGCCGCCGATGATTTCTCTCGCGATCTCGGAGCCTTGTGACATTATGCTGCGTACCTTGGGCGGGGCCCGCGCGGAAGTTGACACCCTTTCGAAGCGCTCTGTAGCCTTGCCCCGGGGGATCGGCGCGCGACCGCTGAGGACGCGGCGTTTCGGCCCGCGAGCGAACGGAGGGGGTTCCATGAGGCACGCTCACATCGGGCGTCTGACCTGCGCTCTCGTCGCACTCGGCGCTCTCGCCGCGTGCTCGGACGAGGATCCGCCGCCGACGCCCGCGCCGCCGTCGCTCAGCATCGTCGCCTCGAGCGCGTGCAATCTGAACGTGCTGCCGGTGCCCACCGCCGAGGACGTCGCCAACGGCACGGTGCTGACCGCCAACGTGGTCGCCACGGGCAGCGATCCCCGCAACTCGGGCGGCCTGATGACGGCCGGCACCGAGGTCGTCATGTTCATCGCCGGTGACGACGAGGGCGGCGGTGGCGGCGAGGGCGGGCGCTTCATCTCGTCGAACGAGGGCACCAGCGAGCCGATCCCGATGAACGGGCGCCAGGCGCGCGACGCGTTCTTCTGCACCTCGCAGGGCACCGTCACGCTGCACGCCCGCATCGCCGAGTACGCGCCGGGCGGCACGGAGCCGATCCAGGAGGTGCGCACCCTGGGCACGCGCGGCTGGCCCATCCGCTGCGTCAGCCAGGCGGCCTACCTGGCCCAGTGCGGCGCGCCGCCCGCCGACTTCGGCGTGGACGGCGACGTGATGGACGCGGGCGTGGACGGCGGCGGCAGCGACGCCGACGTCGGGCCCGACATGATGCCCATCCCGCCCAACTGGGGCATCGC
>JAUHXL010000147.1 GCA_030426945.1 bacterium
GACACCGGGATGATCGGCCGGTCGGCCTCGACGCCGCGCAGGGCGATGCGCGCGCAGTCGTCGGCCGTGATGGGCTTCAGGGGTACGCGGCCCATGAGCTCCGCGCCGTCCACGTTGCGGAAGGTGGTCGACGTCATGATGTTCGTGGCGATGAAGCCGGGGCAGATGGCGTTGACCTGTACGCCGTGCAGCGCGGCCTCGGCGCGCAGCGAGGTCGACAGGGCGACCACGGCGGCCTTGGTGGCCGCGTAGGCGGTCATGCCCGGGCGCGGGGCGAGCGCCGCGCCCGACGCGACGTTGACCAGCGCGCCGCCGCCCTGCCGGATGAGGTGCGGGTACACCGCGTGGATGCCGTGGATGACGCCCCAGACGTTCACGTCGATGACGCGCCGCCAGTCGGCGAGCGTGAGATCGCGCACCGCGCCGGCGAGGCCGACGCCCGCGTTGTTGAACAGCAGATCGATCCGACCGCTCTCCGCCACGACGCGCTCGGCCAGGGCGGCGAAGGCCTCGGCGTCGGTGACGTCGAGCGCGGCCGCGCGGGCGTCGGGCAGCGCGGCCGCCGTGGCCTCGGCGCCCGCCGCGTCGCGGTCGGTGACCCAGACCCGCGCGCCCCGCGCCGCCAGGGCGCGGGCGAGGGCGGCGCCGATGCCCGAGGCGGCGCCGGTGACGAGGGCGACGCGGTCGCGGTACGGATCGCTCATGCACAACCTCCCGGGTGGAGACGCTCCCTATCAGGCGGGCCGTGGTCGGGGGAAGCGCCGGGTGACAGGGCCCGCGTGATGGTCCATCCTGCGGGCGGTCGGCGAGGCGGAGGTGCGCGTGGCGCGGTGGTGCATCGGGGGGCTGGTGGTGCTCTTGGCCCTGGCCTGCGATCGGGACGCGCCGGCGGACGATCCGCCCAACCGCCGGGTGGTGGAGTTCACCCCCGATCCGATGAAGGCGCCCGATCTGGGCGCGCCGGCGGCGCCCAAGGTGACCGTGGCGAAGCCCGCCGCGACGCCGGCGGATCCTCAGGCCGCGCCGCCCCCGGATCCCTCCATCCACACCAGCGGCCGGGTGCTCACGGTCGACTGGCGCGGCGCCGGCGACCACCTGACCATCAGCGCGGCCATCGCCGCCGCCGGCGCCGGGGATCGCATCGTCGTGCGCCCGGGCACCTACCGCGAGTCCCTGGATCTGAAGGCGCCCCTCGAGATCGTCGGCGTCGGTGATCCGCGCCACGTGCGGGTGCGCGCCGAGAACACGAATGTGCTGCGCTTCGACGCCGTGCGGGGGCGCGTGGCCAACCTGACGCTCGAGACGGTGGGCGATCAGAAGTGGTTCGCCGTCGACGTGCAGCGGGGGCGGCTGGTGCTCGAGGGCTGCCGCGTGCGCAGCGGCATGCTGGCCGCCGTGGCGGTGCACGGCGAGGCGGATCCGCTGCTGCGCGGCAACGCGATCATCGATGGCAAGGCGGCGGGCGTCTTCGTGTTCGAGCGCGGGAAGGGCCTGTACGAGGACAACGAGATCGCGTTCAACGGCAACGCGGGCTTCGAGGCGAAGGGCGACGCCACGCCGACGCTGCGCGGCAACCGCGTACACCACAACGGGGGCAGCGGCGTGTTCGCCCACGCGGGGGCGCGCCCGGTGATCGAGGACAACGACATCTACGGCAACCGCCTCGCGGGGGTCGAGGTGCGCGAGGACGCCGCGCCGGTCGTGCGCCGCAACCGCGTCTTCGAGGGGCGCGAGAGCGGCATCTTCGTCAACACGGACGGGGCGGGCACCTACGAAGAGAACGAGGTGTTCGCCAACACGCTGGCCGGCATCGAGGTGCGCAACGGCGCGCGGCCCGTGCTGCGCGGCAACCGGGTGCACGACGGCGTGGAGAGCGGGCTGTACGTACACGGGGGGGCGGCCGGCGAGGTGGTCGACAACCACTTCGAGCGCAACGGGCTGGCCGGCATCGAAATCAAGGATCAGGCCACGCCGCGGGTGCGCGGCAACCGCCTCGTCGCCGGCCTGGGCAGCGGCCTGTACATCCACGGCGGGGCCGCGCCGGAGGTCTCGGACAACGACATCGAGGGCAGCGGGCTCGCCGGCGTCGAGGTCAAGGACGGGGCGGCGCCGGTGCTGCGCCGCAACCGCGTGCGCGACGGGCAGCAGGGCGGCGTGTTCGTGCACGAGGGCGCCGGGGGTACCTACGAGGAGAACACGATCACCGGGAACCGGCTGGCGGGGTTCGAGGTCAAGGAGGGCGGGGCGCCCGAGGCGCGGCGGAACGTCGTGCGCGACAACCAGGCGTCGGGGGTGTACGTGCAGGCCGGCGGGCGGGGCGTCTTCGAGGAGAACACGATCACCGGCAACGGCCGGGCGGGGGTGGAGCTGGCGGACAGCGCCGGGCCCACCTTCCGCGGCAACACGATCAAGCGGAACGCGACCCACGGGGTGGTGGCGGGCGCCGGCGCGCGCGCGGTCTTCGCCGACGACACCTTCGCCGACAACCTGAAGGGGCGCGCGGCGATCGATCCCGCGGCGCAGGTCGAAGGGCTGGGGCCGGGGAAGGACGAATGAAGCCGGCGCGGTTGCGTCGGAGCGCGCCGGCGGCCATCATTCGGGCCGCCTTGGCAGGGAGGACGAGATGAAGAAGCGACTGTATACGGTGCTCACCCTGTGCGTCGGCCTGGGCGCGACCCCGGCGCTGGCGCAGGACTTCGACATCGACGCCGAGGGCGGTCTGCTCGAGCAGGGGCTGATCGAGAAGCAGGACGCGCCCAAGCCCGTGCTCGCCGATCCCGACGAGAAGCTGCGGGACAAGGTCGACAAGGCGCGCCTCGATCTCGAGAAGCGGCTCAACGAGATGCAGACGAAGGGCCAGACCTTCCTCGACTTCACCGAGGCGCTCGAGCCCCTCGTGTCGCGCATGCTGAAGGCCAACGACGCGTATCTGCAGCAGAACCGCAAGCTGGTCGACCAGTACCGGAAGGCGGTCGAGGCCGGGAAGGACAAGGACAAGGCGAGCCTGGGCAAGCAGGCGGTGTCGCTGCGTGAGAAGCACCTGAAGGCGTTGGCCAAGCTGGACCGCGAGGCGGACAAGCTGGAGGCCAAGCTCGAGAAGCTGCGGGCGAAGGCGGCCAAGGAAGAGGCCGAAGCGGAGCCCGAGGGCGAGGGCGACGACGAGGGCGAGGAGTAGCCCGCGCGGCGTTCGCGGGGACGGCGGAATGATGAGTCGACGCGATGGTCCGGGGCTGTGGTGGCAGTTCCTGGAGTTCATGGGCATGACCTGGCCAGGGCACAAGCGGCCGCCCACGCGGGAGGTCGCGCCCCGCTGCTCGGCCTGCGGCAACCCGGCCGAGCGGGATCCCGAGACGGGCGCGTGGCGCTGCCCGGTGCACACGTCGGCCGAGCTGCTGCCGGCTGCATGACCGCCCGCGATCCTCGCCGGGCGCTGCGGGTTCTCCCGTCGACCCCGTGGCGCGACTCGCTGCGCGCCGGCGCCCGTGACGTCGACGCCCTGGTGGCGCGCGGGTTGGTGGCGGCCGCCGACGCGCCGGCGCTGCGCGCGGTGGGCGAACGCTTCGAGGTGCTGGCCAGCGACTACTACCTGGGCCTGATCGACCCCGCCGATCCCGACGACCCCATCCGCAAGCAGGCCGTCCCCGACCTGGCCGAGCTGCTGGTCGGCCCCGGCGAGCGGACCGATCCCATCGGCGACCGCGCCCACGCGCCGACCGAGGTGCTGGTCCACCGCTATCCGGATCGCGCGCTGCTCTTCCCCACGTTCCGCTGCCCCATGTTCTGCCGCTACTGCTTCCGCAAGGTGGCGCTGAACGAGGATCCGATCCGGCTGCACGCCGCCCTCGACGAGGCGCTGGCCTACCTGGCGCGCACCCCGGCCATCCGCGAGGTGATCCTCAGCGGGGGCGATCCGCTCATGCTGTCGGACGCCCGGCTCGACGCGCTGCTCGGCCGGCTGCGCGGCCTGGGCACCCTGCGCCGCCTGCGCATCCACACGCGCTTCCCGGTGACCCTGCCGATGCGCGTCGACGGCGCGCTGGCCGCGACGCTGGCCCGCCATCGACCCCTGTACGTCGTCACCCACTTCAACCACCCGCGGGAGCTGACCCCCGAGGCGGCCACGGCCGTGGGACACCTGGTGGACGCCGGCCTGACCGTCCTGAACCAGACCGTCCTGCTGGCGGGGGTGAACGACGCGACCGAGACGCTGGCCGCCCTGTTCGAGGGGCTGCTCGATCTTCAGGTGCGCCCCTACTACCTGCATCACCCCGACCTGACCGTCGGCACCCAGCACTTCCGGGTGAGCCTCGACCGGGGCCTGGCGCTGGTGCGCGCGCTGCGCGGCCGCCTGACCGGGCTGGCCTGGCCCACCTACGTCATCGACATCCCCGGCGGGGGCGGCAAGGTGCCCGTGGACAGCGCCGCGGTGCGGCCGACCGAGACGCCGGGCGTGTGGACGCTCCACAGCCCGCTCGGGGGGGCGCACCGTTACGTCGACCCGGCCGTGCACGCGGTCGATCCGGATCGCGACGCGGGCGGGCGTCCCGGGCCGCTGCGGTGAGGCGCCGAGGCGGGTATGATGCCGCCCGGAGGTGCCGATGGTGCGCTGGCTGGCGCTGATGGCGTTGTGGGGTCTGCCCTTGGGCGGACGGGCCGCGATCGGCGATCCCTGCGCCGACGACGACGGCTGCCCGCCGGGCGAGCTGTGCGCCTCGGCGGGCGACGACGGCTACTGCACGAAGCGGTGCCCGATGGAGGGCTGCCCCGAGGGCTTCCGTTGCACCGAGGCGCAGGTCTGCGCGCGAGGCGACGCGCCCCCGCGCGTCGGCTTCGGCGAGGCCTGCGCCGACGTCGCCTGCGTGGACGGCCTGGTGTGCCTGGCCGACGGTGACCGCACCTTCTGCACCCGCGCCTGCAGCGGTCCGGGCAGCTGCCCCGAAGGCTTCCGCTGCGCCGGCCAGACCACGCCCGCCTGCGCCCCGCTCAATGGGCTGCCCGGCTTCGCCGCGCCCTGCGCCGCCGACCGGGGCTGCGCCGAGGGGCTCGTCTGCGTGGACGATCCGGCCCGCGTGCGGCCGTACTGCACCACGTCGTGCGCCGAGGGCGAGCCGTGCGGAGGCGAGACCGTGTGCGGCGACGGCGCCTGCCGTCTGCCGGTGACCCAGGTGCCCGGCTTCGGCCAGCCCTGCGCCGAGGACAGCGCCGAGCCGGCCCTCGCCGGTTGTCAGGCCGACCTGATCTGCTTCACCGAGGGCCTGAACGCCTACTGCACGCAGGGCTGCGACGCGCTGCGACCGTGTCCCGCGGGCTACGGGTGTCGCTTCGTCGACTTCGACTCGGCGGAGTGTCGCCGCGGCGTGGCCGACGATCCGGGCCTCTCGCCGGTGGAGGTGTTCGACGTGCCGGTCGTCGCCCCGCCCCCGACGGACGCGGGCGTCGGTGCGCCGCCGCCCGCCGCCGCGGACGACGACGACGGCTGCGGCGTGCGGCCGGCGGGTGCCGGCGGCGCGCCGCTCGCGTTGCTGGCCTTGTTGCTGCCGCTGGCGCTCGGGCTGCGGCGTCGATGATCGCGACGCCCGGCGGGAAGACCACAGACATCGAACGCCCGACGCCGCTCCGTGGGTGGGTGGTGGAAGCGGGCCGGCGCCGGGCGTTCGATGCTGCTCGTTTGTTCAGTATCTCGTCTCGGGAGGTCTGTCAAGCGGCATCGCGCGCAGCGCCGGCTGAGCGCCCGCGGCGCGCTTCCACCGCGGGGGAGGGTATGACATCGTGCGGGACGTGAAGCCCGGCGACCGGATCGGCACCTACATCCTCGACGCCCTCGTCGCGCGGGGCGGCATGGGGGAGGTGTGGCGGGCGCGTCACCACACCCTGAACCGCTATGTCGCGGTGAAGTTCATCCGCTCCGACGTGCGGGACGCGCCCGGCCTGCGCCTGGCCTTCGAGCACGAGGTGCGCAACCTCGCCCGGCTGCACGCCCCGCAGACGGTGCAGGTGATCGACTCCGGCGTCCACGACGACCAGCCCTACATGGTGACCGAGTTCCTCGAGGGTGAGGATCTGCGCGTGCGGCTGCGCGAGGACACCCACCTCCGGCCCACCGAGGCGGTGTGGATCGCCATCGAGGTGCTGAAGTCGCTGTCCGAGGCGCACGCCCTGGGCATCGTCCACCGCGATCTGAAGCCGGGCAACGTGTTCCTGCAGCGCCTGGCCAGCGGCGACCGCGAGCGCTACGCGGTCAAGGTGCTCGACTTCGGCATCGCCAAGGTGCTGCGGCCGGAGGGGGAGGATCCCGACTTCACGCTCTGGCCGGGCGCCGCGGTGAAGGGCTCGCCGCGGTACATGGCGCCGGAGCAGGTGAAGGGGCAGGGGGTCACCCCGGCCAGCGATCTGTACTCGGTGGGCGCGCTGCTCTACCGCGCCCTGTCCGGCGAGCCGGTCTTCCGGGGCGAGAAGGAGGCCGTGCTGAAGGCGCAGGTCGAGCGCGATCCGGAGCCGCTGAGCGTCCGCGCGCCGCTGCTCGGCGTGCCGGAGCGGCTCGACGCGGTGGTCCTGCAGTGCCTGGCGAAGGCGCCCGAGCGCCGGCCGGCCAGCGCCGATCACCTGCGGGAGACCCTCGAGGCGCTGCTGCCCGAGCTGGGCGAGACCGACGCGCTCCTCGAGCTCGACGGCTCGGTGACGATGAACGGGCCGCTGCCGGCGGCGGTCGCGGCCCGGCTGCCGCCGGGCGGCGGGGCGTCCGAGCCCCTCGATCCCTTCGCCGCCACCCAGGCCTTCTCGGCCGACGACGTCACCGCGTCGGTCAACGCCGCGCGCGCGCTGCCCGTGCGGCCCGTCGAGTCGACGCCGCCGCTCGCCGCCGCGTCGCCGGTCTCGCCGCCGAGCGGCCTCCTGCCCCCGCCGGGGCGCGCGCGGGACGGCGGGCCCGGGGCGCCCGATGCGCCGGACTGGCTCGAGTCGGACGCCTCGTTGCTGCCGGGGGACGGCGTCGATCCCTTCGACTTCGACGCCGACCGGGGGCAGTTCGTGGGGGGCTCGGTGGAGCACGCCCCCCTCAGCCTGCACGAGGGCCCCCTCGAGCTCGATCTCGAGCGCGCGCCACCGCCGCCCGCCGCGCGCTCGGCGGCCGCCGCGCCCCGCGGCACGCCCGACGGCGCGCCGGCGGTCGGCGCGCTCGAGCGGGGGGGGCCGCGCAGCGCGCCGGCCCCTTCACCGCACCCTCCGCCTCGGCCGGTGGATCGCACGCAGGGCGTCATCGCCACCGCGCTGGTGGTGATGGTGCTGGCGGTGGCCTGGTTCGCGCGGGGCCGTCTCGTGGCGGCGCTGGGCGTAGACGGCAAGGGGGTCGCGCCGGGCGCGCTGGCCAGCCTCGCCGTGGAGCCGTCGGCGGCCGACGCGGCGCCGGCGCCTCCGCCGCCTCCTCCGCCGAAACCTCTGGACCTCATCGAGGGTCCTCTGCCCGATGGGGGCGTCGACCGTCGCCAGCAGGTGGCCGTGCAGGTCGCCCCGGCGCCGTCGAGGTTCACCCGCACCGACACCCAGGAGGTCGTCTGCGAAGAGGCCGAGTGGTGCTATGTGCCCATCGACGTCGACGTGAAGGTGGAGCGCGAGGGCTACGCGCCGCTGATCCTGTCGGGGGACGATCTGTACGACCGGCGGGGCCATCACTGGCGCGTCATCCTGCGCAAGAAGTGATCGCCGCGCCCAGGAGAGGAGCGCCGTGCCGCGTTTCGAGCTGATCCACACCATCCGTTTCGAGGCCGCGCGCAAGCTGACGCGCGTGCCGCCCGGGCACCCCTGCGGCAGGCTGTACGGCCTGGCGTTCTACCTCGACGTCCACGTCGAGGGGGATCTCGACGAGGCGACGGGCTTCGTGATCGACTTCGGCGACATCGAGGCGGCGTTTCGGCCGCTGTACGCGCAGCTCGATCACAACTATCTCAACGATCTCGAGGGCCTCGACAACCCCACCAGCGAGGTGCTGGTGAAGTGGATCTGGGATCGGCTGAAGCCGACGCTGCCCGATCTGACGACGTTGACGCTGCGCGAGAACGACGTGTCGCGGGTGATCTACCGCGGCGGTTGATTCATCCAGGCGCGGGCGCGCAGGCAGGGCGTGCGGAAGTCCGCGTCGGGTCCGGCGCTCCAGGCGGGCGGTCCCAGCCCCACCAGCGCGTCGAGCTCGGCGTCCGCCGGGCTGGCCGGGCGCGCCAACAACAGCAACCACCCGTCGGGCGCCAGCACCGCGCGGCACGCCCCGATCAGGCGCGCGAGGTCGCGCGTGGGATCGAGGCGCCGACCGCGCCCGCCGGCCTGCGGCACGGGCGGCGGATCCACCACGATCCCGTCGAAGCGCGCGTCGGCCTTGGCGGCGCGCTTCAGCGCGTCGAGCACGTCGGCCTTCCAGAAGGTGCGCCCGTCCGTCGCCAGCCCGTTGAGCGCGTAGTTGTCCCGCCCACGGGCGAGCGCCCCGGCCACCGCGTCGACGTTCACCGTGGCGCGCGCCCCGCCGGCCGCCGCGGCGACGCCGAAGCCGCAGGTGTAGGCGAACAGGTTCAACACCCGGCGCCCCGCGGCGTGCGCGCCGACCCAGGCGCGCGCCGGGCGCGCGTCGAGGAAGAGGCCCGTGTTGCGCGCGCCCCGCAGCTGGACGCCGAAGCGCAGCCCGTGCTCGTCCACGACGCGCGCGCCCGCGTCGCCGGGTGGGCCGCCGGCGTGCGCGTGGGTGAAGCGCCAGAAGAAGGGCGCGTCCGGCGGGACGCCCGCGCGGATGGCGGCGAGGTCCGACACGAGCCGTCCGGGACCGCGGGCGCGGATCGCGTCGTCGAAGCGCTCGACCACCAGGCCGGGTACGCCGTCTGCGGCGCCGTCGAAGAGTCGCTGGGCGGGGAAGGGCAGGCCGTCGCGGTCCGCGCAGGCCGCGCGGACGGCCTCGGTGATCACTTCGCGGCGGTGCTGGCGCGCAGGCGCGCCCGCTCGGCGTCCAACAGGGCGCGCACGGCGTCGGGGGCGCCCGGGGCCAGGGCGTCGAGCGCGGCCCCCACGCCGGCCGGATCCGCCGGCCCGAAGGCGCGCGCCAGGCTGATGATCGCCTGGATGCGGATCTCGTGGTCGGCGTCGTGGGCGGCGAGGCGCTCGAGCAGGGCGCGCCCCTGGGGCGTGCGGAAGCGGGCCGTCGCCGCGACGGCCCGCGCGCGCAGGTAGCGTCGCCGCTGGCCGTCGGCCGCCACGGCGAGGGCGACGGGCTCGGTGACGCCCGCGCGGGCGAGCCCCGCGTCGGTGAGGGGCACGTCGATCGCCCCCAGCAGCAGCTCGGCGCTCGGCGCCACCACCACGGCGTCCGGCGCGGCGCCGGGCGCCGTCTGGGCCCACGCGGGCGCGGCGAGCAGCGCCGCGCAGAGCAACGGGATCGTCTTCATCGTCAACTCCCTCACCGGGGCACGATACCCGGGTTGCGGTGCAGCACCCAACCCTGGCCGTCCGACAGGCTGGCCTCCCCCGCGGTGACGGTGGGGTACATGAGGTTCGTGTTGCCGGCGCCGCCGGTGGGCGTGTCGTCGATCTGGTCGACCGGGCCGACGGTCTCCTGCGTGTGGTACAGGCCCAGGTAGTGCCCCGTCTCGTGCCCCATGATGTGGCCGATGGCGTCGGGATCGGGATCGAGCGCGGTGGCGACGGCGACGCCGCTGCGCTGCGTGTTGCGCAGCAAGATGGGGCCGGGCGCGCCGCCCGCGATGCCGCCCACGACGTTGTCGCCGAAGGGGCTGGTCAGGCGGTCGACGAAGAACAGGCTGACCCCGGTGTCGTAGTTGCTCTGCGCGAACATCAGGTTGATGCCGGCGAGGGGCCCCTGGCCGGTGGCGTCGACCGTGCGGTAGCTGGCGTCGATGTCGTTGTAGGTGATCTGGCCGAGCTCGATGCCCACCCGCTCGTAGAAGCCCCGCATCCGGTCGAGCGCGCGCTGGAAGTCGGCGTCGGTGGGCGCGTTGGCGGCCGTCCAGCCGCGCGCGCCGGTGAAGTGCAGGTGCAGGTCGAAGCGGCCCTGGGTCTGGGGGGCGGGGCCGCGCTTCACGAACGCCACGACGTCGGCCTGTCCGCTGGCCGGCCGGCCCTGGCCATCGACGGCGGCGATCTGGAAGGTCCAGGTGCCGCCGGTGACCTGCACGCCCGGGTTGTTGGGGGCGAGGAAGCCGGTCACCGCGGTGCTGCTCGAGGCCGACCGGTTGGGCGAGTTGAAGGGGCCGGGGAAGGGGCCGAGGAGGCGATCGCGGGGCGCCGGCCGGTAGCCCGGCGGGTTCTCGGCCACCAGGATGGTGCCGTCCGGGCCCTCGAGGTGCTGCACGACGTGCAGGCTGAGGCCCGAGCCGAGCACCACCAGCGTGAGGCTGAGCACGTCGTCGGGCAGCTCGATGGTCTGCATCTCGGAGAGGCCGTCGGTGAGGGCGATGTCCTCGAAGTCGAGGCGCTCGACGACGATGTCCTCGGGAGGCTCGGGCTCGGCGCCGGCGTCACCCGGGGGCGCGCCGCCGTCGTCGACGCCGGGGCCGGCGTCGTCCGTGGCGCCGGACGCTGCGTCGGCGGACGCGCCACCATCGGCAATGGGCTCGAGCTCGGTCAGGCCGCCGCCTTCGTCGTCGCAGCCGGCGAGGGCGAGGCCGGCCACCAGCGCGGCCGCCCAGAGCGGCAAGGATCCGGAGCGCATCGTTCCTCCATGTGCGGGGCACCGCAAGGGTAGGTGCGGCTTCCGATGCGGGTGCAGGGAAAAATGTTGCACCCAGTGATCCCCACGCCGCGGGTGGCCACCCGAGTCGCCATGCGCTGGCGGGGATTCGGGCCTCCACGCGCGGCACACCGATTGCTAAAAGCGCCCCAATCGACCGCGGATTCACGGGAGAGGAGACCGCCATGTTGCGTCGTGCGTGCTGGATTGTGGGCCTGGGGGCGCTGATCGCCACCGGCTGCGCCGAGGACGAAGAGAAGGGCCGCGCCGCCGGCGACGCGGGCCCCGGGGCCCGCGACACCGGCGTCGGCGACACGCCGCGCGGGGGCAACGGGGATCCCTGCAGCATCAACTTCGACTGCGACACGGGCCTCGTGTGCGTCAACAGCGCCTGCACCCCCGGTCAGTGCACCGAGGATCTCGGCTGCCCCAGCGGCCAGCGCTGCGATCTCTCGACCTACACCTGCTCGGGCAGCGACGCCTGCGCCGGCGACGGTGACTGCCCCGCCGGCCGCTACTGCGCGCCCGGCGGCGAGTGCGTCCGCTGCCTGAACGACGACCACTGCAACATGGGCCAGACGTGCAACGCGCAGAACCGCTGCGTGGCGTCGGTGGCCGGCTGCCAGGACGGGGACGGCGACGGCTACGGCATCGGCCCCGACTGCACCGGCCCCGACTGCGACGACAGCCGCGCCGACGTGAACCCCGGGCAGACCGAGGACGGCGCCAACCTGTGCGGCGACGGCGTCGACAACAACTGCGACGGCGCCGACAGCGAGTGCGGCGAGCAGGACAACGACAACGACGGCGTCAGCGACAAGGCCGGCGACTGCAACGACAACGATCCGGCGATCAACCCGAATCAGCCCGAGGTGCCCTACGACGGCAAGGACAACGACTGCGATCCGCAGACGAAGGACGACGACGTCGACGGCGACGGCTACCCGGCCTGCGAGGTGGCCGGCGAGGGCGCGCCCTGCGACTGCGATGATCGCGCGGTGCACATCAACCCCGAGGGCCGTGAGGTGCCGGGCAACGAGGTCGACGAGGACTGCGACGGTGAGCTGGGCGTGCCCAGCATGGACGATCGCGACGGCGACGGGGTGACCGAGGTCGACGGCGACTGCAACGACGACAACCCCAACGTGAACCCGAACGTGGCCGAGGTGCCCTACAACGGCATCGACGACGACTGCTCGGCCAACACGCCGGACAACGACCTCGACGCCGACGGCTTCGACAGCCCCGAGGACTGCGACGACGAGAACCCGGCGATCAACCCCAACGCCAGTGAGGTGTTCTACAACGGCGCCGACGACGACTGCGATCCCGCGACCAAGGACGCCGACGCGGACGGCGACGGCTTCCCCGGCGGCAACGGCGGCGCGGACTGCAACGACGAGTCGGCGGCGGTGAACCCGGACGCCGACGAGGTGCCCTACAACGGGGTCGATGACGACTGCGACGCCGAGACGCCCGACGACGACATCGACGGGGACGGCTTCGTGTCGGCCGACGACTGCGACGACATGGCGGCCGACGTGAACCCGGACGCCGTCGAGAACGCCGACACGCTGTGCAGCGACGGCGTCGATCACGACTGCCGTGGCGGCGACGTCGAGTGCGACGCGGGCGCGCCGGACGCCGACGGCGACGGCATCCCCGACGACCAGGACTGCGCGCCGATGAACGCCGAGGTGCCCGGCCCGATCGAGATCCCCGGCAACGGCGTCGACGACGACTGCGATCCGTCCACGCCCGACGAGGTCGTCGCCTGCGACGACGACGCCTTCGACGAGGCCGCCTCGAACGACCTGGCCGCCAACGCCACGGCGGTCGAGGACGCCAACAGCCGCGGCGTGCGGTACGGCGACCTGGTCATCTGCCCGGACACCTCGGACTGGTACCAGATCGATCTGAACGCGGGCGACGGCCTCGAGGTGGACGTGGCGTTCACCCACGCCGAGGGCGACATCGACGTCTCCCTGTGGCGCGCGGTCGAGGGCGGCGAGCCGGTGTTCGTGGACAGCAGCCTGGGCGTGCAGGACACCGAGACGGTGTACCTGCAGCGCGCCAACCAGCCGGCGACCTACCTGGTGCGCGTCTACCGCTTCCGGCCGGGCCGCTCGACCTACAGCATGACCGTCAACGTCTTCCAGGGCTGCCAGGACGACGCCGAGGGGCCGTCGGGCGAGCAGAACGACACCGCTGATGACGCCGCCAGCTTCCCGCCGGTCGGCCAGGCCCGCCAGCTGTGCGACTTCGACGACGACTACTACCGCTTCACGCTCGCCAGCGCGCAGACCGTGCGCATCGACCTGCTGTTCGCCCACGCCAACGGCGACCTCGACATGCGGCTGCTGCGCGCCGGGGACCTGCGCGAGGTCGGCTTCTCGACCAGCACGAACGACGACGAGCTGATCGAGGCCGATCTCGAGGCGGGCGACTACATCGTGCGCGTGTACGGCTTCCGCGAGGCGACGGGCAGCTACCTGCTGTTCCGCACCAGCGGCGAGACCGACACCGCGCGCATCAGCGAGAACGTGAACATGGACATCCCGGACGCGGTGGGCGGCATCCCGGGCGTGGCCGACGTCGACTTCGACTTCGAGGCGCCGGCGGGCGCGGTCATCCGCACGCTGACGATCCGCGACCTGGACATCAACCACGCCTGGCTGCCCGATCTGGTGGTCACCGCGCGCTGGAACGGCCTCGACGTGGTCAACCTGTGGAACCGCTACGGGGACGAGAACGGCCGCGACGCGGGGCTCGACGACGACTTCCTGCCCCTGACCGGCGGGGACATCAACTTCGATAACCGCGTGTACCGTGAGTTCGCCGGACTGCCGGCCAACGGTCGCTTCACGCTGCACGTCGAGGATCGGGCGGGCAACGACGTGGGTGAGATCGCGGATCTCGACGTTCAGATCGAGTACCTGATCCCGTGATCGGGCGGCGGCTCATCGGCGCGGCGGCCCTGGCCGCGGGGCTGCTCGGGTGCGGGGGCGACGATGGGCGCCCCGGGCGCGGGCCCGATGACGCCGCGCCGCCCGTCGGGGGGATGGACGCGCGCGCGGGCGGAGGCGGCGACTGCCGCCGCCTGGCCGACGCGTGCGCGCCCGGCTTCACCTGCCAGCTGCAGCCCGACGGCGTGACCTACGCCTGCGACGCGCCGCAGGGCCGCGCCGACGCGGCCCCTGGTCCGGCGCCGACGCGGGACGTCGGCGTCGGCCGGGACGCCGGGGACGCGGGCGACTGCCGCGACCTCTCGCGGCTGTGCGGACCCGGCTTCGACTGCGTCCTGCAGCCCGACCAGACCTACGCCTGCCAGCCCGAGCCCGGCGCCGACGACGCGGGCGTCCACCCGGACGCCGCGCCCGGCTTCGTGCTCGACGGCGCGTTCGCGCTTGACCGCGACGGCAACGATCTGTGCCCCCGCGGCCCCACCGCCCAGCCCCGCGTGTTCATGAACCTGGGCGGCCTGCGCGTGCAGGTGATCTGCCAGGCGGGTGGCGCGACCGTCGACTTCGACACCT
>JAUHXL010000148.1 GCA_030426945.1 bacterium
TTGTCGATGCCCTTCTCGGGGATACGGCGCATGATGGCTCCTCCGGCAAACGTCGGCGGAGCATGGTGCGGCGGGCGATCGGATGCAACCCCCCGGACGGTCAGGCGAGGCGCACGCGCGCGTCCACGGCCGCGCTCGGTTGCCCGCTCGGGGCGACCACGAAGGGGTTGAGATCCATCTCGGCGATGTCGGGGAAGTCGCCCACCAGCTGATCGACGCGAAGCAGCACCTGCTCGAGCAGCCCGACGTCCACCGGCTCGGCGCCCCGGTGGCCCGCCAGCAGCGGCCAGCCCTTCACCTCACGCAGCATGCGGCCGGCGTCGGCGTCGGTCAGGGGGTGCACGCCGAAGGCGACGTCCTTCATCAGCTCGACGAACACTCCCCCCAGCCCGAACATCAGCAAGTGGCCCGCGGTGGCGTCCTGCACCGCGCCCACGATGGTCTCGCGCCCCGCGGTCAGCATGCGCTGCACGAGGAAGCGCGGCGCGGCCTCGATGCCCGCGGCGCGCAGGCTCTCGGTGAGATCCCAGAAGGCGCCCTTCACCTCGCCGGGCGTGCGCAGATCGACCTTCACCCCGCCGATGTCGCTCTTGTGCACCACCCCCTCGACGTCCAGCTTCAGCACCACCGGGTAGCCCACGCGCTCGGCGAAGGCGAGGGCCTCACCGGGCGACGTGACCCGCTCCGAGGGCACGGTGGGCACGCCGTACGCGTCGAGCAGCGCCAGCGCCTCGGCCCCGTCCAGCCAGTCGCGGCCGGCGGCGCGGGCCCGCCCGACGATGGCCTCGGCGCGCGGCCGATCCACGTCGAAGACGACCGGGCGCCCCTCCTCCTGCGCCCGCCAACGCTGAAAGCGCGCCATCGCCGCCAGCGTCTGCGCGGCGCTCTCCGGGAAGGGGTAGCTGGGGATGCCGGCCTCGGCCAGCAGCGCGATCCCCTCGTCCCCCAGGGCCCGCCCCATGAAGCAGGCCAGCACCGGCTTCGCCGCGGCGGCCGCGCGCACCCCCTCGACGATGGCCCGGGCGATGGCCGGGGGGTGAGTGACGACGGGGCTCACGAAGACGACGAGCAGCGCGTCGACCCCGTCGTCGGCCAGCAGCGCGCGGGTACAGTCGCGGTATTGCGCCGGCGAGGCCGACGCGATCATGTCCACCGGGTTCTGCACCGACGCCTCGGGCGGCAGGACGGCGCGCAGGGCGGCCGTCGTCTCGTCGCCCGGGCTCGCCATCGCCAGCCCGAAGTGGACCGCCGCGTCGGTGGCCATGATGCCGGGCCCACCCGCGTTGGTGAGGACGGCCACCCGGTCGCCCGGCGGCAGCGGCTGGCTGCAGAACCCGCGCCCCATGTCGAACAGCTCGGCCACCGTATTGCAGCGGATGACCCCGCAGCCCGCCAGCAGCGTGCCCGCGGCCCGATCCCCGCCGGCGAGGCTGCCCGTGTGGCTGCTCGCCGCCGCCGCGCCCTGCCGCGTGCGGCCGCTCTTGACCGCCAGGATGGGCTTGCCGCGCCCCCGCGTGACCTGCCGCGCCACGCGCGCGAAGCGCCGCGGGTTGCCGACGCTCTCGAGGTACAGCAGCACCACCTTCGTCTGCGGATCGTCGGCCCAGAACGACAGCAGATCGTTGCCCGAGACGTCGGCCTTGTTGCCCAGCGAGACGAACTGGCTGATGCCCAGCCCCACCGCGCGCGCCGTCGAGAGCACCACCTCGCCGAGGGCGCCCGACTGGCTCGCGAACGCGGCGCCGCCGGTCAGCGGCAGCGTGGCGCCGAAGCTGGCGTCGAGGCGCACGGCGGGGTCGGTGTTGATGACGCCCATGCAGTTGGGCCCCACCATGCGCATGCCGTGGGCCCGGACGATCTCGGCGACCTCGGCCTCGAGCGCCGCGCCCTCGGGCCCCACCTCGCGGAAGCCGGCGCTGATCACCACCAGGCCGCGGACGCCCTTGCGCGCGCACGCCTCGACCACCTCGCGCACGGCCGCGGCCGGCACGGCAAGGACCGCCAGATCGACCGGGTGCGGGATGGCGTCGACGGTGGGCCAGGCCCGCATCGACAGCAGGTGTTCCGAGGTCGGGTGGACCGGGTACACCGGACCCTGGAAGCCGAGGGCGACCAGGTTGCGCAGGATCTCGCGGCCGATGCTGCCCTCGGCGCGGCTGGCGCCGACCACCGCGACCGAGCGCGGGCGGAGGATCGCATCGAGCCCCTCGGACCGTTCCATCGAGTGCTCCCGGCCAGGGTCGCGGCGACGGGCAGCAAGGCACGGGCCAGCCGCGCGGTCCGTGAGCGCCGGGCGCGCGCCGCCCGCGTGTCACCGCCACGCCGCGGCGTGGTCGGCGTGGTAACCTGACCCGCCCTGACCCCGATCCTCGAAGGAGCCGCCGTGCGGACGTCGCTCACCCTGCTCGCCCTGCTGCTGTGTCCGCCCGCCGGCGCCGCCGCCCCCGGCGCGGCCGGCATCGCCTGGCAGCACGACGCCTACGACGCCGCCCGCGCGGCGGCCCGCGCCGCCGACAAGCCGGTGGTCGTCGATCTGTGGGCGCCCTGGTGCCACACCTGCCTGTCGATGAAACACACCGTGCTGGCCGACGCGAAGCTCGCGCCCTACGCCGACCGCTTCGTCTGGGTGGCGCTGGACACCGACCGTCCACAGAACGCCGCGGCGCTGAAGACGCTGGGCATCGGCGCGTGGCCCACCTTCTATGTGGTCAGCCCGACCGACGAGGCGGTGCAGGCGCGCCACGTCGGGGCCGCCAGCGTCGCCGAGTTCGTCGCCTTCCTCGAGGCCGGGCTGGCCGGGCACCGCGCGGTGGCCGACACCGCCTGGGGCAAGGCCGCGCGGCTGGGCGACCGCTACGCCGCGGCCGAGGACTGGGCCGGCGCCGAGGCGGCCTGGCGCGAGGCCCTGGCCCGCAGCCCCGCCGACTGGCCACGGCGGCCGGCGCTGGTCGTCGCGGTGCTCGGCGCGCTCTACAAGGTCGAGCGCTGGCACGACTGCGCCACCTTCGGCATCGCGCACTTCCCCGACGCCGCGCGCCAGGCGAGCGCCAGCGCCGCCGACGCGACGTTCTACGCGACGTACTGCGCCGAGCAGTCCGGCGACGCCGGCCTGCTGACGGCGGTGCGCCAGGCGGCCGCCGCGCCCGACGGGCCCATCCGCGCCACGCTGGCGCGCCCCGACGCGCGGCTGAGCGTGGACGATCGCAGCGACGCGCTGCGCATGCTGCGGGCGCTGCACGCGGCGCTCGGCGATGAGGAGGCGGCGCGCGCGGCCGCCGAGGCCCAGCGCAAGGTCCTCGACGCGGCGGCCGCCGCCGCCCGGACGCCCCTCGAGGCGACGACCTGGCACTGGCCGCGCGCCGAGGTCTACACCTGGCTCGGCGTCCCCGGCGAGCTGGCGCCCGCCCTCGAGGCCTCGGTGAAGGCGCTGCCCGACGCCTACGAGCCGGCCTACCGCCTGGCCTGGATCCGCCTGCAGACCGGCGAGCTGGACGCCGCGCTGGCGATGGCTCAGCGCGCCGAGACGCACGCCTACGGGCCCCGCAAGGCGCGCGTGCAGGCGCTGCGCGCCGAGATCCAGGCGAAGCGCGGCGACGCGGCCGGCGAGCGCGCCGCCCGAGCCGCCGTCGTCGCCACCTACGCCGCGCTGCCGCCCGGCCAGCGCAACGAGAAGGCGCTGGAGGCCGCCCGGCGCGCCCTGGCCGCGCTGCCGCCGGCGGCCGAACCTCACGAGAGTCATTAAGCTCTCATTTGACGCGCGCGCACGGTCCCTCATGGCTGGCGAGGCGCCCTGATTCAGCGTAGATTGGCCGCATCGCGCCCCAGCGGAGCGTCCATCGGCCCATGCCATCGCAGGGAAGACACCACCCCCCGTCGCCCGCCCCCGACGCGTCGCCGTCGGTCGAGGTGGGCCACGGCGAGCCGGCGACGCTGCTCCGACGGCTGCAGCGCGAACGCTTCACCGGCTGGCTGCGGTTGGCGGGCGCGGACGGCGCCTTCGAGGGGCCGATGCACGCGGGGCGCCCGATGGCCACGGCCGGGGCGCCGGGCTCTGTCACCGTCCTCGTCCGCCTCTTCGGCGAGGGCCTCATCGACACCGCGGTGTTCGACGCGGCGGCCCGGCTGGTCGAGGAGGACGGCCTGGCCGCCGACGTGGCGCTGATCTGGCTGGACGCGCTGGACGGCCCCACCTTGGACCGACGGCTGCGCGCCTGGGTCGAAGCACGCCTCGCGGCCTGCTGCGCCTGGCCCGCGAGCCCCTACGCCCTGCGCCCGGAGCCCGGCCTCCCGCCGCCGGCCGAGGGCCGCCGCGTCGCGCCCGAGCGCGTGCTGCTGCGCGGCGCGACCGATGCGCTGCCGACCGCCGAGGTCGTGGCGCGCTTCGACGGCCGCCTGCGGGCGCGGCCGCGGTGCACGAGGCGCCTGCTCGAGATCGGCGACGGGGTGGCGACCGTCGAGGCGCTGCGGGCCGTGGGGGCGCTGTGCGACGGAGATCGCAGCCTCGGCGCGCTCCTCACCGCGAGCCCCTTGCCCCTGCTGCGCACACTGCGCGTGGTGCTGGGCCTGGAGTGGATCGGCGCGATCGAGTGGTCGGCGGCCCGTCGGGAGGCGCGCGCCGGCGCCGAGGGCCGCACGACGGCGCCGATGCACGCGCCCGCCGCCCGCGGGGCGGCCAGCCGCCCGCCCGCGCCCCCGGCCGACCCCCCGCGCCCGGGTGGGGTCACCAGCCGGACGCCCGCCCCGGCCGCGGCGCCCGAGCGTCGGCGCTCCACGGGCAGCCTGACCGCGCCGCCGGGCGCCGAGGTCGCGCTGGCCGCCGACGTGCTTCGGCGCGCGACCGACGGCGCGACGATGGACGCCTACCAACAGCTCGAGGTGCCGCCCAGCGCCAGCGCCGATGCCCTGCGCGCCGCCTACCAGCGCCAGATCCGACGGTTCGCCGCCCACCACTTCGCGGACAGCGCCGACGCCGCGCTGATCGAGGCGGCGCGGCAGGTGGTCGAGCAGGTGATGCGGGCCTACGACCAGCTCGCCGATCCCGCCCGGCGGGCGGCCCACGACGCCGCGCACCTGCCCGCGCCGGCCCCCACGGGCGCCGACGTCGGGCGGGCCGAGGAGAGCTTCGAGCGCGGCCGGCGGGCCCTGACCCACGGGCGACCGGACAAGGCCCTCGCCTACTTCGAGCTCGCCTGCACCCAGGATCCCCATCGCCCGCGCTTGCGCGCCTGGCGCGCCTGGGCCCGGTTCTGCAGCGTCGACGCGTGGGACGGCAAGGGACGCAACGCCGCCCACTCGGACCTGCAGGCCGCCGTCGCCGAGGCCCCCGAGGAGGCCGACGGCCACGCGCTGCTGGGGCAGCTCTACGTCGCGGTGGGGCGCTGGAACCGGGCCGACGCCTGCTTCGGGGATGCGCTCGAGCGCGATCCGCGCCACGCCGACGCGCTGCGCGGGCGCCAGGCCGTGGACCGGGCGCGCCGCGCCGGGCTGCACCACCCGGACGAGCGCGACGGCGTCAGATGATCTTGCGGCCCACCGCCTCGACGTCCTCGGCCTTCTTCGCCTGCTTCGCCGGCACGGCGCGCCCCGCCACCACCGCCGGGCGCGCCGCGACCGCGTCCATCCAGCGCTTCAGGTGCGCCAGGTCGTCGACCTCGACGCCCGACCAGTACCAGGTGTGCGCCCAGCACCAGTTGGCGATGTCGGCGATGGAGTAGTCGCCGGCCAGGTACTCGTGGTCGGCGAGGCGCCCGTCGAGCACCTCGAGCAGGCGCCGCGACTCCTTCTGGTAGCGCTCGATGGCGAAGGGGATCTTCTCCGGCGCGTAGCGGCAAAAGACGTTGGCCTGCCCCATCATCGGGCCGACCCCGCCCATCTGGAACATGAGCCACTGCATCACGACCGAGCGGCCCTTCACGTCGGCGGGCAGCAGCGCGCCGGCCTTCTCGGCCAGGTAGACGAGGATCGCGCCCGACTCGAAGACGGCGAAGTCGTCCGCCGCCCGGTCGACGATGGCGGGGATGCGGCCGTTGGGGTTGATCGCCAGGAAGTCGGGCCTCTTCTGGTCGTGGGCGCCGAGATCGAGCGCGTGGACCGTGTAGGGCAGCCCGAGCTCCTCGAGGGTGATCGAGGCCTTCCAGCCGTTCGGGGTGGGCGCGGTGTAGAGATCGATCATGGGCTCCTCCAGCGGGGGTCGGCGGGTACGCCGGCGCGCGGCGCGCGGTTTCGTCGATGCACGCCCCGCCGCGTGGCGATTGCGCGATGGCCGCGACCCTACTACCATGCGCGGCCCATGGGAGATCTACTCGGCCAAGCCGCCAACCTCGCCGTCTTCTGCGATTTCGAGAACGTCGCCATCGGCGTTCGCGACGCTCGCTACGACACCTTCGACGTCAACATGGTGCTCGAGCGCTTGCTGGACAAAGGCAAGATCGTCGTCAAGAAGGCCTACGCCGACTGGAGCCGCTACAAGACGGCCCGCCGGCCCCTGCACGAGTCCGCCTTCGAGCTGATCGAGATCCCGCACGTCTCGTACTCGGGCAAGAACTCGGCCGACATCCGGCTCGTCGTCGACGCGCTCGACCTCTGCTACACGAAGCAGCACGTGGACGTGTTCGTGATCGTGTCGGGCGACAGCGACTTCTCGCCCCTCGTCAGCAAGCTGCGCGAGAACGACAAGGTGGTCATCGGCCTCGGCGTGAAGAACTCGAGCAGCGATCTGCTGATCGAGAACTGCGACGAGTTCATCTACTACGACGACCTCGTGCGGGCGCGCGCCGGCGCCAAGTCGAAGCGCCGGGACAAGGAGGCCCGGCGCGACAAGGAGCGCGGCGGCCGCCGCGAGCCCGACGCGAAGCCGAGCGAGGGCAGCAAGGCCGCCCCGACGGCCCCCAGCGCCCCGGCGGTGGTCAGCGGCGCCGCCGACGAGGGCGCCGACGCCGGCGACGACGCGGCGCAGAAGAAGGACAAGGCCCTCGAGATGGTGCTCGACACCGTCGACTCGCTGTTCCGCGAGCGGGACGACAACCTCTGGGGTTCGATGGTCAAGCAGACGCTGAAGCGGAAGCGACCGAACTTCAACGAGTCCTTCCACGGCTACCGCAACTTCAACGAGCTGCTCGAGGACGCCCAGGGGCGCGGGCTGCTCGACATCGAGAAGGACGCCCGCTCGGGCGGCTACATCATCCAGGGCTTCGGGCCGAAGGCCTGACCACCACGTCCCGACCGCCCCCACGCCCCCGCGTGGTCGGGGTCGGGGTCGTGGTCGACCCGGGCGACCGCGGGGGCGAGACAGCGGCCCCGCGGTTCGACGCCTCGCGGTGTGATGAAAGGCCGTGTTCGATGGCGGCGGGCAGCCTGAGGTGATCAGGGGCCTCGTTCTGATCAGCGCCTCCGCCTCGCGGACGGGCCTCGGCGACCCGTGAGCGTGGGGTTCTCGTCCCTTTCGACCACGACCACGACCACGACCACGACCACGACCACGCGTGGGGGGCCCCCACCCCCTACATCCTCGCGAGGATGCCCTGCACGTCGCCCGCGTGGGGGCTCAGCGGGTGCGCCGCGAGGAAGGCCTCGTAGGCCGCCCGAGCGCCGGCGCGGTCGGCCTTGGCCTGGCGCACCGTGCCCAGCAGCAGCAGCGTGTCGGCGTGCGCCGCGTCGGCGGCGTGGGCACGCTCCAGCACGCGCAGCGCGTCGTCGTCGCGGCCCAGCTCGAACAGGGCCCGGCCGCGCAGCGCGTCCACCGGCGCGGCGGCCGCCATGCCCTCGAGGCCGGCCAGCGCGTCCTCGAAGCGGCCCTCGGCCAGCGCCTTGCGCGCCGCGACCAGCGCCGCGGGGGACGCCGCCTCGCCCGACGTCGGTGCCAGGGCCGGCGCCCGCAGCTTGCGCTCCAACCAAGGCGACGGGAGGGGCTCGAAGTCGTCGAGCGTCTCGACGTCCGCGACGGGCGACGGCGCGGCCGCCGCCGCGACGGCCGGCGCAGGCGGCGCCGACCCGGCCTCGTCGGCCGGGGCCGCGGCGAGATCAGCGGCCGCGCGGCGCTCGACCGGGGACGCCGGCGCGTCCTGCGCCTCCATCACGCCGTCGCTCGGCGCCGCGGCGACCGCGGCCGGCGCCGCCAGCCGACGGCGCATCGGGCGCGCGGCGGCCCGCCCCACCACCACCGGCTCGATTCGCGGCGCGCTCGCTTCGTCGTGCGCCGCCGCGGCCGCGACCGGCGCCTTCGCCCGCGGCGCGTCGCCGGCCTCCGGGCCCGCCGGACCGGGCCGGAACAGGAACACCGCCGCCAGCCCCAACGCACCCAGCGCCGCCAGCAGGGGCCCCAACAGGCGCTCCCTGCGCGCGCCCACGTCGAGATCCGCGAAGGCGTCTGCCCGCGCCTCGATGTCGGTCGCGGTGAAGAAGTCGTGCTCGGCGTGAGACATGGTGCGGCGCGCTCCTGATCGACGGGGACGACGATGGAGGGGACGCGCGACGCCGCGGGTTCTGTCGGATTTTCTCGCGCCGAAGACCGCGCCTCACTCGGGCGCGGGCAGCCCGGCGGCCTCGCGGTAGCGCCGGCAGAGCCCGACGTACCAGGTGTGCTCTTTCCTGCGCCGCGCCTTCTGGGCCGCGTCGTCGTCGCCCTCGATGTCGACGACGAAGCGATCGGCCGCCGCGCAGGTGAGCGCCGCGGCCCGCGCGGGATCGTCGCCCTCGACCGCCTTCGCGGCGCGCACCATCAGGATCGCGCACTGATTGTTGCGGTGGACCAGCGCCTGCACCGCGGCGTCGTCGCAGGCGACGGCCAGGGCCGCGTCGGTGTGCTCGCCGTGCAGCGCGGCGCCGATCTCGGTCGCCTTGCGGTACCAGCGGAAGGTGTCGCCGCTGTCGGCCTCGTCGCGCGCCATGGCCTGGCGGTGGTCGTCCAGGGCCTTCTGCAGCCAGCCCCTCGCCTCGTCCCCCTCGGTCGCGCCCGCGAGGCGCTGCCGGATCTGCCCCCGGCGCGCCTCGAGGTTGGCCAGCAGCACGGCATCCTCGGTGCGCCCCATCACCCGCGTCGTCTCGGCCTCCGCGCGCCGCAGGTTGCGCAGCACCTCGGGCTGCCCGTCCTCGACGCGCGCGGCCGTGTCGGCGAGGCGCAGGTACAGCTCGGTGCGATCGGCGTCCGCGCCCAGATCCGGTGGCGCGGCGTCCACCGCCGGCGCGGCGTCCACCACCGGCGCGGCGTCCACCACCGGCGCGGCGGCCGGCCGCGCCGCGGTCGCCGGCGGCTCCCCGTCGCGCATCACCAGCCAGCCGGTGAAGGACACCACCGCGATCGCCGCCACGGCCAGCGCCACCGCCCGCTGGCGATCGGGCGCGCCGGCGGCACCCGGCCGGGCCTCACCGGCCATCTGGCTGATCGACTGCGAGGCGCTCGCCGAGGCCGGCGAGGCGCTGGGCGGCAGCGACTGGATGCTCGACGGGGTCAACGTCGTGCCGTGCGCGTCGATGGCGCCCGCGGCGGCCAGCGTCGGCGCGCTGGCGGCCTCCTCGGCCGAGATGGCCGAGGCGCCGCTGGGCGGGCCGGTCACCCGCGCGCGCTCGCCCGTGCCCACCCCGTCGCCGGCGTCCGCGCCGGGCAGCAGCGCGCGCACGTCCGCCAGCATCGCCACCGCGTGCGGGTAGCGCGCGGCGACGTCCTTGGCCATGGCGTTGCGCACGATCGCCTCGATGGCCGGCGGCACCGCCAGCGCCTCGGGCAGGGGCGGGATCTCGGCGGTGGCGTGCAGCGTCAGCAGCTCGAAGGTGGACGGCGCCACGTAGGGCGGCGCCCCGCTGAGCATCTCGAAGAGCACCACGCCCATCGCGTAGACGTCGCTGTGCGGCCCCACGTCCCGGTTGCGCGCCTGCTCCGGCGACAGGTACTTGGGCGTGCCCAGCACCATGTCGCTGCGGGTCATGTCGGCCTCGTCGTTGCCGAACAGCACCTTGGTCATGCCGAAGTCGAGCACCTTGACGCGCTCGCCCCCGCGCGCGGCCGTCAGCATGACGTTGCCCGGCTTCAGATCGCGGTGCACCAGGCCGTGATCGTGCGCCTCGGCGAGCGCGCCGAGGATCTGGGCGGTCAACCGCAGCGCCCGTTGGGGCGGCAGGGGCGCCTCGGCCTTCACCACGTCGCGCAGCGTCGGCCCGCGGATGAGCTCGAGGGCCATGAATAGCAGGCCGTCGTCCTCCTGCCCGTAGTCGAACAGGGTGACCGTGGACGGGTGGCTCAGGGAGGCCACGGTGCGCGCCTCGCGGAAGAAGCGCGCGCGCAGGTCGTCGTTGTCGGCGTGCTGGCGCGCCAGCACCTTGATCGCGACCTCGCGTCCCACGGGCAGCTGCACCGCGTGGTACACAGCGCCGAAGCCACCGCGGCCGATGAGATCGACCACCGGGAAGCGGCCCGCGATCACCCGGCCCAAGACCGGATCGTCGTCGTTGCGCGCCTTGGCGTCCGGCGTCACGAGGGCCGCGCCGTCGTGCGGGCACAGCGCGCCGAGCGCCGCGTCGACGGCGTGATCGCAGCGGGGGCAGACGAGGCTGGCGGTGGGCGCGCGGGCCATGACCGCGCAGCCTATACACACCTCGCGCCGGTGTCGACGGCCCGGAGCCTGGTGCGCACAGAGGGGTCGAGCGGGGTGCGTCACCGAAGGCTCGGATCAAGGCGCGAGAGCATGACGATATCCCACGATATCGCCTTGCTCTCGCAACGCCGAGCCGAGCATTCGGGGGCGTGCACCGCGAAGTGCCCCGAGTGTGCAACAGGCTCCTCGGGTTGCGCCGCGCGCCGGCCCGCGCCAGACTCCCGCCGTCACGCAGCAGGAGCCCCGATGAAGACGCTCAGCATCGCCGACATCCTGGCCGGCAAGGCCGCCCCGGGGGACGCCGTCGCCCTGCAGGGCTGGGTGCGCACCCGGCGCGACTCCAAGGCCGGCCTCTCTTTCGTCCATGTGTCGGACGGATCGTGCTTCGACCCACTGCAGGTGGTCGCCAAGAGTGACCTGCCCAACTACGCCGACGAGGTCCAGCGCCTCACCACCGGCTGCGCCGTCCGCGTGCTGGGCACGCTGGCCGCCTCGAAGGGCAAGGGGCAGGCGGTCGAGCTGGCCGCCGGCGTCGTCGAGGTGGTCGGTTGGGTCGACGACCCCGAGACCTACCCGATGCAGCCCAAGCGCCACAGCATGGAGTACCTGCGCGAGCAGGCTCACCTGCGCCCGCGCACGAACCTGATCGGCGCCGTCGCGCGGGTGCGCCACACGCTGTCCCAGGCCATCCACCGCTACTTCCATCAGCACGGTTACTTCTGGGTCCACACGCCGATCATCACCGCCAGCGACTGCGAGGGCGCCGGCGAGATGTTCCGGGTGTCGACCCTCGACCTGGCCAACCCGCCGCGCACCGCCGAGGGGCGCGTCGACTTCGGCCAGGACTTCTTCGGCCGCGAGGCCCACCTCACGGTGTCGGGCCAGCTGAACGTCGAGTCGTACTGCCTCGCGCTGAGCAAGGTGTACACCTTCGGCCCCACCTTCCGCGCCGAGAACTCGAACACGCGCCGGCACCTGGCCGAGTTCTGGATGGTCGAGCCCGAGTTGGCGTTCGCCGATCTGAACGACGACGTCGCGCTGGCCGAGGACTTCCTGAAGTTCATCTTCCGGGCGGTGCTCGACGAGCGCGCCGACGACATGGCGTTCTTCGCGCAGCGCGTCGAGAAGTCCGCCATCAGCCGGCTCGAGGCGCTGGTCGAGGCCGACTTCGCCCGGCTGACCTACACCGAGGCGATCGCCGCGCTGCAGAAGGCGAACGTGGCCTTCGAGTTCCCGGTGTCCTGGGGCATGGATCTGCAGTCCGAGCACGAGCGCTGGCTGACCGAGCACCACGTGGGGCGCCCCATGGCGGTCACCGATTACCCGCGCGACATCAAGGCCTTCTACATGCGCCAGAATGACGACGGTCGCACCGTCGCCGCGATGGACATCCTGGCCCCGGGCATCGGCGAGATCATCGGCGGCAGCCAGCGCGAGGAGCGCCTCGACGTGCTCGACGCGCGCCTCGACGAGATGGGGCTGCCCAAGGAAGACTACTGGTGGTACCGCGACCTGCGCCGCTTCGGCACGGTGCCCCACTGCGGCTTCGGCCTCGGGTTCGAGCGGGCGATGATGTACATCACCGGCGTCGAGAACATCCGCGACGTCATCCCCTTCCCGCGCACGCCCCGCAACGCCGACTTTTGACCGACCCCGAGGCGCCCTTCACCGTCGTCCTGCTGCACGGGCTGGCCCGCAGCGGGCGCTCGATGGCGCGCCTGCAGGGGCGCGTCGAGGACGCCGGCTTCCCGACCTGGTGCGCCTCGTATCCGTCGCGGCGTCTGCCCCTGCCGGCGCTGGCCACCTGGCTGCGCGAGCGCCTGCGCGGCGATCTCGGTGAGCGCCCGCTGGCCGCCGTCACGCACTCGCTCGGCGGCGTCCTCGCCCGCCACCTGCACGCCGATCTCGACTGGCAGCGCGTGGTGATGCTGGCCCCGCCCAACCGGGGCAGCCGCGTGGCCGCCGGGCTGCGCGACTGGGCGCTGTTCCGCCGCGGCTGGGGCCCGGCCGGTCAGGCCGTCGCGGCGCCCGACGCCTGGCCGCCGGTGCCGCCGAACACGGCGATCATCGCGGGCACGGCGGGGGCCACGCTGAGCAACCCGCCCAGCCTGCTGGTGGGCGCCCTGGGCCTGCTGCGCGGCGTCGAGCACGACGGCACGGTGGCCGTCGACGAGGCCCGCGTCGACGGCGCCGACTTCGCGACGGTCGACGCCAGCCACACCTGGATCATGAACCACCCGCGCGCCGTCGAGCTGACGCTGCGCTACCTGCGCGACGGTCAGCTCGAGCCCTTGGCCCGCTGACCCATCGCGTCGTAGGTGGCGTACTTGAACAGGTCGCCCAGCGTCGGATAGTTGAAGCACGCCCGGATGAACAGATCGCCCGTCGACTCGGTGAGCAGCCCCATCAGGCCCACGTGCACCAGCTCGCTGGCGTTCTCGCCCAGGACGTGAACGCCCAGCAGCCGCATGTCGCTGCGGCGGAAGATCAGCTTCAGCAGGCCGTCGTCGCCGATGATCGTGCCGCGCGGGTTCTGATCGTAGCGCGCCCGCCCGACCACGTAATCCACGCCGTCCCGCTTCAGATCCTCCTCGCTGGCGCCCGCCATCGAGGTCTCGGGGATGGTGTAGATGCCGAAGGGCAGCACCGGCGCCAGCGCCTGCTTGTAGCCCAGGTCGAAGGCGTGGACCATCGCCACCCGCGCCTGCTCCATCGAGGTCGAGGCCAGCGCCGGGAAGCCGATGACGTCGCCCGCCGCGTACACGTGGGGCGCGCTGGTCTGGTACCACGGGTTCACGAGCACGCGCCCGCGGTCGTCCACCTCGACGTCGGCGGCGCCCAGGTTCAGCGTCTCGATGTTGCTGGTGCGCCCGGCCGCCACCAGCACCGCCTCGGTCGATACCACCTGCCCGTCGTCGAGCGTCACCGTCAACCGCGCGCCCGCGTCGCAGGCCACCACGTTGCGGGGCTGCACGAACTTGACGCCCAGCGCCTCCATGCCGGCCCGCAGGCGCCTCGACATCTCGTCGTCGAGGAAGCCCAGGAAGTCCTCGCGCCCGTCGATCAGCAGCACCTCGGTGCCCAGGGCCGCGAAGGTCGACGCATACTCGGCGCCGATGACGCCCGCGCCCACGACCACCATGTGCTTGGGGATGAAGGTCAGGTTGAGGATCTGATCGCTGTCCCACACGCGATCGTCGGCGAAGGGGTACAGCGCCGGGCGGCGCGGCGACGAGCCCGTCGCGAGGAGCACCACGTCGGCCGTCAGCGTCGGCCCCCCCGCGACCTCCACCGTGTGCGGATCCAGGAAGCGCCCCGCGCCGTGGAACACGTCCACGCCGTGCCGATCGAGGTTCGAGCGGATGCGATCCTGCTCGCAGCCGGTCACCTGCTGCTCGTGGTGCATCAGATCCGCCACGCTGGCCTGCCGGCGCAGCGAGAGATCCACGCCGTGCAGCTTGCGCGAGCGGAAGCCGCTGAGCACCGGCGCCGTCTCGCGCAGCGTCTTGCTGGGCAGCGTGCCCGTGTTGCAGGCCGCGCCGCCGTACGCGGCCTGCTTCTCGACGAGCGCCACGCGCTTGCCGAAGAAGGCCGCCTGCGCCGCCCCCTTCTC
>JAUHXL010000737.1 GCA_030426945.1 bacterium
AAGGCCCTCGAGCCCGAGCGCGCCCCCACCGCCGACCTGGCCTGGGCCATCTGGGCCGCCGAGCACCTCGCCCGCCGCTCCACCGGCGACCTCCCCGGCGTCTGGGCCGTCCTCGAGGGCTGAGCCAACCCGCGGGGCCGAGCCCCGAGAGCCGGTGAGCCCCGAGGGTCGTGCCCCACGATCAAACCAAAGTGCGCAGAGAGTTCGTCTCTCGCCGGCCTGGCCCCTCAGCCCCGGCGCGGGACCCACACGATCTCGACGACCGGCCCGTTGATCTCACACCCCAGGTGCATCGCCGACGGGTCCGGCGTCCAGCTCAGGCGCCCCGCCTCGCCCTCCCAGGTCTGGCGCGGTCCGCTGCCGTCCACTTGCTTCAGCCCGGCCGCCCGCGCGGCGTCCATCAGGTGGCCGATGCCCTCGTCGTGGGCGAAGCCGTTGCGGTAGCGCATGCGGATCGTGACGCGCCGGCCGTCGGGCGTGTCGGCGACGGCGGCCGAGATGCGGCGGCGCGTGCTGCGGGTGTCGGTGGGGCGGGACAGCCAGGCCGGGCGGGCCGCGGGCGCGTCGACGGCCGGGGGGCGACGGCAGCGCTTGGCGTCGGCGGGGGTCGGGGGCACGCGCAGCCAGTCGATCTCGACGCGGTGCTCGCGCGCCTCGCCCTCGGGGGCGATCAGCCGCCGGACCTCGACCGACCAGGTCAGGGCGCCGTCCTTCACGTCGCCCTTGGGCAGGCCCTTCTCCAGCCCCGGCAGTTCGAGCCCGCGCAGGGCGGCGAGCAACGCGGCGTCGACCTCGGCGTCGGTGCCGAAGGCCCGCACCTGCAGGTGGACGTGGCGATAGGGGGGCTCGCGATCAACGCGGGACCGCACCTCGTGGAACACGCCGGTGAGGCGGGCGTCGCCGAGCGCCTTCGGAAGATCGCGCCAGGCGGGCGGCAGCTCCGGCGGCGCCTCGACGGTCGGGCGCTGCTCGAAGCGCGCGCGGCGCTCGGCCAGGGTCGGGCCCTTCGGCGCAGCGGGCGCCGCCGCGTCCGGCTTGGCCGCTGGTGGTTTCGCCGGCGCGGGCTTCTCCTGGCAGCCGAGCGCCGCCAGCATCAGCGCCGCCGCGCCGATCCGCGTCGCGCCGCGCATCAGCCCAGCAGCGCCAGGAGGCGCTGCAGCAGCTGGTGCGTGGCCACGGCGTCGCCGAGCGCCGTGTGGCGCAGCGCGTCCGGCGGCGCGAGGTCGAAGTGGGCGAAGGCCTTGTCGCTGCTGACGACGTCCTTCGGCAGCCGCTCCATCTGCGCCAGCGCCCACAACAGCGTGTGGGTGTCGATGGTGCGGTGCGCGAAGTCGGCCGGGAAGTCGCGGCCCGCCATGCGGTACAGGCGGCGCAGAAAAGCGATATCGAACGCGACGTTGTGGCCCGCGGCCTTCAGCGGGCGCCCGCGGCCGACGCCGTCGAGGAACTTCTCGATGCGGTCGACCGCCTTCTCGGGTGAGAGGCCTTCCGCGCGGACGCGATCGAGGTCGATACGGTTGACCGCCATCGAGCGCTCGTCCGTGGTGAGCGTGGGCTCGAGCACGTAGAACTCGAGCGTGCGGGTGCCGTCCCCCGACACCAACCCCACCGACAGCAAGCTGTGGTGCAGCGGATCGAGGCCACCGGTCTCGGTGTCGACGACGACGACGTGGTCCAGGGCGCGCATCGGCGCACCTTGCCACTTTCGGGTCGCGCCGAAAACCCCGCTGCTGGTATGCCGGGCAGCATGAGCGCCGCGCCGACCCCTGCTTCGAGCACGATCCTGCTGGTCGACGACGAGCCGGCGATCACCGACAGCCTGGCCTATGCGCTGGAGCGCGAGGGCTTCGTGGCGCGCCCGACGCACTCGCTGGCCGAAGCGGACGGCGCGCTCGAGGGCGGGGGCGTGGATCTGGTGATCCTCGATCTGATGCTGCCCGACGGCAACGGCCTGGATTGGCTGCGCGCGCTGCGGCAGCGGGACGCGACGCCGGTGATCATCCTGTCGAGCCACGACGAGGCGGTGGATCACATCGTCGGCCTGGAGCTGGGCGCGGACGACTACGTCGACAAGCCCTTCTCGCCGCGCGAGGTGGTGGCGCGGGTGCGCGCCGTGCTGCGCCGCTCGGGCGGCGACGCGGGGCCGGGCGCCAGCGCCGAGCGTGAGCGCCTGCGGGTGGACTCGGAGCGGCGGCAGGCCTGGGGCCTCGGCGAGCCCCTGGGGCTGTCCCGCATCGAGTTCGACCTGCTGGCCACCTTCGCCAAGGCGCCGGGGCGCGTCTTCGAGCGCGACACCCTGCTCGACCGCGTGTGGGGGCCCGACGTCAACGTCACCGAGCGTACGGTGGACGTGCACGTGAAGACGCTGCGCAAGAAGCTGGCCGCCGTCGGGCTGTCCCCGGACACCATCGAGACGGTGCGCGGCGTGGGCTACCGCCTGGCCGAAGACGTCTGATCCATGTCGACGCTGCTCGCGTCGCGCGAGGCGGTGCTGCTGTTCGGCGGCGTCGCGTTGCTGGTGGGGCTGGCCTTCGTCGCCAGCCGCGTGCTGCGCTCGCTGCGGCACGGCTTCTCGGTTCGGCTGCAGCTCTTCTTCGCGATCCTCGGCACCTCGCTGATGGCCACGGGCGTCATCGGCCTGTGGGTCATCGAGCGCCTGCAGGCGCGCGCGGCCGAGCTGGCGCTCGAGTACGGCGCGCCCAGCGAGGCGCTCGTCCAGCTCATCCGTGAGTTCGGGCCCAAGCTCACCCTGCTGTTCGCGCTGCTGGGCGCGGGCGCCGCGGGCGCGGCGTTCGCGC
>JAUHXL010000149.1 GCA_030426945.1 bacterium
ACCCGCGCAGCGGCGGGGCGGGGCTGCCGGAGGGGCCGGGCGCGCCGGCCGGCGCGCTGGCGGCGGGGCTCGCGCCGCTGGGGGCTTCGACCGAGGCCGCGGTGGGGCCGAAGACCGCCGCGCCGGGCGTCCGGCCGGGCGTCGGCGTCGTCTTCGACGCCGGCCGGCCCGAGGCGGAGGAGCAGGGCGGGCCGGTGTTCGCGGTCGAGGCCCGGGGGTCCGCGCTGCGGCTGACCTTCGGCCGGCCCGGCCCGGACCTTCGGCGCGTCCGGTCGGGTCAGCGCGTGTGGCTGACCGGCGATCCGGCGCTGCAGCGCGCCGCCGAGCGCCGCGCGGCGCAGGCGCCCGACGGCCGCCTGCCCTTGGCGCTGCGCGTGGCCGGCGCCGCGGGTCAGCCGCTGCACCTCGAGGCCCGCTCGGGTGAGGCGCACGCGGTGGTGCGGTCCGAGGCGCTGCTGGCGCCCGCGCGCGGCCGCGGCCTCGACGCCGATCTCCTGCGCGACAAGCTGGGCGCGCTGGGCGGCACGCCCTTCCACCTGGCCGAGATGGACGGCGCTGGGCTCGCGCCCGATCTCCACCTGCCCGTCTCGGCGCTGAAGTCCCTGCGCCGCGATCTGGTCGCCGAGCTGGAGCGGGCGCTCGAACCCCGGCGGGTCCTCGCCGAGGCCGCGGCGTTGCCGAGCCTGCGCGCGGCCGCCCGCGCGGCCGTCGAGGCCCTCGGGCCCGGCCCGGACGCCGCGCCGATCCTCGTGCCGCTGTGCCGCACGGACGCCCAGCTCGAGGCGGTCATCGCCGCCGGGCTGCCCGAGGTCGAGCTCGACTGGATGGAGTTCGTCGGGCTGCGCAAGGCCGTCGAGCGCGCCCGCGCGGCCGGCCTGAAGGTGACGATCGCCACCGTGCGCGTGCAGAAGCCGGGTGAGCTGGGCTACGACCGCCGCATCGCGCAGCTCGAGCCCGACGGCGTGCTGGTGCGCCACTGGGGCGGGCTGATGCACTTCCTCGAGCACCCCGAGGACGCGCGGCCGGCGCTGCACGGCGACTTCTCGCTCAACGTGACCAACGGCCTGACCGCCGCGCACCTGCTGGCGCGCGGCCTGACGACGGTGACCGCGGCGCACGACCTCGACGCGCGGCAGGTGGGCGCGCTGCTCGGCGCGCTGCCCGCCGGCCGCGTCGCGGTGACGCTGCACCACCACATCTCGACCTTCCACACCGAGCACTGCGTCTACGCGCACCTGCTGAGCAACGGGCGGGACTACCGCACGTGCGGACGCCCCTGCGAGGCGCACCGCGTGGCCCTGCGCGATCACACCGGCCGCGCCCACCCGGTGCTGGTGGACGTCGCCTGCCGCAACACGGTCTTCAACGCCGAGGCGCAGAGCGCCGTGGGCCTGGTCGAGCGCTTGACCGCGGACGGCGTGCGGCGCTTCCGCGTCGAGTTCGTCTGGGAGACGCAGGCGCAGGCCGAGGCGGTGCTGGGTGCCTACGCCGATCTGCTCGCTGGTAAGGCCTCGGCGGCCGAGGTCCGCCGCCGCGTCGGGGCCCACGAACAGTTCGGCGTCACCGCCGGCACGATGGTCACCCTGGTTTGAGCGACGATCCCCGCATCGCGGCGCTGCGGGCGCAGATCGACGCGCTCGACGCGGCGCTGATCGAGCACCTGCAGCGTCGCGTCGAGGTCGCGCGCGCCCTCGGCGAGGTCAAGCGCGCGGTGCCGCGTCCGCTGCGCGACGCACCTCGGGAGGCGGTGGTGCTGGAGGGCGTGCGGGCCCGCGCGCCCGACCTGCCGCCGGCCGAGCTCGACGCGGTCTGGCGCGCGATCATGGCGCTCTGCCTGCGGGTGCAGCAGGACGACGCGGCGGGCTGAGCGGGTGATCGTCGGGGAGGCGCCCGGCCGGCGGGCGACCGGGGGGACGCCCGCCGGCCGGGCAGGAGAGTCACGGGCAGGGGAGGGGCCCGACCGACGAGCGGACGCTCGCCGGCCGGGCCGGGGAGTCGCTCAGCGGCGGCCGTTCATCGGGCGGCCCTCGCCCTGCTCGCCGTCACCCTCGCCGTCGCGGTCGCGGTCCATGTCGCCGCCACCCTCGCCGTCGCGGTCGCGGTCCATGTCGCCGCCACCCTCGCCGTCGCGGTCGCGGTTCATGTCGCCGCGGCCCTCGCCGTCGCGGCCCGGGCGGTCGGCGTCGCCGCGGCCCTCGCCGCGCGGGGCGTCGGGGCAGGCCTGGTGGCAGGCGCCGGCGGCGCCCAGGGCGGCGTCGAGGCAGGCGCCCTCGTCACGACCCTCGGCGGCGCAGGCGTCGAAGGCCTCGTGCGCCGCGGGGCGGCACTCGGCGTGGCAGGCCCGCAGGCGGTCGCGGATGGCGTGGCGCGCCCGGTCGTGGCAGGCCTCGAGGGCGCGGTCGGCGACGGCCTCGCAGGTCGGCGCGTCGGCCGGCACGGCGTCGGCGTCGGCGGCGGCGCGGCGCGCCGCGCAGCGCTCGAGGGCCTCGGCCGCGCGCTCGGCGCAGAAGGCGCGGGGATCCTGGCCGGCGGCCGGCGGCGCGCCGCACATGTCCTCCGGGCGCTCGCCGTCCGGCCGCTCGGGGCGCTCGCCGTCCGGGCGGTCACCGTCGGGGCGCTCGCCGCGGGGCGGGGGCGGGCAGTCGGCGCCGTCGGCGTCGCAGTCGGGGCGCTCGCCGCGCGGGGGCGGCGGGGGCGGGCAGCCGTCGTCGTCGGCGTCGCAGTCGGGGCGCTCGCCGCGCGGGGGCGGCGGGGGGCACTCGCCGTCGTCGGCGTCGCAGTCGGGGCGCTCGGGGCGCTCGCCCTCGGGGCGCTCGGGGCGCTCGGGCCGCTCGCCCTCGGGGCGCTCGGGGCGCTCGCCCTCGGGGCGCTCGGGGCGCTCGCCCTCGCCGCACAGGCCCCCGCCCGTGGCGTCGTCGTCGTCGGCGTCGTCGGCGTCGTCGGCGTCGTCGTAGCCGTGCTGGCGCATCGCCTCGCGCTCGGCCTGGGCCTCGAGGTCGGTCAGCGAGGTCTCGAGCGTGTCGGCCGAGCTGGCCTCGGTGTCGCAGCCGGGGGCGGCCATCGCGACGGCGAACAGGGCGGCGAGGGTGCGAAGCGTGCGGTTCATGGGGTCCTCCTTGGTGGGGCGTCTTCCGTTCCCGCAGGACCTCGATTGCAGGGGGGGTGCCAACCGTATTCCCGCGCCGCGACGGCGCGCGCCGCGGCCACGTGTCCACGCTGCGCGACACCGGCCGACGACAGCGCCAAGGCGGGTTGACAGTGGGCCTGTGGGGCCGTCGCTCAGGCGCGGCGGGCGGCCATCTCGGCGACGATCGCGCGCCGCTCGGCGGGCGGCAGCAGCCGCTCGAGGGCGGGCAGCACGGTGGCCTCTTCGGCGCGCAGGTGGGCCTCGAGCGCCGCGCTCAGCGCCTCGGCCGCGGGCGCGAGCGCCGCGCGCAGGTCGGGCAGACGGTCGGGCTGCGCGGCGAGGTCGCCGGTCAGCTCGACCAGGCGCGCCAGCAGCGGCTGGTGGGCCGCGTGCTCGGCGGTCATCGCGGCCAGCGCCGCGTCGACGGTGGCGTCCCGGCCGCGCAGCCGCGGCGCGATGCTCTCGTCCTCGTCCTCGGCGTGCAGCGGCAGCGCCTCGGCGAAGTAGCGGCGCACGCCGGCCGCGGCCTCGACGACCTCGGCGGGTGGGGGATCCTGGGCGGCGGCGAGGCGGCAGGCCGTCGCGCAGAAGCGGCGGATGCGGGCGTGGCAGGCCAGCAGGCGACCGGCGATGTCGTCGTCGGCCGCGCTGTCGGGGGGCTCGTCGATCTGGATGCTCATGGGCCCACCCTCGCGCGCTCGCCCGCCGCCTGCAAGTCGGGGCCGGTCGGCGGGGCGAACGCACCCAGGAAGCCGCCCGCCTCGACGCCGCAGCCGCCCTCGGTCAGGCCCGCCACCCAGACGTCGCCGCGAGGCCCCGGCGCCACGCCGTAGCCGTAGCCCGTGCCGTCGCACAGCGTGCGTCCAGAGAGGGCGCCCGGACGCCCGAAGCGGCCCAGCCAGGGGACGGTGAGACCACCCCGCCGTGCGTGGCCCACCAGCAATGCGCCGTCGTCGACGGCCTGCGCGGCGTGCACCGACGTCACCCCGGCGGGCCGGTGGATCGCGACGACACCGCCGGCGGCGTCGAGCACCACCGCCACGCCCTGCAGCGGCGGCGCCCCCTCCGCCAGGCCGTGCACGCCCTCGGGCGGCGCGGTCGGCTGCAGCGAGCCCACGGCCAGCCAGCCCGGGCCCCACGGGACGACGCGCTTGAAGAGGCCGAAGCCGGGCGAGGGCACGGCGGTCGCCCAGCGCACGGCGCCGTCGGGGCCCAACGCCGCCGCGAAGGCCATCGGCTCGCGACCCGGCGGCGCCAGCGTCGCGCCGCCCAGCCGCACCCCGCGGTCGAGGCCGGGCGGCAGCCAGGCCCCGCCGTCGGTCGCGCCCCCGAGCTGCCCGACGACCACCACGTCACCGGCGGGATCCGCGGCCACGCCCCGCAAGCCGTCGTCGCCCGCGCCGCCCAGCCGCACCACCGCGGTGGCTCGCCCCGTCGCGTCCAGGGTCCACACCGCGCCGTCCCGGGCGCCGGCCGACGCGAATTCGACGCCGTCCACCGCGAACCGCCCCGAGAAGCCGCCGACCACCCGCGCGGCGCCCGCGGCGTCCACCAGCAGCCCGGCCGCGCCGTCGAAGCCCTCGCCGCCGAACGTGCGCACCCAGCGCGTCGCGCCGTCCGGCCCCAGGCGGGCGACGAACGCGTCGCCGCTGCCCGCCGAGGCCGCCAGGCCGCCCGGCGTCGCGAGCCGGCCGCCGAAGGCGCCGCACACCCACAGATCGCCGCCCGGGCCGACGACCAGGTCGGACACGTCGGTCCACTCGGTCGCGGCCCAGGTGAGGGCCCAGCGCAGGGCGAGGGCGTCGTCGAAGGCCGCCACCACCAGCCCGCCGGCGCGGGCCACGGTCTCCGCGCCGATGCGCGCCGGACCCGCCACGTGCCCGGCGACGACCGGCCCGTTCGGCGTGGTGCGCACCACGCGCAGCACGCCCTCGGGGCCAGCGAGCGCGACGCGCGGGCGCGGCGGATCGGCGGGTGGGCGCGCGCCGCACGCCGCGAGGCCGCAAGCGAAGAACAGCGCGAGTGCGCGGCGCATGGGGGCCTCCCTGGGTGATCCGTCGACGACCTTCGGCCGAACGGCAGAGCAGGTCAACCAGCGGCGAGCCCACGCCGGGGGAGGGTAGATCTGCGGAGGCGCCGTTCGACGCGGGCCGCTACCAACAAGGGGTCGGGGGGATCCCACGCCTGGGGGAACGGCGGCATGATCGCACGGTTCTGTGCCTACAGCGCGCTGCGCAACCTGCGCTTCTTCGAGCCCTTCCTGGTGCTGTTCCTGTTGCACGACGTCGGCCTGACCTTCCTCGCCGTGGGCGCCCTGCTGGCCTACGAGAAGGTGCTGTGCGGCCTGCTCGAGGTGCCGCTGGGCGTCGTGAACGATCGCTTCGGCCGGCGCCGCGGGCTGATCGCCGCGTTCGTGCTCACCGCCGTCGCGTTCGCGGCCTTCGCCGGCGCCACGCAGGCGCCCGAGGGTTGGAAGCTGCTCTTGTTGTACGGGGCGCAGACGCTGTACGCGGTGGGCGAGGCGCTGCGCACCGGCACCCACAAGGCGATGATCCTCGACTGGCTGCAGCGCGAGGGGCGGCGCGACGAGAAGACCCGGGTGATGGGCATCACGCGCTTCTGGTCGAAGACCTCGGGCGGCGTGTCGGCGCTGGCGGCGGGCGTGCTGGTGTGGACCACGGGCTCGTTCACGCTGCTCTTCGTCGCGGCCTGCGTGCCGACCCTCGCGGCGGCCGCCGTCGTGTGGAGCTATCCGCGCGAGCTCGAAGGCGCGCGGGCGAAGACGCCGACGGGGAGCGCCGCGTCGCGCCCCCGCCTGGCCGGCCTGGTGGGCGCGGGTGTCGTGCCGATGGTGCTGGCGTCGGTCGTCTTCGAGAGCCAGATCAAGCTCGCGCTGGTGTACCTGCAGCCCTTCCTGGCCGGTGCGCTGGGCACGGCCGATCTGGCGGTGATGGGCGGCATCGGCGCCATGGCCTTCGGCGGGTGGTACTTCGTGCAGGGGCTGCTGGCCGGCGCGTCGTCGCTCGGCGCGACGTGGCTGGTGGCGCGCGCGGGCAGCGAGGCGCGGGCGCTGCGGGCGGCGCACGTGGCCGCGGCGGTCGGCATGCTGGGCGTGGTGCTGGGCCTGAGCACGGGCTGGCAGGCGCCCGCGCTGGTCTGCTTCCTGGCCTTCGCGGCCCTGCAGAACGCGCGGCGGCCCATCTTCGTGAGCGCGCTCGACGACGTGATGGATCCGGCGTACCGCGCGACGACGCTGTCGATCGAGAGCCAGGCGCGCAGCTGGGCGTACGCCGGCAGCGCGGTGGTCATGGGCGCGCTGGCCGACGCCGGCGGGCTGGTGGCCGCCTTCGCGGGCATGGCGGCCCTGCTGGCGCTGGTGGTGGTGCGCGCGCCGCGCCTGCGGGGCGACGCGCCGTGGCTGGCGAGTGACCGGCCGCCCGCCACCTGATAGCGTCGCGAGCCTGTGGAGCGCTTCCTCGATGTCCTGAAGGGCCTGGACGCCGCCGCCCTGTTGGTGGCGGTGATGGTGATCGCGCACGTCTTCCAGCGGCGGGGCGTGCTGACCGCGGTCTACGCGTGGACGGCGCGCCGCCTGGGCAGCCGCAAGCTGCTGCTGACCCTGGTGGCGGCGCTGCTGGGGTTGCTGCCCATCCCGGGGCGCATCTCGGTGGCCAGCTCGGTGCTCGAGACGCTGCAGAAGCCCGGCGAGAAGGAGCCGCGCTTCGGCATCATCGCCTACCTCGCGGCCCACCATTACTACCTGTGGTCGCCGATGGAGAAGTCGGTGGTCATCGCGCTCGGCGGGCTGGGGCTGAGCTACGCCGAGTTCCTCGGGATGATGGCGTGGCCGCTGGTCGTCGTGCTCGCCGTGTGCTTCGGCTACATCGCGCTGTTCATCTCGGAGGAGGACATCGCCCTGGCCGCGGGGGGCGACGCGGCGCCGTCGCCGCGCGGGCACCTGCTGGACGCGGGGCTGTTCGTCGCCGGCTTCGTCGCGGCCGGGGTGGGGCTGAACGTCGCGCTGGTGTTCGGCGGGTTGGCGGTCTTCTACGTCGCGCGCCACCGCGTGCCCTGGCGCGAGGCGCTGGGGCACGTCAACTGGAAGCTGGTGGCGGTGGTCGTCGGCGTGGTGTTGTTCGCGGCCGCCCTGCGCGTGTACGCGGACGAGATGCGGCAGGCGCTCGAGGCGTTCGTGAAGGGGCACGGGCTGACGCCGGTGTACGCCGGCGCGCTCACGTTCACCCTGTCGCTGATCCTGGGGTCGTCGTCGCGCTACTCGGCGGTGGCCGTGGTGGCGACCCTGATCTACGGGATGGACACCTTCGTGTTCTTCTTCCTGGTCGACTACGCGGGCTACCTGCTCAGCCCGACGCACAAGTGCGTGTGGATCGGGAAGATGTACTTCGACACGCCGCTGGGTCGGTACTACCGGGTGATCGGGCTGGTCGCGCTGTTGATGATCGGCTACGGCCTCGCGACGCTGGGTCTCGGACTCGAGGCGCAGGTATAGTCGCGCCGCACGACCTGGGAGCATGCGAGATGGCCGACTCGTCCGGAGACAAGAAGACGCTGACCGACGCCGACATCGTCGCCGAGGGGGCGCCGCCCGCCGCGGGCGGTGCCGACCTGGCGGGCGACGTGAAGCGGCTGAAGCGGCTGCTGGCCGACGCCCTGAAGCTGGCCGCCAGTCTGGAGGCCCGCCTGGGCGGCGGCGGAGACAGCGACGCGGGCGACAGCGACAGCGACGCCGACGGCGCCGAGGGCGACAGCGACCACGCGGGCGACAGCGACGCGGGCGACAGCGACGCGGGCGACAGCGACGCGGGCGACAGCGACGCGGGCGGCGACAGCGACGCCGGCGAGGGCGACAGCGACGCCGGCGAGGGCGACAGCGACGCCGGCGAGGGTGACGCGGGCGACAGCGACGCCGGCGGCGACAGCGACGCCGGTGAGGGCGACAGCGACGCGGGTGAGGGCGACAGCGACGCCGGCGAGGGCGACAGCGACGCCGGCGAGGGCGACAGCGACGCGGGCGACAGCGACGCGGGCGACAGCGACGCAGGCGACAGCGACGCAGGTGACAGCGACACCGACGCGGATGCGCGCGGCTGACGACGCGCTGGCGCGGCTGATCGCGCCCGTCGAGGTCGACGACTTCTGGCGCACCCACCACGGGCGCCGGCCCCTGCTCGGCCGGGGCGCGGCGCGCGCGTTCGGCCATCTGCTGTCGACCCCCGCCATCGAGGCCCTGCTGGCCGCCGGCCGGCTGCGCCACGGCGAGTGCCGCCTGGTCGGCGCGGGCGAGAAGGTGCCGCGCGCGCAGGTGGCCGCCGGGTGGCTGGCGCGCGGCGCCGAGGGCGACGACGCGGTCGTCGATCCCCTGCGCGTCGCGAAGGTGTTCGCCCAGGGCAACACCCTCGTGCTCGACGCCCTGCACCGGCACCACGCGCCCATCGCCGCGCTGTGCCGCGACCTCGAGGGCGTCTTCGGCCACGCGGTGCAGGCCAACGCCTACCTCACGCCCGCCGGGGGCCGCGGCTTCGACCCGCATTACGACACCCACGACGTGTTCGTGCTGCAGATCGAGGGCCGCAAGCGCTGGCGCGTCTACGGCGATCCGGTGCCCGCGCCCGCCGCCGCCAGCGGCCGCCGCCCCGACCTCGCGACGACGGCGCCCCGCCACCTCGAAGCCGAGCTCGCGCCCGGCGACGTCCTGTACCTGCCGCGCGGCTGGTTCCACGACGCCGAGGCCGCCGACGCGCCCTCGCTGCACCTGACCGTCGGCTTGCTGGCCACCACCTGGGCCGACGCCCTGCGGGTCGCGCTCGAAGAAGCGGTCGAGCGCGACCCCCGCCTGCGCGCCGCGCTGCCGCCGGGCTTCCCCTGGTGGTCACCCGCCGAGGTCGAGGCCGCATGGACCGACGCCCTCGACACCCTGCGCGCGACCCTGCGCCCCCGCGCCGCCCACGCGCGCCTGCGCCGTCGCTTCCTCACCCGCCGCCGCCCGCTCGCGACACCCCGCCTGCACCCGCCCGCGCCCCCCGAGCTGGACACGCCGCTGCGCGCCGTCCCCGGCCTGCTCGTGTTCATCGAGCCCCGCCGCGACGCGGTGCTGCTGCACACCGGCTCCGAGCGCCTGCGCTTCCCGCCCTTCGTCGAGCCCGACCTGCGCGCCGCCTGCAGCGGCCAGACCTTCAGCGCCGCGACGCTGCCCGGCGAGCTGGACGACGCCGGCCGCCTGGTGCTGGTGCGGCGGCTGGTGAAGGAGGGCGTGGTGGAGCGGGCGGGGGCGGAAAAGTAAGAGAAGTAGGCGGGTTCGTTCGATCGTGTGGCACGACCCCGCGGGTCTCGACCCCGCGGGTCTCGGGTTGACGTCGTGGGGTGGGCTCGACATCCTGCGAACCATGGGCAAGGCAACGATACTCGTGGCGCTCCTGTCGGGCGTCTTCGTTGGGTGCGACCTCCCGCTGCCGGGGCAGCAGCCGTCGCACGCGTGGACCCCGTGTTCCGACGGGGGCGTGAACCAGGGCGACTTGCCCACGACGGCCGCCGAAGCCGCCGGCCGTTGGGCGGGGGCCGCACGCTGCTCGGGGGTCACCTACGACACCGTCGATTGTGAGATCGAGTGGTGGTCCGGCGAGGGGCCTTGCGAGGCGGGCGCCGCGGGGTGCGATGGGCTCTACATCTGCCGCGCATGCCCGGCGTCCGGCCGTTTCGGCGGCGATCACGACTGCGACCACGGCGGAGTCGTTGCGGGCCCCGGCGCGCGCTGACCCCCTCAGGGCGACTCGGGCGCGGGAGGCGGAAGCCGAAACGAAAACGGCCGCGGGCGTAAACCCGCGGCCGTTAAGCGTTTCCGTGGTGCCCAGGGGCGGATTTGAACCACCGACACCCGCATTTTCAGTGCGGTGCTCTACCAACTGAGCTACCTGGGCTCGTCGGCGGTTGCGGACATTGCCAGCGGGCGCGGGGCAAGTCAATCAGAAAAATTCGGGGCGCGCGGGGGCTCAGTCCGTGGCGGCTTCGAGGGCCAGGGTGACGTGGCCGAGGGGGCCGTCGGGGCGCTCGATGGCGAGCTCGTAGTCGCCGGCGGGCAGGGCGGGTACGGTGGCGCCGTCGGCGGTGAGGCTGCTGAGGGCGCGCGTCTGGCCGGCGGCGCTGACGCGCAGCATCAGGCCGGGGGGCGGCGCGTGCAGGGGGCGCACGGTCAGGGCGATCTGAGACGGGCCGTCGACCTCGAGGTCGATGGCGACGGGCAGGTCGCCCACGGTCAGCTCGTAGCGCAGCTCGTCGTGGGCGGCGGGCTGGGCGGCGCCGCGCACCGCCACGGTGGCGAGCTGCTGGGGCGCGAGGGCGTCGGCGAGGGGCTGCAGGGCGTCGTCGACCCAGCGGGCGGCGAGGCGCAGGCCCCGCTGCACGCGCTCGACCAGCGGCTCGCTGGGCCACAGCGCCTGTGCGCGGCGGGTGAGGGCGGCGGGCACGGCCCAGGCCTCGGCGGCGCCGGGCGCGTCGGCTTCGATGACCACGCCCAGCGCGGCGACCAGGCGCGCGCAGTCGGGGCAGGTCACCAGCTCGCGGTGCAGGGCCGCCTCGTCGCCGGGCGGCATCAGCCCGTCGAAGTACGCGGCGAGGGTCTCTTCGTCGGGGCAGCGGTGCGTGGTGCGGTGCATGGTCTTCCTCGGCCGTGCTGACGTCCGCGCTACCTGACGCGGGTTTCGGTGGACCTTACAGCGCGCGCCTCAACCGCTCGGCTGCGCGAGCCCCTCGTCCTCGGCGATGGCGCGCAACCGCTTGATGATCCTCGTCTTTCGCGTGTACAGCGCGCCCCGCGAGATGCGCAGCGCCGCGGCGGCCTCCTCGACCGGCAGCTTCTGTTCGTACAGCAAGGTCAACAGCAGGCGGTCGGCGGGCTTGAGCTGCTCGACCAGCGCGTCGAACTGCGCGCGCCGCGCCGCGTCCTCGCGCGCGACCAGGACGGCGAGGGGATCGGGCCCCTCGTCGGCGAGCTGCGGCGCCGCGCCGCCCTCTTCGACCGAGGCGTCCAGCGACAGGTGCGGCCGCCGCCGGCGCAGCACGTCGAGCGTCTTGCGGATGGTGATCACCCGGATCCACGACCGCACGCTGCAGCCGTTGCGCCCCTCGAAGGCCCGGAGGCGCCGACGGTCATCCTCGATCAGCGACAGGAACACGTCGTTGTGCAGGTCGGCGACCGCGTCGTCTCCGAACCCGGCCCCGTAGCGCCGCCCGGTGAGCTGGATCAGGTAGTAGACGTAGCGCGTGAACCGCTCGACGAAGCGATCCCAGGCGCGCCGGTCACCGGCGATGCAGCCCTGCAGCAGCTCGAGGTCGGTGGGTTGGTCCATCGGGGCGAGCCTACGCAAGGCGCCCGTCAATGTCAGCCTTTCGGCTCGTGCTCAGGGGGCGGGGGCCGCGTCGACGCGGCCGTCGGCGGCGCCACCGTCGGTGGCGCCGCCGTCGGTGGCGCCGCCGTCGTCGGCCTCGCCGTCCGGCGCGACGACGTCGGGCAGGTCGCCGTCGCCCAGCCCCACGTCGGGTGGGGTCCCGTCGACCACGTCGCCGTCGGGGAGGTCGCCGTCGGGGAGGTCGCCGTCGGGCACGTCGCCGTCGGGCGCGTCGCCGTCGGGGAGGTCGCCGTCGGGCACGTCGCCGCCCATGCCGCCCACGCCCGGCTCGCCGCCGACGCCGGCGTCCAGCTCGGGCGCCGGGCCGGCGTCCAAGTCGCCACCCTGGCCGGGCTGGCCGCCCACGCCGGGCTCGCCGCCCGCGCCCGGGGAGCCGCCCTGCCCGGGGAAGCCGCCGAAGCCGCCCGGCAGGCCGCCCATGCCGGGGCTGCCGCCGGCGCCCGGGCCGCCGCCGCCTCCGCCGGCGCCCGGCGCGGCGTCCGCCGCGAAGCCGGCGTCGAACAGATCCTCCTTGGAGGGCTCGGGCGTGAAGCCACAACCCAGCATCAAGGCGGCCACCGTCGCCCAGGCCCACGTCGTCCAGCGACTCGTCAACACGTCCTCCCCCGGGCGCTGGCTCTACCCACCGCGTCGCGCCACCCGACGCGCGGCCCGGCGCGAGCTTACACCACCCCCCGAGGCCGACGCACCGCGCCGTTGCCCCCGCGCGGCGCGTCCCGGTTATGATGCCCGCCGTGCACACCGTCGACTTCACGCTGTCGTTCACGGCGGTCGCGCCGGGCGACGCCCGCGTCAGCCTGCTGCGCAGCGACGCCGGGGTCGGCGCCTCGCCCCGCGTCTGGTCGGGCGCCCACGCCTTCGACGCGTCCGCCGTCGACGACGAGGTCGCCGCCCTCGACCGCGCCCTGCGCCGCGCCGTTCAAGGCGGCCGGGGCGCCGACGCGCTGGCGGCGCACGGCCGCCTGCTCTTCGATCTGCTGCTGCCCACCGCCGTGAAGGCCGCCCTGCGCGCCGAGGGGGGCGGGGCGCTCACGCTCGTGGCCGACGGCGTCGCCCTGCCCTGGAGCGCCCTCCACGACGGCGCCGCCTTCCTGGCGCACCGCTGGGCCCTCGGCGAGCTCTCGCTCGGCGACGACGCCCCCGCTCCGCCGCCGCCGGTGGGCGCCGACCGCCTGCTGGTGGTCGCCGATCCCGCGGGCGACCTGCCGGCGGCGCGCTACGAGGGGGAGGCCCTGGTGCGCGATGTCGCGGGCGGCGCGGGCGGCCTGCCCTGCGATCTTCGGCTGGGCTCCCTGCGGCGCGCCGATTTTCTTCGTATCTTCAAGAGCTTCCGCCTGGTTCACTTCGCGGGGCACGCGGATCCGCCGGACGCGGACGGGCCCGCGGGCTGGCGGCTCGCGGACGGTCGCCTGGACGCCGACGCCCTGCGCGCGCTGGGCGGCGGCGCCGCGCCGTCGCTGGTGTTCGCCAACGCCTGTCGCTCCGCGGCCGCCTTCTCGTCGGCCATGGGCGCGGCGCTGCAGACGGCCGGCGTGCGCCACTTCGTCGGCACGCGCGTCGACCTGCCCGATCTGCCCGGCGCCGACTTCGCCGGCCGCTTCTACGAGGCCCTGCGCGGCGGCGTCGCGGTGGGTGAGGCCCTGCGCGCGGCCAGCGTGGCCTCGGCCGCGGCGGGCACGTCCGTGTGGGCGGCCTACCGCTTGGTGGGCGATCCGCGCACGGTCTACTTCCGGGCGCGCGCGGCCGAGCGCTTCGCGCCGGGCGTCCGTCGCGCCGTCGTGCTCGCCGTCCGCCGCCCGCCGCCCGTCGCCCCGCCGGACCTGCTGGCCGAGCAGCTCGAGGCCTGGCGCGCCACCCTGCGGGATCGCGTCGCGGCCCACGGGGGGCGCCTCCTCCCGGGGCGCGGCGCCGTCGATCGCGCGGTCTTCGGCCTGCCGGTCAGCTACGAGAACGATCTGGCGCGCGCCGCCCGCGCGGCCCTGGCGGCGCTGGCGGCCGCGGGCCCCGAGGCGGTGGTCGCCCTCGAGGCCGGGCCGCTGGCGTCGACGGGCGCGGACGTGCTGGGCGCCCCCGCGCAGCAGGCCGAGGCCGCCTGCTGGCGCCTGCCGGCGGGCGTCTGGGCGCTGTCCGTCGCGGCCGGGCGGCTCGAGGCCGCCGAGCTGACCGACGCGGTCGAGGGCGCGCGCCGGCTCGTGGGGCTGACCGACCGGGAGGCCGTCGCCGAGCCCCCGCTGGTCGGCCGCCGGGCCGAGATGGCGCGCCTCGAGGCGCTGGCCGACGAGGTCACGGCGCGCGGCGTGCCCCGCGCGGTGACGCTGGTGGCGCCGGCGGGCATGGGCAAGTCGCGGCTGGTGAGCGCGCTGCTGGCGCGGCTGGCCGACCGCTTCACGGTGCTGCGCGGCGCCAGCATCCCCTACGACGAGGTCAGCCCCTTCGCCGCCGCGGGGGGCGTGCTGCTCGACCTCGTCGACGCCTTCGGACCGGACGAGGGCGCGCTGGACACCCGCCTGACCGCCACCCTGGGCGCGCTGGACGAGGGCGCGCCCGGCGCGGACGAG
>JAUHXL010000738.1 GCA_030426945.1 bacterium
TGAAGTTGCGGGCGGTGCCCTTGAAGCGCAGGTTGCCGAAGGGATCGCCCCACTCGGCGCGGATGATCGCGAAGTCGGCGTGCAGCGGCGCCTCGAAGATGTAGCGCCGCCCGTCGATGATCCGCTCCTCCTTGCCCTCGGCCACCACCGTGCCCGCGCCGGTCGGCGTGAAGAAGCCGCCGAGGCCCGCGCCGCCGGCGCGGATGCGCTCGGCCAGGGTGCCCTGGGGCGTCAGCTCCACCTCGACCTCGCCCGCCAGGTACTGCGCCTGCAGATCCGGGTTGCCGCCGATGAAGCTGCCGATCACCCGCTTCACCTTGCGCTGCTGGAGCAGGACGGCGAGCCCCTTGCCCGCGTTGCCGCAGTTGTTGCTGATGACCGTCAGATCGCGCAGGGGCATCGCGGCCAGCGCGGCGATGCAGTTCTCGGCGTTGCCGCACAGTCCGAAGCCGCCCGACATGATGCGCGCGCCGTCGAAGACGTCGTGCAGGGCGGCGGCGGCGTCGGGGTACACCTTGTTCACGGGGCGGATCCTCCGAAGACCTCGGTCAGCGCCTGGTCGATGTGGTCGAGCCCCAACAGCAGGTCGTCGGCCTCGATGCACAGGGGCGGGGCGACGAACAGGTTCTGCCGGCTGAGGCTGATGTGCACGCGGCGCTCGGCCAGGGCGCGCTTCAGCGCCAGGACGTCCGCCGGCGTCGTCGCCGCCCGATAGGGCACCAGGGGCTCGCGCGTGGCGCGATCGCGGACGAGCTCGAACGTGCCGAACAGGCCCGCGCAGCGGACGTCGCCGATGACCGGGTGCCGCGTCTGCAGCACCTCGAGGCTGGCGCGCAGCACCGGCTCCAGCGCGCGAGCGCGGTCGATCAGCCCCTCGCGTTCGTACAGCTCGATGGTGGCCAGCGCCGCCGCGCAGCTGATCGGGTGGGCGTAGCTGGTCAGGCCGCACTGCAGGGTGCGATCGGCGAAGAAGTCGGCGATGTCGGCGCGCAGGCCCACCGCGCCCAGCGGGGCGTAGCCGCTCGTCAGGCCCTTCGCCATGGTGATCAGATCCGGCGCGACGCCCCAGCGATCGACGGCGAACCAGTGGCCGGTGCGCCCGAAGCCGCTGAACACCTCGTCGGACACCAACAGGATGCCGTGGCGATCACAGATCGCCCGCACCGTGGGCCAGTAGTCGTCGGGCGGAACGAAGCCCCCGTTCGCGCCGGTGACGCCCTCGAAGAAGATCGCCGCGATGGTGTCCGGCCCCTCCATCTCGATGAGGTGCTCGAGGTGCGTGGCGCAGCGGGTGCCGCAGCTCGCGGGGTCGAGGCCGAAGGGGCAGCGATAGCAGTAGGGATCCTCGGCGCGCAGCACCCCCCACAGCCCGGGCTCGACCGGCATGCGCCGCGGATCGCCGGTGAGCGACAGCGCGCCCATCGACGCGCCGTGGTAGCTGCGGCGGCGCGCGATCACCTTGCTGCGCCCGGTGAACATGCGCGCGATCTTGAAGGCGTTCTCGTTCGCCTCCGCGCCCGACAGGCAGAGGAAGAAGCGGTCGATGCTGGCCGGGGTGATGCGGTTCAGCGCCTCGCCGAGGGCGGCCTTGGCCTCGAAGACGGCCGCCGGATGGGCGCAAGCCAGCTCGCCGGCCTGGCGCTGCATGGCCTCGATGATCGCCGCTCGGCCGTGGCCGGCGTTGCAGTTGAACACCTGGCTCTCGAAGTCCAGCCAGCGCTCGCCGGCGTGATCGACGAACCAGGCCCCGTCCCCCCCGGCGATGTCGACCGGGGCGGCCTTGGACTGGGCGGTCCAGGTGTAGAGGACGTGGCGGCGCTGCCGGGCCTCGAGGTCGCGGGGGCTCATGGGTGCACGTCCACCATGGTGGGCGACGATTTGTCCACCGGGCCCGCGTGCGCGAGGACCCGGTGGTTGCGCAGATCGAAGAGCACGCCGCCCACCGTGCGCGCCGCCCAGGGGGTGTCCGGCGCGCCGGCCGGCCGCAGCGCGATCGGATCCAGCTTGCCCAGGCCGGTCCACAGGGCGCCGGCGTCGGTCGGCGCCCGCACCAGCCACCGGCTGAGCGTCTGATAGCGGTCGGGGCTGGTGCTGCCGATGGTGAGCGGCAGCTGATAGCGGCGCAGGTCGGCGTCGATGTAGTGGTTCGTGTGCCAGCAGGGCTTCTTGGCGTCCTGGTGGACGACGGACAGGCGGGCGGCGGTGGTCTCGACGCCGAAGACGGCCGTGGGATCCGCCACCAGGTACGCGCGCCCGCCGGCTCGCGGCGCCTGGCGCAGCACCTCGACCGCCTCGAGGGCGCTGGACGCCTTCAGCATCGCCCGCACGACGACCGGCCAGGGCACGCCGACGCGCGCATCGCTCGCGGTGAGATCGTTCACGCAGACGGCCACGCCGTGGGCGTTCATCCCGCACAGCGCGGGGCTGCCGGTGAGGGTGAACAGCACCACCGGCGGGCCATCGGGGGGCTGCAGCCGCACCAACCGCACGAAGGGCTGGTAGACGCCGGGCAGGTCCCAGGTCTGGGCCAGGGCGGGTCCGTCGGGCAGCGGCGCGTAGACCGCGCTGCACCCCCCGGCGCCCGCGCCGATGTGCTCGAAGTCGTCTTGGGCGCAGAGGACCACGAGCTGCCAGAGCTCGAGCCCGGCCTGCGTCGCGAAGCCCTCCATCTCGGCGTAGACGCCGGGGTCGAACGCGCGGAAGGGCTCGAGGTGGGCCTCGGCGAGGGCCCGCAGCTCGGCGGCCCGGCGCACCCGGCTGGCCACCCGCGCGGCCGACCAGCGCAACCCGA
>JAUHXL010000150.1 GCA_030426945.1 bacterium
GCATGGAGCAGCAGCGCATCCCCGGCGACGGCGTCGTCACCGGGCACGGCCTGGTCGATGGGCGGCGGGTGTTCGTGTTCGCGCAGGACTTCACGGTGTTCGGGGGGTCGCTGTCCGGCGCCTTCGCGGAGAAGATCTGCAAGATCATGGATCAGGCGATGCGCGTGGGCGCGCCGGTGGTGGGGCTGAACGACAGCGGCGGCGCGCGCATCCAGGAGGGCGTCGAGTCGCTGGCGGGCTACGCCGACATCTTCCTGCGCAACACGTTGGCGTCGGGGCGGGTGCCCCAGATCTCGGCGATTATGGGGCCCTGCGCGGGCGGCGCGGTCTACAGCCCGGCCATCACCGACTTCACGCTGATGGTGGAGCAGTCGAGCTACATGTTCATCACCGGTCCGGACGTGATCCGCTCGGTGACGCACGAAGAGGTGACGCAGGAGGAGCTGGGCGGCGCGCACACCCACGCCACCAAGAGCGGCGTGGCCCACCTGACCGCGCCCGACGAGGTGGCCTGCATCGAGATGGTGCGGGAGCTCTTGAGCTTCATGCCGTCGAACAACGCCGAGAGCCCGCCCTTCGTCGCGACGGACGATCCCTTCGACCGCGAGGCGCCGGAGCTCGACGAGCTGGTGCCGGACAACCCCAACCGCCCGTACGACATCAAGCAGGTCATCGAGGCGGTGGCGGACGACCGCTACTTCTTCGAGGTGATGCCCGACTTCGCCATGAACATGGTGATCGGCTTCATGCGGCTGGGCGGGCGCAGCGTGGGCGTGGTGGCCAACCAGCCGATGGTGCTGGCCGGCTGCCTCGACATCGGCGCCAGCGTGAAGGCCGCCCGCTTCGTGCGCTTCTGCGACGCCTTCAACATCCCGCTGGTGACGCTGGTGGACGTGCCCGGCTTCCTGCCCGGCACCGACCAGGAGTGGAACGGCATCATCAAGCACGGCGCCAAGCTGCTGTACGCGTTCGCCGAGGCCACGGTGCCGAAGGTGACGCTCATCACGCGCAAGGCCTACGGCGGCGCCTACGACGTGATGGCCAGCAAGCACATCCGCGCGGACGTGAACTTCGCCTACCCGACGGCGGAGATCGCGGTGATGGGGCCCGAGGGCGCGGTGAACATCATCCACCGGCGCACGCTGGCCGAGGCCGAGGATCCCGAGGCGCGCCGGGCCGAGCTGGTCGAGGACTACCGCGAGACCTTCGCCAACCCCTTCCGCGCGGCCGAGCTGGGCTACATCGACGCCATCATCCACCCGCGCGAGACGCGCGCCCGCCTCATCCGCAGCCTGGACATGCTGCAGGACAAGGTGGACACGAACCCGCCGAAGAAGCACGGGAACATCCCGCTGTAGTTTCAGCTCCGTTGCGGGTCTTCTCACGAGCCGTTGGTGGTGGGTGCGACCGGCTGTCAGCTATCAGCTATCAGCCGGGCCCCGTACGTCGTGCCGAGTACGGAGCCGCTCGGCGAGCCCGGTGCGCCGGGCCAAGGTGCCGAAGGCACAATCGCCGCGACGGAGCTGAAAGCTGACCGCTGACAGCCGGCTCGATACGCCGGGGTGCCTCGACAGGTCGCCCGCCGCGAGCTTCGATGGCGCATGGAAGCGCCGTGATCAGTCCTCGGCGGCGTCGTCGCCGGCGGCGGCGGCGCGGGCGGCGTCGAAGGCCTTGCGCTCGCGCTTCTCGGCCTTCTTGCCCAGGCCGCCCATGACGTCGAGGGCGTGCTTCAGGCGGGCGCGGGTCATGTCGCGGCCGAGGGCCTCCATCGACTGGAACAGGGGCGTCGACGAGGGCTTGCCGGTCAGCGCGGGGAAGAGCGGCGCCAGGTAGTCGCGCAGCTTCATCTCGAGCAGATCGGCGGTGGCGCGCAGGGTCGCCTCGATGGGCTCGAGCTTCCACGCGGGCAGCGTGTCGATCTGCCAGAGCGTCCAAGCGAGCACGCGGCGCACGTCGTCCTCGTTGAGCTTCTTCACCACCAGCATCTCGGGGGTGAGATCGATCAGGCCCTCGAGGAAGAAGCCGGCGAGGCCGGGCAGCTGACTGAAGCGCTCGATGCGCTCCTTCACCAGCGGGATGACTGGGCCGAGGTAGTCGCGGTTGAGCGCCCAGCGGACGACGCGCTCGGCGAAGGCGTCGTCGTCGAGATCCTCGCGGATCCAGCGGCCGTTCAGCCAGTCGAGCTTCTCGACGTCGAAGACCGGCCCGCCGGGCGACACGCGCGCCAGATCGAAGGCCTCGACCATGGCGTCGAGGCCGAACTTCTCGGCGGCGTCGGGCATCGAGAAGGCCATGCGGCCCAGGTAGTTCAACAGCGCCTCGGGCAGGTAGCCCATGCGCTGGTAGTACAGGATGCTCGTCGGGTTCTTGCGCTTGCTCAGCTTGCTCTTGTCGGGGTTGCGCAAGAGCGGCAGGTGGCACAGCTGCGGGGCCTCCCAGCCGAAGGCGGCGTACAGGCGCAGGTGCTTGGGCGCCGAGCTGATCCACTCCTCGCCGCGCAGCACGTGGGTGATGCCCATCAGGTGATCGTCGACGACGTTCGCCAGGTGGTAGGTGGGCATGCCGTCCGACTTCAATAGCACCTGCATGTCGACCTCGCTCCAGGCGATGTCGATGGTGCCGCGCAGCAGATCCTGCACGTGGCAGATGCCGGCGCGCGGCACCTTCAGCCGCACGACGTGGGTCTCGCCGGCCGCCGCGCGGGCCGCCGCCTCTTCCGGCTCGAGCGTCAGGCACTGGCCGTCGTAGCCGAGCGCGCCGCCGCCGCCGGCGAGCTGGTGGGCGCGCAGCTCGGCGAGGCGCTCGGGCGTGCAGAAGCAGCGGAAGGCCTCGCCCTTCTCGAGCAGCAGCTCGGCGTGGCGCGCGTAGATCTCGCTGCGCTCGCTCTGCCGGTAGGGGCCGAAGGGGCCGCCCACGTCGGGGCCCTCGTCCCAGGTGACGCCGGTCCAGCGCAGGGCGTCGAGGATCATCTGCTCCGACTCGGCCGTGCTGCGCGCGCGGTCGGTGTCCTCGATGCGCAGCACGAACTGACCGCCGTGCTTCTTGGCGAAGCAGTAGTTGAACAGCGCGACGTAGGCGGTGCCGACGTGCGGATCGCCGGTGGGCGACGGGGCGACGCGGGTGCGGACGGTCAAGGGATCCTCCGTGGGCCATCGAGGGCCGGCGCCCCAGGGGGCGCGCGGGCGGCCGATTCTGCCGAGGGGCCGGGGCGGGCGCAAGGGTGGCGCCGGGGTGGACGCGGGCGGCGGCGGTGGTGTATCTGCTGGGCCTTTCACGCGCCCGGGGGATGATCATGCGCCGCTGTCTGCTGCTCGCCGCGCTGAGCCTGGGCGGCTGCTCGGAGCCGCTCGAGACCGCCGTCCGCTGCACGACCAACGCGGGCTGCGACGACGGCCGGGTGTGCCGCAGCCAACGGTGCGTGGTCGAGTGCTATCGCGACGAGGAGTGCGTCGGCCTGACCGACAGCGGGCTGTGGCGCTGTGAGTTCAACCGCTGCGTCGACTATGTGCCCGGCGGCGGGGACGGCGGCGGGATGAGCATGCCGGACGGCGCGCCCGGTGACGGCGGCGGCGCGGACGCCAGCGACGCGACGGGCACGGACGCCTCGGCCGATCAGGGCGTCGACGCCGCGACGCCGGACATGGCGCCGCCCGCGGACGCGACGCCGGACATGGCGCCGGCGGCGGACGCGACGCCGGACATGGCGGCGGACGCGGCGCGGGTCGAGGACGCGGCCCCCGACATGGCGCCGCCGGTCGACGCGGCCCCCGACATGGCGCCGCCGGTCGACGCGGCCCCCGACATGGCGCCGCCCGCCGACGCGGGCCGCCTGGACATGGCGCCCCCGGTCGCCGACGCCGCGCCCGCCGACGCCGCGCCCGCCGACGCCGCGCCCGCCGACGCCGCGGCCGCCGACGCCGCGCCCTGACGCCGCTCAGCGGCAGGTGGTGTCGCGCTCGGCGATCTGCCCGTCGAACACGCTGGCCATGCGCACCTCGCCGGCCGGGTTCACCGCCACCGCCATCCCCTCACAGGCCGACTCGCCCGGCGCCGTCGCGCTGGCCGGCCCGCCGAGCAGGCCCCCGGTCGCCGGATCGATCACGAAGTGGAGGCAGGCGGGCGCATCGGCCTGGCCGCCCCGCGCGAAGGCCACCGGCCCGTGCGGCCCGAGCGCCATGTCGGGCGCGACGTAGCTGCTGGCCACCGTGCCGGTGATGACGACGTTCAGGCCGGCCCCCTGGGGCGCGGGCCGCACCACGCCGAAGCGCAACGCGCTGCCCCCGGCCGTGAAGTACACATCGCGCCCGCTCGCGACGGCCGCCACGTCGATCGGCGGGCTGGCGGCGTCCATCGTGCTCCACTCGGCCACCCCGGGGTTCTGCGGCGTCTCACCGATGCTCAGGAATCGAACGCCGCGCGCGACGCCGAGCTGATTCACCCAGCTCGCCATCACGCCCAGGCCGTGGGTGGTCGACACGGCCGCCAGCCGGTTCAGGCGGTAGTCGGTGTGGGCTCCGATGGCCACCGTCGCCCCGTACGGGAGCGCGCCCGGCCCCCCGCGGAAGAGCGCGAGTGCTCGCTGCGCGGCGCCGCCCTCGCTGGCGTGGCTGAACACGACGCTGACGCGCGCGCCACCGTCCGCCGCCGGATCGGACAGGACCGCCGGCGGCCCTGGGCTGTCCGCCGGCAGCAAGTGGCGCTGCGTCGCCCCGGCGGGCGTCACCGCGAACACCGCGACGCCCGACGCCGTGATGAGCGGCGGGACGACCATCGCGCTCACCGCGTAGCGGACGACGGCGATCCAGCGGCCGCCGCTGTAGGTGAGCGCCGGCGATTCGACCACGAGCCAGCCCCCTTGCTGACCCCGCAAGTCCCCCAGCGCCAGATCCACCTGACGGTCGGCCAGCGCGAGCGTCAAGGTGTCGCCGCCGGCGACGAGCACGCCGCGCGCACCGTCCGGGGCGAAGTGGAGCGCGACCTCCAGTCCACGCACGCCGGGCACCGGCGCGCCGACCGCGGGCGTGCCACAGCCGTGCTCGCAGCCGTTGGCCGGTTGGTTGTCGACGTCGAAGAAGAGCGACCGGCAGACGGCGTCGCACGCCCCGGCCGAGCACTGGGCGTCCGCGTTCGGGCGCGGCGCGCACAGGTCGCCGTCCTCGGGCGGGTTGTCGATGCGGGCGTCGCAGTCGTCGTCGAGGCCGTTGCAGATCTCGCGACGGGGCGTGGGCGCGTCGCAGCGCGTCCACTGCCCCGCGGCGCAGACCTCGGTGCCCTCGCCGCAGTCCGTGGCGCAGGGTCGCTCGAGGGCCTCATCGACGCTCCCGTCGCAGTCCTCATCCGTGCCGTCGCAGGTCTCGGGCGGCACCGCGCCGCACCCACCGCAGGCGTTGGCGACGCCCTCGTCGATCGCGTCGTCGCAGTCGTCGTCCTGCCCGTTGCACACCTCGTGGGGCGGGTCGCCGCACCCACCGCAGGCGCTGGCGACGCCCTCGTCGATCGCGTCGTCGCAGTCGTCGTCCTGCCCGTTGCACACCTCGTGGGGCGGGTCGCCGCACCCACCGCAGGCGTTGGCGACGCCCTCGTCGATCGCGTCGTCGCAGTCGTCGTCCTGCCCGTTGCACACCTCTTGGGGCGGGTCGCCGCACCCGCCGCAGTCGTTGAGCGCGCCCTCGTCGATCTGACCGTCACAGTCCTCGTCGCCCCCGTTGCACACCTCGGGCGGCGCGGGTCCGCAGTCGCCGCAGGCGTTACGGACGCCCTCGTCGATCCTCCCGTCGCAGTCGTCGTCCACGCCGTCGCAGCGCTCGTCGCGCGGATCCCCGGGCGTGGCGTCGCAGGTGACACCGGCCGGGCCGCACCGCACGACGCCCTCGGCGGCGCAGCGGCCCCACCCGGCGACGCAGGCCTCGCCCACGCCCACCGCGCTCTCGTCCACGCGTCCGTCGCAGTCGTCGTCGCGGCCGTTGCACACCTCGGGCGCGCCCGGCCGGCAGGGGCCCACGTCGCCGCCGGTCGCGTCGGGCAGCGCGTCGCCGTCGCCCGCGTCCGCGGCGGCGTCCGCGGCGGCGTCCCTGGCGGCGTCCGCGGCGGCGTCCCTGGCGGCGTCCCCGGCGGCGTCCGCAGCGGCGTCCCCGGCGGCGTCCGCGCTCACCCGCGCGTCGCCAGCGTCGATCCGGCCGCCGTCTTCGTCGGCCGGCCCGCGGTCGAGGTCCGGCGGCGCGCCGTCGGCGCCGACGCGCGCGTCGCCGGGCGCGGCGTCGCCGTCGGGCGAGGCTGCGTCACCGGCGATCGGCACGCACAGCCCCGAGCGGCAGATCGAGCCGGTCGGACAGTCGTCCGGCGCGTCGCACTCGTCTTCGAGCGCCGGCAGGCACCCGGCGAGCAACACAATGGGCAGAAGACGGTGCACGCATCCCCCGACGGTCGCCGGGCGGGCGACGCAGGCGGTCAGGTTACCGCCGAGCCGTCGGCGGCCTCAACCGGGACGCAGCGGCGTAGGGGCCCGTCACTTCCCCTTGGGCGGCGGCGGCAAGTGACGCTCGGTGGGGCTGCCGATGCCGATGTGGGCGCCCCAGACGCGCCCCTCGTCGAAAGCGGGCCCGGCGGGCTCGTCGATGGGCATCGTCAGGCGCGCGAACAGATCGGCGAAGCCGAGGCGGAAGCGCAGCTCGGGCTCGACGCTGATCTGATCGGTGTCGTCGGCGTCGCTGGTCAGGAAGTTGAAGTAGATGCCGCGCAGCGCGAAGCGCGCCCACTCCAGCTCGTAGGCCACGTCGAGGGCGGCCTCGAACGCGAACTGGTAGCCCTCGTTCACCACATCGTGGAACCCGTACATGTTCACCAGCTTGAGCTGGCCGCCGTACACCAGGCCGAAGTGCTCCCGCAGGTAGCCGTCGGCGTGCAGCACGCCGGACATGGTCTCGGGCGCCCACAGGTAGAACTCGTGAAAGCCGTACATGCCCTGGGTGTAGGTCAACGCGAGCAGGTCGATGAGGGTGTCGTCGGCCGTCTCCTCGCGCAGGGTCGCGGCGGGCGCGGTCAAGCCCACCCCGAAGCGCACCTGGTAGGGCAGCTCGCGCCAGACCCAGTGGTAGGCCAGGTAGGGGTTGGCCAGGCGCACGGTGCTCTGATCGACCTCGCGGCTGGGATCCGTGGCGGCGGGCCCGGTGATCGAGAAGGCGCTGAACCCCCAGACCAGCTCGACCTCGTTGGCGCGGACGGGCTGCACGACCCGGACGAGGGGCGAGATGAGGAACAGATCCTGGACATCGTTCGAGTCGGTGAAGAAGCCGACCTCGAGCTCGTAGCTGGTGACCCGGCGGCCGTAGCCCGGACCGAAGCCCACGGCGTCGGCCGGCCGGATGAGGTCCGACGGACGCACCTCGGCCCACGCCGGCGCGGCGGCCAGCGTGGCCGCGAGAGCCGTCGTGCAGAGCGCCGCCCCAGGCTGGCGTCGAATCATGGGCTGATTTCCTCCCCCGGTCGCGCGTAGGATTGAACGCGTTTTGGGGCGTCAGAGCAAGTAGACGCCCCGCGGTCATCGGGAGGCAGTGATGTTGCGTTCGGCGGTTCGCGCGTGGGTGCTGGTGGCGCCCGCGGTTGCCTGGGGGCTGCCGGAGGGCACCCCGCAGCTCGGCCCCACCCAGGGCCTCGAGAGCGAGAGCAACGTGCAGGTGGCGGTGGCCGAGGCCGGCGAGGTCATCCGGCTGTGCAGCAGCGACGACGGGCGACTCGAGCCCGACGTCGACGGCGTAGCCATCGACCGCGCGCCGGATCCCGAGACCGGCGACGACGCCAACCCGGTCGCCGCGGAGCGCGCGGGGGCCGAGATCCTCGTCACGCCGCCGGACGCCATCGCCTGCGCCGACGACACGCCCTGCGGCATGGGCCAGCGCTGCGTCACCCGCCAGGGCCTGGCGCCCGAGGGCGAGGAGATGGGCAGCTGCGCGACCCCCTACGCGGTCACCCGCGAGCAGGGCTATTGCAACGGCACGGATCCCGCCCGCGCCTGGATCGAGATCCCCGCCGAGGCCGCGGGCGACTACTACGTCGACTTCGCCGGCGAGCCCGAGTCGCTGCAGCAGGCCGGCACCACCACGCGCTACTTCGAGATCGACGTCCTGCGCGCCGACGGCGGCGCCACCGAGGGCGGCCGCGTCCACGCCCGCCAGTGGCTGCTGAACGCCCACAACTTCGATCTGGCCACCAGCGCCGACTTCTACGTGCTGGCGCAGGTCGAGGCGGGCGCCCGCGTGTTCGTCATCGACTTCGAGCAGATGAAGGGCTTCCGCTACAGCATCGTGGCCAACAACCGCGGGCTCGAGGACCACAACAGCCAGAGCTGGTGCCAGTTCGGCGATCCCGACGCCGACGGTCAATGTGCCTTCTTCGGCGAGGACGAGCTGCAGCGCGTGTTCTCGGGCTATCAGCTCTACCTGAACTATCCCGATCCGGCGCCCGAGCCGGCGCCGGTGCCCGAGATCGCCGGGCTGGTGTTCGAGGACGAGGCCGGCACGCCGTCCATCACCCCCAACGGCGACGGCGTGCAGGACGAAGGCACCTTCCGCTTCGAGGCCAACCTGCGCGGCACCTACCGCATCGTGATCGACATCGACGGGGACGGCGTCTTCGACGGCTCGCGCGACGTGCAGCTGACCGGGCGCACCGTGGTGGGCCAGAACGAGGTCACCTGGGACGGCACGCTGGACGGCGCGGCGGTCCCGGCCGGCGAGTACCGGTTCCGGGTGGAGCTGGTCACCGCCGAGACGCACTTCCCGATGCTGGACATCGAGGACAACAGCGCGGGCTTCGTCGTGTGGGAGGTCGCCGGGCGCGATGCGCCGCGCGAGGCCCGGCGCATGTTCTGGGACGACACCGCGGTGCGCGACGCGGCCCTGCTGGTCGACGACACGGACGCCCTCGAGGTGCTGCCCGAGGGCTCGACGCTGGCCGACGATCCGGACGGCTTCCACCAGCGCCGGCAGTGGCGCCAGCCGGAGCGGGCGCGGGACGGTGGGGCGTCCGAGGACGTGCCGCTCGTGTTCGACACCTGGGTGGTGGGCGAGGTGGTCGGCGGCGAGGTCGCGGTGTGCCGCCGCTGCGACGATACGCCCTTCGAGGTCATCCGGGTGGGCGGCGAGGACGAGTCGGGCGACAGCGACGAGGACGGCCTCGGTGACGACGAAGAGGACGTCAACGGCAACGGCATGGTCGACGAGGGCGAGACGGATCCCAACAATCCGGACACCGACGGCGACGGCCTGGGCGACGGGCTGGAGCTGCGCGGCGCGAACCCGACCGATCCCACCAAGGCCGACACCGACGGCGACGGCCTGCCGGACGGCGTCGAGGATGGCGACAAAAACGGCGCGCTGGACGAGGGCGAGACGGATCCCACCGAGCCGGACTCGGACGCCGACGGGCTGTTCGACGGGGCCGAGGATCGCAACGGCAACGGCGTGGTGGACGCGGGCGAGACGGATCCGCGGGATCCCGACACCGACGACGACGGCATCCGGGACGGCGACGATCCGCAGCCGACGGTGCCCGGGGGCGAAGCGGACGCGGGCGGCGGCGGCGCGGGCGGCATGGGCGGCGGCGCGGGCGGCGCGCCCGGCGGCGGCGCCGACGGCGGCGTGCGGCCCGACGGCGGGGATCTGAGCGACCGCGACCGCAACGACCAGGACGACGGCCAGAACAGCAACGACGGCTGCGACTGCGACGCGGGTGACGGGCCGGCGCCCGCGGCGTGGGCGCTGCTCGGGCTGCTCGGGCTGCTGCGGCCGCGGCGGCGGCGGGGATGAGGGGCCTCGTCCCGCTGTTCGTCGGTCTGGTCGCCGCCGGCTGCGTGCACGACGACGGCAAGCAGGCGCCCACGCAGCCGAACGTCTCGGCGATCGTCACCGCCTACGCGCAGCCCACCGCCGCGCTGACGCAGGACAACGCGCCCGAGGTCGTCGCGGCGCTGCTGCAGACGCTCGACGATCTGCAGCAGGCGCTGACGGTCTTCGGCGCGATGCAGGACGTGTTCGCAGCGTTCGACGACAGCACCGAAAGCCGCGGCGACGGGCTGGCGCTGCGGCGGCAGGCGCTCAGCGCCGGCTTCGACGGCTGGGCTCGCGTCGAGTACGTGTGCCCAGGGCTGGCGCCCGAGATCGTCGACCGCCGCCAGGGGGTGATCGAGGCCTTCGCGTTCGTCACGCAGGGCGGGGTGCGGCCGCCGATGTGGGGCAACGCCCGCGACTGCGCGCTGCCCGACAGCGGCGACGCCGTGCGCTTCGACGGCGACCTGATCTACGAGGTCGAGTCCGGGCTGCTGTCGTTCACCGGGACGCTGGCCCGCGCCGCCGAGCCCGTGGCCCCCTTCAGCCTCGAGGTGATGCTGCGCGACGGGATGATTCGGCATCGGGTCGTGCTGCCCGACGGCCACCTGATCCTGGCCTGGGACGACGACGCCGGGCCCGAGTCGCTGACGGTCGAGACCCTCGACGGGGACTGGACGTGCGGGGTGCAGCTGCAGGGCCGAGCCGCCGGGCAGTGCAGCCACCCGCGGCTGGGGCAGGTGACCTTCTGATGGGCGCCAGGCAACTGGCCGCGGCGCTCGTGCTGACCGCCGCCCTGCCGGCGCAGGCGTACGTGGATCGCGACCCGGCCACCGACTGGTCGGCCGAGACGCTGCACCGCAACGAGTGGCGCCTGGGCCTCTTCCGCCTGCAGTACGGCATCATCGACAGCCTGCAGGTGGGCACCCAGCTTCTGCCCTGGTTCCTGAAGGTCTCCAACCTCGACCTGAAGTGGACCGTCTGGTCGAGCGGCCCGTGGTCGGTGGGCCTCGGCGGCGGCCTGTTCTCGCTCAAGCTGCAGGACTTCGATGAGGACGCCGCGGACGTGCGCTTCTACGCCGTGCCGGTCGAGCTGACCGGCAGCTGGCGCCAGGACGCGTTCTCGCTCCACCTGCGCGGCAGCTACACCGCGGTGAAGACCGACGCCGAGGAGGCGCTCGACGCCGAGGACTACGACCTGGGCGGCGTCGCGGCGGTCTCGACCGGCTCGGTGGGCCTGGCCGCCGAGTGGCGCACCAGCCCCACCTTCGCGTGGGTGCTCGAGAGCCGGCTGTCGGTCTTCCAGGACGCCTCGGCCAGCGCCGAGACCGGCACGCAGGTCGATCCGCGCACCCGCGTCGACTTCTACGCCAACGCCGACGCCGATCTCAGCGACGGCACGAAGGCGAACGCCACGCTGAGCGCCTTCTGGAGCTGGGACAGCATCAACCTGAAGCTGGGCCTCTTGTACGGGCACTACAGCGTGCCGACGCTGCACCTGTTCTTCGGCGATCCCGTGTGGGTGCCCGAGTTCGATCTGTTCTGGCGCTTCTGACCGCGCCTCAGTCGGCCAGCACCAGCTCGATGGGGCAATGATCGCTGCCCATCACCTGGTCGTGGATGAGGGCGTCCTTCACCCGCGGCCACAGCGCGTCGCACACGAAGTGGTAGTCGATGCGCCAGCCGACGTTGCGCGCCCGCACGTCGCCCCGCTGTGACCACCACGTGTAGCGATCCTCGGCGTCGGGGTACAGGCGGCGGAAGGCGTCGTTCAGCCCCACCGCCTCGAAGGCGTCCAGCCACACGCGCTCCTCGTTGAGGAAGCCGGTGGTCTTTCGGTTGGCCTTCCAGTTCTTCAGGTCGATCTCGTGGTGCGCGGTGTTCAGGTCGCCGCAGACCACCACCCGCTCGCCGGCGGCGCGGCGCGCCTGCACCACCTGCAGCAGCCGCTTGTAGTAGGCGTGCTTGTAGGGCACCCGAGCGTGATCGCGTTGGCCATTGGGGAAGTAGCCGTTGACGACGGTCACGTCGCCGTGCCGGGTGATGAGGGTGCGCCCCTCGGCGTCGAACTGCGGATCGTCCAGGCCGACGGTGACGGCGTCGGGCGCCACCCGCGACAGCGTCGCGACGCCGCTGTAGCCCAGCTTCTCGGCCGGTACCCAGGTGGCGTGGTAGTCGGCGATGTCGGCCAGCTCGGGGGGCAGCTGCTTCGGGTGCACCCGCGTCTCTTGCAGGCACACCACGTCCGGCTGCTCGGCGGCCAGCCAGTCGAGGAAGCCCTTGTTCAGGCAGGCTCGGATGCCGTTGACGTTCCAGCTGACCAACCTCATCGCGTCTCCTCGTACACCGACAGCACCAGGGGCCGGCCAGGGCGCGCGCGGCCGGCGGCGATCGCCTTCACCGCGGCGGTCACCGCCCCGTTGACCGGCGTGGGCACCTCGAACTGGCGCCCGCGCTCGACGATCTCACCGTTCAGGAAGTCGATGGCCGGCGGCTTGCCCGCCTCGATGGCCCGCAGCATCGAGCTGTAGAGCCGGCGATACCGCGTGCCGACCGCCAGCACCATCGCGTGCTTCGACGCCAGGCCCACCGAGCCCGGCGTCGTCCGCTCGGCCGGCGTCAGCGCCATCCACTCGAGATCCAGCGTGCCGGCCACCTTCTCGAGCTTCACCTCGGCGCGCCGGGCCACCTCGACCACCTCGCTCATGAGCTCGAGCGCCAGGCGGCGGGCGCGCCGGCTGCGCAGCACCGGGCCGAGGGCCGTGCCGTGCAACGTGCCCAGCGTCGACACCGCGCAGTTGAGCGCCAGCTTGCTCCAGCGCGCGCCGGCGAGGTTCGCGGTGCGCTGCACCGGCCCGATGCTCTCGAGCAGCGTACACAGGGGATCGAGCGTCGCGTCCTCGGCGCCGTCGTAGCGGCCCACCACGAAGCCCCCCGCGCTGGTCTTGTCGAACACCCCCGGCTCGATCATCGTGGCGCCCCACGCGACGATGCCCCCGACCACGCGCGCGCGGTCGCCGAGCACGGCCGCCACGCGCTCCTCGCACAGGCCGTTCTGGAAGCACACGACGCGGCCGTCGCGCGCCAGGTGCGGCGCCGCCTGGCCGGCCGCGTCCTCCACGTCGGTGGGCTGGGTCGCCAGCAGGACGAGATCGAAGGGCCCCTCGGCCGCGGGCACCCCGGGCAGCACGCGGCCGGGCACCGCGCGCTCCCCCGCCTCGCCGACCAGCCGGAAGCCGTGCGCCGCGACCGCCTCGACCACCGCCGGGTTGCGCGACACCGCGCGCACGTCACAGCCCAGCTCGGCGAGGTGCCCGGCGACCGTGCCGCCGATGCCGCCGCACCCCATCACCAGCACCTTCGGCGCCCCTGGCGTCATGGCGTCCTCCCCGTCCGACCGGGCCGCGTCATGCCACAGCCGGCCCCGCCGGGGGAAGGCCGCCGCCGCGCGCCCGCCGAGCGCCGGACCCCGCGCCCGCGCCCGCCGCGCCCACGCCGCTTGAACTCGCGGCCCCCGGACGCCAGAATCCGCGCCTTGTCCTCTGCCCCCCCCGAGGGCCGCCGCGATGTCGCTGCGTTTGCTGTTTCTGCTGATGGGCCTGGTGACCACGCTGATGATCGCCGGCGTGATCTACACCAAGCTCATCGTGCCGCCCGCCGAGCGCGCCCCCTCGGTCGGCGAGCTGGCCGCCCGGGATCGCGTGTGCGCCGTCGACTGCGCCACCGAGGCGCGCGCCGCGGCCAAGGCCGGTGAGCAGGATCTGTCGCGCCTCGACGCGCGCTTCCGTGAGTGCCTGCAGGCCTGCCGCGACCAGTTCCGCCACGCGCCCGGCGAGGCGGCGCCGGTCGCCCAGCCCCTGCCCCGCGAGCGGCTGACGCCACCGCAATAGCATTGGGGCCGACCCCGGCCCCTCTGCTATCGTCGCCCCCGTCCACGAAGGCACGGGGGAGAGCAGCATGCGACGCGTAGCGTGGGGGTGGGCCGTCCTGGCCGCCCTGACCTGGGGATGCGAGACCGACGACGGAGACGAGGGCGGCGCCGGCGGGGCCGGCGGCGGCCAGGCGGACGCCAGCCTGCCGGGCGCCGGTGGGGCCCCCGGGGCCGGCGGCGCCCCCGGCGCGGGTGGCGCCCCCGGCGTCGGCGGGGAGCCGGGCGCCGGCGGCCAGCCGGGCGTCGGCGGGGAGCCCGGCATGGGCGGCGCCCCCGGCATGGGCGGCGCCCCCGGCATGGGCGGCGCCCCCGGCATGGGCGGCGCCCCCGGCATGGGCGGCGAGCCC
>JAUHXL010000151.1 GCA_030426945.1 bacterium
CGAGGGGTCGGGTCTCGCCGTCGATGGTCACCTGGCGCTCGGCCATGGCCTCGAGCAGCGCGGCCTGCGTGCGCGGGTTGGCCCGGTTGATCTCGTCGGCCAGCAGCAGCTCGTGGAACACCGGGCCGGGCTTGAACCGCAGCGTGGGCCCCTGCGCGCCCTCGTGCAGCGTCTGGGTGCCCAGGATGTCCGCGGGCATCAGATCCGGCGTGAACTGCACGCGCCCGACGCTGAGCTCCAGCGCCCGGCCCAGCGCCTTCACCATCAGCGTCTTGCCCAGACCGGGCACGCCGCGCAGCAGGACGTGGCCGTCGGCCAGCAGGGCCACGAGCAGGCCGTCGACGACGGCGCGCTGCCCGACCACGACGCGGGCGAGCGTCGTGCGCAGCTTCAGGATGCGGGCGCGCAGCGCGTCGGCGGTGGCGTCGGGATCGGCAGTCACGGGCGACCTCGGTCGTGGGCGAACCAGGCGGCGACGGCCGCGTGGTAGCGGGGCGGATAGGGGCGCGCTGGATCCGTGATGTCCTCGGGGCTACCGACCGCGGGGGGCGGCGCGTTGGGGGCGCCGCGCCCGACCGCCGCGGGGCCGCCGGCGCCGGCGCCCCGCGCGACCGTCAGCGTGGGGCCCACGCCGGCCGCGCGGTCCACCCCGACCAGCGTGTGGCCGGCCCCCGCGCGCTCCCCGGCCCGGGTGCCCACGCCCCCGCGCTCGGCGCGCGCGGTGGCCTCACCCCCGCCCCCCTCCGGCCCCTCGGCGGCGCCGGCGTCGGGGGGGGGCGACGCGGCCTCCGTCGCCTCGGCGCGCGCCTCGCCGGCCTTCGGATCAGCGCCCGCCGGCCCCGGGTCGCCCTCGGAAGCCGCCCCGCCGCCCGCGACCTCGTCGCTGGCCGCGCCGGCCGCCACGGGCGCGCCGGATGGATGCGCGGCCGGCGGCGCCAAGACCGGCCAGGCCCAGGTCGACAGCAGCAGCAGCCAGGCCGGATGCGGGCGCTTGGCCGGGCGCACCGGCGCGGCCGCCCGCAGGGTGCCCAGGGCCCGCCGCCGCTGCGCGCGCGCCATCGGATCGTCTCGCTCCAGGTGATCGTGCGCGCACTCGAGGGCGCCCTCGAGGCCAGCCGCGCGGTCGAGGCGGCGCGCGGCCTCGCGCCGGGGGGGGCGCGCCGCGAGGGCGGCCAGCCCGGAGGCGGCCACCAGCGAGATCGCGACCGCGGGCGCCCCGAGGCCCGCGGCGGCGCCGGCCAGCCCCCCCGAGACGCAGAGCGCCCGCGCGGCGCGGGCGCGCGCCACGCGGCCCCGCGCGGCGTCGAGCATCCCGACCAGCTGCGTCCGCCCCTCGCTCACCCGAGCCCTCCCCAGCCGAAGAACAGCGCGGCCCCCGCGGACGCCGCGCCCAGCCACGCGCCGCCGGGCCCCAGGGCCCCGGCCCCCGCGCCAGCGACGAGCGCGCCGGCCGCCGGCGCGGCGGCGGCGCGCGCCGCCAACGCCGCGAGGGCGCCCGGCGAGTCCGCGCCCAGCCGCGCCAGCCAGATCCAGATGGGCGCCGCCGCCAGCGTCCAGATCAGCGCCGCGCCGGCGCCCGCCAGCGCCCCCGAGAGCAACCGCGCGCCCCGCCGCGGATCGTCCCCCGAGGCCCCGCTGGTCCAGCCGACGACGGCCAGGGCGCCGACCAGGGCCCAGACCTGCGCGCCCACCGGCAGCACCCACGCGGCCCAGTAGTCGGGCGCATCCGCGCTGGCCCAGTGGGCGCGGTGCGCGACGGCGATCTCGATCGCCAGCGCCAACACCGCCGCGGACAGGGCCCCGAGCCCCCACAGGCCGCCCAGCCGCGGTCGGCGCAGTCGGCTCACGCGGCCCACCCCTGCGCGGCGGCGATGCGATCCTCGAAGTCGGCCGCGCCGCGGGCCGCCTCGGCCACGTTGCGCCCCTGCGCCAGGCAGACCACCCGATCACAGAGCGAGGCGGGCAGGAAGGGCGCGCCAGCGGTCAGCACGACCGTGGCGCCCGCGGCCGCGGCGTCGCGCACGGCGCCGGACAGGCGGCGCAGGCCATCCCCGTCGAGCCCCTGCGCCGGCGTGTCGAGCAGGTAGAGGGCGGGCTTGCGCGCGAAGGCGCGCGCCAGGGCCAGCCGCCGCAGCTGCCCCGCCGACAGGGTGCCGACCCGGCGCTCCGGCGCCGGCGCCCCCAGCCGCTCCGCGGCCTCGCGCACGGCCTCGACGGTCGCGCCGTCGAGGCCCCTCCACAGCTCGAGCCACGCGGCCACGGTGAGATCGGCGGGGCCGACGGGCGCGGCGGGCACCAGGGCCACGGCGCCGCGCAGCCGCTCGGGCCGGCGCGTCACGTCCCGGCCCTCGAGCAGCACCCGCCCCCGATCCGGGCGCAGGAGGCCGGCGCCCACCTCGAGCGCGGCGGTCTTGCCCGAGCCCGTGGCGCCGACGAGGCCCAGCACCTCACCCACCTGCGCCGCGAAGCTGCAGCGGTCGAGGCGCGTGACCCCCCCCATCGTCGAGACGACTCCGACCAACTCGAGCACCGGGCGCGCCCTCCTCTCCGGGGGCTCGTCTTCGCACGAGTCCGGCGTCGCGCTCAACCATCGCGTGCGGGAGAGCGGCCCTGTCTCAGGGCGTAGGCGGGGGCGCGCCGAGGCGCAGGGGGGGCGCCGGCGCCTCAGCGACGGGCCGGGCCAGCCAGCCCTGGGCGGGCGCGCCCGCGGCCAGATCGGCGGGCACGGCGACCGGCCGCAGCGCAGCGCCCGCCAGCGGACCGGGCGGCCACCCGGGCAGCGCGCCCTCGTCCTCGCCCACGGGCGCCCCGGGCGCGGCCCGCGCGAAGTAGACCAGCCGCCGGCGATCCCCCGGCGCGCCGGGCAGGATCCACCGGGCGTCGGCGGGCGTCGAGACGAGGCAGGCGGTGCCCGGCGCGAGCGCCTCGAAGGCGGCGCCGGCCGGCGCCGCGAGGCCACGCACGCCGCCGCCCCGGAGCGAGACGTCGAGGCTGACCGCGGCCACGGCGTCGCCGCCGCCCGTCGGGACGAACAGCACCCGCGCCGCGTCGGGGCGCGCGGCGGCGTCGACCGCCGGGGCCACCGCCGCCCCCAGCAGCGCCGCGCCGCCGAGCCCCGCCGCGAGCCGCGGCCACCGCCGCGCGACCAGCCCGAGGAGCAGCAGGGCCCCCACCCACATCCACGGCGCCCAGCCCAGCGCGGCGCCCCGCGCGTCGCCCAGCGGGGGCGCGCCGGCCAGCCAGGCGAGGACCCCGTCGAGGGCCGCCGTGTCGTACTGCAGGGCGGCCCGCGCGAGCGGGCCCGCGTCGAGATCCGTCAGCGGCGTCGCCAGCACGCGCACCCGGCCGAGGCCCAGGGGGCGCTCGACCAACACCGGCGCCCCGTCGGCCTCGACGCGCACCGTGGCCAGCGGGCCAGCCGAGAGGATCCGCCGCGACGTGACCCGCGGCAGCGCAGCGCCGAGGGCTGGCCCCGGCGGCGCCGGGACGCCCAGGCGGACGTCGGCCAGCGCCTCGAGGGTGTCGGCGGCGCCCGCCCCCTCCCCCGCGGCGACCACGACCGTCGCGCCGAAGGCCGCGGCGTCGGCGAGCGCCGCGCGCTCGGCCGGCTGCAGCGCCGCGACGTCGGCGACCCCGACGAGGACGAGGGGCGCCAGCCGCAGGGCCGAGCCGAGCGGGGGCAGGTCGGCCGGCGCGACGACGCGCAGCTCGATCGCGGGCCCGACCGCGCCGAGCAGCGCCTCGAGCGCGGCCCGTCCGGTGCTCGCCGTGGTGATCCAGAGGGCCGGCGGCGCGGCGTCGGTCGGAGGGGACGGCACCGCGACCGCCTCGGTGTCGCCGTCGAGGCGGAGGCGAAGGTCGGGCGGCGCGACGCCCAGGCAGTGGACGAAGAAATCGACGGTCGCGTAGGCCGGCGCCGGCTGGTCCACCGCCGCGCCCTCGACGCCGAGGGCCGCGTGCAGCGCGTGGACGCTGCGGTTCGCCACCGCCACGCGCGCCCCGGCGCCGTCTCCGGCGGGCGTCACCTCGACCGGCAGCGCCCCGAGGAGCGTCGCGCTCAGGGCGACCAGCAGCGCCCCGCCCCCCCGCCGCTGGGCCCGGTTCGTCAGTTCTGAACGCCCGCCGCCCGCAGGGCGTGGTTCATGGTGATGACCGCCCGCGCCGTCGCGAGGAGCTCGTTGCCTTCCCAGTACTTGGGGTTCTCGTTCTTCCACGCGCCGTTCGGCTGCTGCAGCGCCATCATCTTGGTGACCAGATCCTGCACCCAGTAGCGCTTGCGGCCCTTGGCGTCGGGCACGACCTTCTCGCCGAACGTCTCGAGCGCGCTCGCCGCCGTCTGCAGGTAGTAGTAGTAGCTCGTCGTGCCCATGCCCGGGTGGCTGTTGAAGTCGTAATTCGACTTGACCCACTCCCACACGGCCTTCACGCGGGGATCGTCCTTCTTCGCCTTGGCGAACATCAGGCTCTTCAGCCCGGCGAAGCTCATCGCGCCGTAGCTGCGATAGGTCGTCTTGCCGTCCTTGGTGTCCTCACCCGCGGGGCTCTGCCCGGGCGCGTACACGAAGCCGCCGTCGTTGCCCGCCCACGCCTGATCGTTCGACTCGCTGCGGTTCTGGCAGCGGTCGAGGAAGACCTGCGCCTTCTTCCACACGTCGCTGTCGGGATCGTAGTCGGTCTTCTGCAGCGCCTCGAGGGCGTACTGCAGGTTCGACAGATCGGGCCGCTCGTCCCCGCCGTAGCCGATGCCGCCATAGAACTTGTCGGTGGGCTGATACTTCTGATCCTCGTCGGTCTGGAAGCGCACGAGGAACTTCTGCCCGCCCTCGATCTGCGCCTTGTACTTCACCGGATCGATGGCGTGCAGCGCCATGATGGCCAGGGCCGTGTTGTAGGTGGGCGTGGCGTCGCCGGTGATGGCGCCGTCCGCCCGAGCCTGCTTGGCCAGCCAGTCGGCGGCGAGGCTGATGAAGGGCCCCTCGTCGTACTTGTAGGCGCGGTGGCTCTCGGCGAACGCGAGCAGCGCCATCGCGGTGAGCCCGACGTGCTTGCCGTAGGAGCCGTCGTCGGCCTGCTGGCCGCGCAGGAAGCGCAGCCCGCTGTCGACCGCCTTCTTGGCGGCGTCGGCCACCTTGGGATCGAGGGCGGCCTCGGCCTTGGGCTGGGCGGACGCCATGCCGGCGATGACCACCCCCGTGACGACGACGAGCGCGCTCAGGCGCGCGGGACTGCGAAACGACATGACATGCTCCTCGACCAGGATGGGGGGCGACGGGCCGCGCGCCGGGCGAGCCCTGCGGCCAACGCAGCGACGGCCAGGTGGACGGCCGCCCCCGAATACCACGGCAGGGGCCGAACCTCGACCACGCCGCTCAGGGTGAAACGATAGAAGAGAGGATCCTGCAGCGCCGGCAGGCCCGCGCCGGTGAGGGCCACCGCGGCCGGATGGGCCGCGATGGCGCCGGTGGCCAGCCAGGGCGCCGCGTCCGTGCGCCCCATCCACGGGCCCAGCGCGAGGGGCGCCGCCAGCACCAGCAGCGCGCACGCGAGGGTCACGAGCCACGCCGCGCCCGCGTGCCCCAGGTGGCGATCCGCGGCGTCGGCGATGCAGAGCAGCGCCGCCGCCCAGAGGCCGAGGCCCATGGTGGCCTCGGGCACCGCGCGCGCCACGACGACCGCGCCCGCGAAGCCGACGGCGAGGCCGGGCAGCAGCTCGAGCAGCGCCAGCCGCCCCCCGCGCGGCGCGACCGCCTGCGCCGCGGTCAGCCCCGCGTCGCGGCGCGCGCGCTCCCGACCCAGCACCATCCAGGGGACGCCCCCGGCGAGGGCCACGCCCCACCACAGGCGCGCCGCGGCGTCGATCGGCAGCAGCAGCCCCACCGCCACCACGGCGGCGGCGCCGACGGCCAACCGCAGCCGCGCGCAGCGAAGTACCCAGCCCAGCATGCACCTCTCACGGCGCCTCGAAGCGGCGCCATCCTACGCGCGCCGCGCGACGACCGGCAACCGGCAGATCTACCGACCCGCGGCGATCACATCTCGTATTCGCCGAAGTCCTCGGGATCCATGTCGGCCAGCTGCTCGGCCAGCCGCGCGCGCGCCGCCTCGTCGCCCGCGGCGACGAAGGCCACGCGCGGGGCCTCGTCCGCCTCGCCGGCCCCCGGCTCCTCGGCGTCGAGGGGCCGCGCCGCCTCGAGCACGTCGGCGGCCACCCGGATGGGCGCGTCCGCGCGCACCGCCACCGCCACGCCGTCCGAGGGTCGGCAGTCGATGGCGTGCCGCCGGCCGTCGGCCGCTCGCAGGTGCAGGTTGCCGTAGAACGTGCCGCCCTTGAGCGCGCGGATGTCGAGGTGCAGGACCTCGGCGCCGAGCGCGGTGACGATGTTGAACAGCAGGTCGTGGGTCATGGGCCGCGGGAAGGTGCGCCCCTCGAGGCGGGTGGCGATGGCGCCGGCCTCGAACGCGCCGATCCAGATGGGGAGCAGGACCCGCCCTCCCGGATCCTGAAGCAGCAGGATGGGCAGGCGGCTGTCGGGGTCGACGGCCAGCCCCCGCACGGTGAACGTGACGTATCGCTGGGGGTCGCTCATGCCGCCTCCTCCCGCTCACGGTAGGGGCCGTCCCCGCGGACCGTCAACTCGGCCCGCGGCGCAGATCGACCCAGGTCTCGACGTGACCCGTGTGCGGGAACAGGTCGAAGCAGCGGCCCTCTTCCAGGCGCCAGCCGCGCGCGACGAGCCAGGCGACGTCGCGGGCCAGGGTGTTGGGATCGCAGGCGACATAGAGCAGGCGCTCGACGCCCGCCGCGTGCAGCGCCGCCACGGCCTCGGCCGCGCCGCCGCGCGGTGGATCGACGAGGGCGACGCGGGGCGGGTCGGTCGGCAGGTGGGCGGCGTCACCCAGCAGGGCGCGCACCCGATCCGCAAGGCCGCGCGCCGCGGCGGCCGCGCGCAGCGCCTCGACCGCGCGGGGGGCGCTCTCGACGGCGACCACCTGCAGCCCGGCGGCCGCCAGCGGGAAGGTGAAGCCGCCCGAGCCGGCGTACAGCTCGAGCACGGCCGGCGCGCCGCGGAGCCGATCGACGACCTCGGCCACCAGCGCCTGGGCGCCGGGCTGATGGGCCTGCACGAAGGTGCCCGCCGGGTGCGGCACGCGCTCGGGGCCGAAGAGATCGACCGCGTCTCCGAAGGTGCGCGCCTCGAAGCGATCGAGCAGCGCGGCGCCGTGACACGACGGCTCGGCCTCGACGAGGGCGGCGAGCGCCCGGGCGAGCTCGGGCGGGGCGGCGCCCTCGGGGAAGGCGGCCAGCGTGCCGGAGGCCGCGTCCGGCGCGCCGGTCAGGCGCAGGCTGCCCTGCCCCACCAGCGCCGGCAGCAGGCGCCGGCGGGCGGCGGCGTACAGCGCGTCGAGGGGCGGCGCGAGCACCGGACACTCCGGCACGTCGAACAGATCGCCGCCGGCGCGGTGGTAGCCCAGCCGACCGTCCCGCCAGTGCAGGCGCGCGGTGCTCCGCCAGGCGGTATGGGGCGCCACCGCGCGCAGCGGCAGGAGGGGCGCGGGGCCGCCGGTGGCCTGGTCGAGCGCCCGCTGGACGTGGGCCTGCAGCGCGGCGCCCTGCACCTGGGCGTCGACGCCCTGCCAGGGGCACCCGCCGCAGACGTCGACCCGAGGACAGAAGCGCGGGACGCGCGCCGGGCCGTCGATCAGGCGGGCCTCGACCACAGCGCGCAGATGCCGCTTGCGCACCTGCGTCAGCCGCGCCCGCACGACGTCGCCCGGACCCGCGCCGCGCACGAACGCCACCCGGCCGTCGGGCGCGCGCGCCACGCCGTCTCCCCCGAAGCCCAGGCGATCGACGGTCAGCTCCAGCGCGTCCCCGACGCGCGGCGCCTCACTTCCCCGCGAACTGCTGATAGGGCGGCCCCCTCCGGAGGGTGAAGTCGAAGTCGCCGTGCAGGACGCCGAGCACGGTGCCCGGCCCCTCGCTGCGGCCGTCGCGCACCTCCAGCCGATCGATGCGCCCGCGCACCGCGTCGCCCTTGCCGACGCCGAACGCGCTGAACGTGACCTCGCCGCGCAGCTCGAAGTTCTGGGTCGCGTCCGGGCAACGATCGAAGAGGCCCAGCGCCGCGCGGATGTTGCGCTCGGGCCCGACGGCCAGGGGCCGCCCCAGCTCGCCGCGCAGCAGCCGGATGTCCCGGATGTCCAGCAGCACCCCGTTGGTCTGCGCGAAGGCGAGCCCCCCGCGCTGGAGGCGGATGACCGCGGACTCCTCGAAGGACTCGACGGCGAAGAAGTCGACCTCGAGGTCGAAGGCCTCGCAGTCGAGCGGATCGACGCCCGCCGCGCAGCGCACGTCGAGGGCCTCGTCCCCGTCGCACTCGGGCACGCTCAGCGAGCCGACCACGCGGCCCTGACCGCGATCCTCGGCGCAGGCGCAGGCGAAGGCGACGAGCGCGATGGGCAGCAGACGACTCACCGCGCGGATGATGGGCCCCCGGGCGTCGGCGCGCAAGCGACCGGGGCGCCCGCCCCGACGCCGAGGCGCTCGGCGGCCGAGCCGTCACGCACCGCGATCTCGAGCGTGCCCTCGGAGCCCGCGACGACGACGAGCGCCCCCGGCGCCACCGCCGCATAGCAGGGCGCGGGCCCCGCCAGTCGCGCCGATCCGACGCGCACCCGGCAGCCCCCGGCCCAGAGGTCGGCGGGGAGATCGGTGATCAGGTTGCCGAAGCGATCGACCTCGACCACCCGCCCCGACCATCCGCCGTCGGGCGCCCGCGTGGGCCCGCTGCGCGGCGCGCGCGTCGGCGCGTCGACGCGGGGCCCGATCCGATCCAGGGGGACGCCCGCGGCCAGCGCACCGGCGACGGGCGCGAAGACATCTCTGCCGTGGAACGTGGAGCCGCGCGCCGGCGGCAGCAGGGGCCCGGGCGCCACCGCGTGCACGCGGGCGTCGGCGAGGAAGGGCTCGAGCACGCCGTTGTCCGGCGCGACGAACCGCATGCCCGCCGCCTCGACGGCCAGCGCGCGGCGCGCCGAGCCCACGCCGGGGTCGACCACCACGAGGTGCACGGTCCCGGCCGGAAAGTGCGGCGCCGCGCGCCCCAACACGCGGCTCGCTTTCGCCACGTCGCCGGCGGGGACGTGGTGCGCCAGGTCGACGAGGGTGGCCCCCGGCGCGCGGCACAGGACCACGCCGCGCATCGCGCCCACGAAGCCGTCGGCGTCTCCGAAGTCGGTGAGCAGGGTGACGATCATTCTCCCTCGACCGGTGAGGCGGGCTACCGCCCGGCGAGCAGCGCCTCTTCGAACACCTCCGCGGCCGAGCGCGGAGGCCGGCGCGCGGGCAGCGCGTCGGCGGCGTGGGCGCAGCTGGGCTGGGCGCACCCGCCAAGCATCTCGCGACAGCCCCGGTGCAGCGGCGTGCCGCAGCCGGGGCAGAGCCACGGATCCGCCTCGATGGTGGCGCCGCAGCCGGCGCAGGGGGCCGACACCAGCGCCTCGTCGCCGGCGTCCTCGAGCGCGGACGCCAGATCCTCGAGATCGGCCGACAGCCGGCGCAGCACCTCGACGACGGCCGGCCCGACGTGCTCCATGGCCGCCCCGACGCCCCAGCCGCGCGGGGCGAGCGCGCGGACGATCACCACCGAGCCGGCCAGGGTCACCTCGGCGCTCGGCGCGCCGGTCGTCCCCTCGAGGCCGTCGAGCAGGCGGCGCGTCTCGGCGTGCCGCAGCAGCCAGCGCAGCAGGCGCTCGTCGGTCGTCTCGAGTGAGCAGCTCTGCAGGTGCTCGGTCTCCTCCGGGTAGACCCGCGCCACCGCCAGGCCCGGCGCCCGCCAGCGCGCGGGCGGCGCCGGCGGCGCGCAGATGCGCGCGGCGAAGCCGAAGTTCGAGCGGAGATAGGCGCGCCCCTCGACGATCCACCGCCCGCCGCCCTGCCGCAGGGCGCGCGCCCGGCCCTCCCCCACCGGCAGCGGGAAACGAACCACCGGCGAGCCGCGCCGGCCCCAGGGCACGTGGCAGCTGCCCGCCACCGCGCGCGCCAGGGCCCAGAAGCCCACGTCGCGGCTGCCCCCCCGCATGCGCACCGTCTCCCACGCGGCCACCAGCGGCGGCACCAGCAGCAGGAAGCAAAGACACGCACCGACGGCCCACAGCATTTGCGGCGACCCCGTGGTTCAGGTAGCACATGACGCGCACGGCGTCGCCGCGCGCGTCACCCGACAGGTAGCACCCGAGCGATCCGGCGTCCATGTTCCCACTCCAACCGCAAGGCCCTCAGGTCGGCTTCTTCGGGCGCTCGGCCGAGCTGACCCGCCTCGTCGCGCTCGCCGACGAGGTCGCCGCGACCGGCGGCCGTGGCCGCGCCGCGCTGGTCACCGGCCCCGCCGGCGTCGGCAAGAGCCGGCTGATGGCCGAGCTCCGCCGGGTGCTGCGGAAGCGCGGCGAGACGCCCCTCGAGGCCGTCTGCCGGCCCACCGACCACCGGCCGCACGGTCCCCTGCTCGACCTGCTCGGCGCCGCCGCCCAGCTGATGAGCGACCTGGGCCGCCCGGCGCCCGCCATCGAGCGCGCGCTCAACCTCGTGGCGGGCCTCAGCGACGGCAGCCGCGCGGCGGATCGCACGCTGCACCTGTTCGAGACCGTCCGCCGCGCGCTGGTGACGTTGGGCGACGCGCGCCCGGTGGTGGTCTTCGTCCACGACCTGCACCGCGCCGACGCGGCCACCCTCGCGATGTGGCGCTACGTGCTCGAGAACCTGCTGGCCGATCCCGCCTTCGACTGGACGCCCCACGACGCCGCCGACGCCGCCGAGCTGGCCGGCCCCACCTTCCGCGGGCTGCTCGTGACGAGCTTCCGCGTCGACGACCGCACGCGCCCGCTGGTGGACGTGGCGCGCGCCAGCGCCGCCGTCGAGCACCTGCCCCTCGCGGGCCTCGACGCCGACGGCGTGCGGGCGTTCCTGCAGTCCCCGGCGGTGGTCCAGCGCTTCCTCGACGCCTCGTCGGGCCTGCCCGTGGCCCTCGAACAGCTGGTCGACGCCCTGCCGACCGATCACGACGACCTCTGGCAGCGCCGGCTCGCCGGCGTGCGCGCCGAGGACGCGCCGCTGCTCGACATCCTCGCGGCCTACCGCCAACCCTGCACCCCGGAGCAGCTGCGCGAGTTCGGCCGCCTGGAGGCCGATCCGCGCGCCGCGCTGGGCCGGCTCGTCGAGGCGCAGGTCCTCACCCGCAGCCTCGAGCGCGGCGTGCTGCGCTTCCGCTTCGTGCGCACCGGCGCGCGCAAGGCCTGGTACGGCCGCATGGATGCGTCTCGCCGCCGCGACGTGCACCAGCGCATCGCCGAGCGCCTCGCGGCGGGCTTCGACGCCGAGCCCGAGGCGATCGCCGATCACCTCCTGGCGGCCGACGCCACGGCGGAGGCCGTGCCCTACGCCCTCGCCGCCGCCGAGCGCATGCAGCTGGCCCTCGCCGACGGCCGCGCCGCCGACCTGCTCGAGCGCGTGGTCGACGCCGCCGAGGACGACCTGCGCGCCGATCTGCTCGAGCGCCTGAGCGCGCTCTACGCCGGCTCGGGGCGGCTGTCCGACGCGCTGCGCACCCTGACCGCCCTGACCGAGCAGTTCCCCGAGCGCGCCGGGCCCGCCCTCGAGGTGCGCCGCGCCAACCTGATGCTCCGCGCCGGCGAGCCGGCGGACGCCCGCCGGGTGGCCGAGGCCGCCCTCGGCGGCACCACCGACGCCCGGCTGGTCCGCCGCCTGACCGCCGTCGCGGCCGAGGCCGCCTACCGCGAGGGCGATCTCGCCGGCGCGCTGGACCACTGCACCCCGGCGCCGGATCCGCCGGCCGACGCCGCCGCCCTCGGGCTGCGCAACACGCGAGGCAAGATCCACCTGGCGCGCGAGGAGCTCGACGAGGCCCACACCCTGTTCGCCGGCAACCTCGCCGCCGCCGAGAGCCTCGGCGACGAGGGCCACCAGGCCCGCGCGCTGATCAACCTGGGCGTCGTGGGCCTGCAGCGCGGCGAGCCGGAGCGGGCGCTCGAGCGCTTCGACGCCGCGCGCGCGCTGACCGAGCGCACCGGCGACCTGCGCCTCCTCGCGCTGTCGGTCGAGAACCTCGCGGTGCTGCACCACCGCCGCCAGGACTTCTCGCGGGCGCTGGCCTACTACCACGAGTCGACGGCGGCGTTCCGCAAGCTGGGCCACCGCGCGCAGCTCGCGACCACGGCGCTCAACCTGGCCGATCTGTACCTGACGGTGGGCGACGTCGAGCGCGCGCGGCGGCTCGGCGACATCGCCGGCGAGCACATCCGGCGCGGGCGCCTGCGCTACCTCGAGCCCCAGGCCCTGATGCTGGACGGTGACGTGGCGCGGCACGAGGGCGACGTGCAGCGCGCGGCCGACCGCTACGCGGCGGCCATCCGCCTGACCGAGCAGGGCGGCGGCAACAACCAGCGGCTGGGATCGCTGCTGTGGGCCCAAGCGGAGCTGCTGCTCGAGGCCGGGGACGGGGAGGCCATCGAGCCCCTGCTCGACCAGGCGCAGGCGCTGCCCACCGGACAGAGCGACGCGCTGACCGCGCGGCTGCGGATGACCCGCGGCGCCGTCCACACCGGGGCGCGCGCGCTCGAGACCGCCAAGGTCGAGCTCGAGGCGGCCGTGGCGGCCGCCGAGGAGGCGGGCGACCGCGAGGTCTGGTGGCAGGCGCTGGCGCGGCTGGCCGAGGTGCACTGGGCCGAGAACGATCGCGCCGAGACGCTGCAGGCGCTGGCCGGCGCGGTGGACGTGATCGAGCGGGTGGCCGCCGATCTGCCGGCGTCGCTGCGCGACACCTACCTGGCCGCGCCGCGACGCCGAGCGGTGACCGAGTCTCTGCGTCGGGTGCGGGCCGGCATCGCCCCCACCGGTCCGCTGACCTCGGCCACCGCGCCCGAGCGGGCCGACCGGCTCGACCGCCAGAGCGGCCCGTTCCGCGCCCAGTGGGCGGAGCGCTACGGCGAGATCATCGGGCGCGCCCCAGCGCTGCACCCGGTCTTCAACTCGCTCGACCGGGTCTCGGGGAGCGACAGCATGGTGCTCATTCGCGGCGAGAGCGGCACGGGCAAGGAGCTCGTGGCCGGCGCGCTGCATCGCCACTCGCCGCGGTCCAACGGCCCCTTCGTCAAGGTCAACTGCGCGGCCTTCGTCGAGACCCTGCTGCTGAGCGAGCTCTTCGGCCACGAGAAGGGCGCGTTCACCGGGGCCGTGTCGAGCAAGAAGGGGCGCTTCGAGCTGGCCGATCGCGGCACGCTGTTCCTCGACGAGATCGGCGACATCTCGCCCAACACCCAGGTCGCGCTGCTGCGGGTGCTGCAAGAGGGCACCTTCGAGCGGGTCGGCGGCCAGGACACCATCAAGGTGGACGTGCGGGTCATCTGCGCGACGCACCGCAACCTCGAGCAGATGGTGCGCGACGGGGCCTTCCGGGCCGACCTCTACTACCGCCTGCGCGGCGTCATCATCGAGGTCGCCCCCCTGCGATCCCGGCGCGAGGACATCCCGCTGCTGGTCGACCACTTCCTCCAGCGCCGCCCCAACGCGTCGGCCCGCCCCCTCCGCTTCACGCGGGCCGCCCTGGCCAGCCTGGTGCAGCACGACTGGCCGGGCAACGTGCGCGAGCTCGAGAACGTGGTGCGCAGCGTCGCGCTCTTCACCGACGGCGACGCGATCGGCCTGACCGAGCTCGCCGAGCTCGGCGACATCTTCCGCCCGCCGGACCAGGAGGCCCTGCTGCTGCTGTCCGACATCCTGACGGACCAGGCGGCCGCCGAAGACTCAGCGCCCCCCGAGGATCGTCCGGCCGACGCCGTCGCCGTGGCCCCCGACGTGCCCGCCGGGCCGGACCCCGACGCCGGCTCGCTCTACACCGGCGACCTGCTCGAGCGCATGCTGGAGGAGGAAGGCAGCCTCACAGAACTCAAAAAGCGCATCGAATTCGAGGCGATAGCGCGCGCCCTCCGCCGCACGGGGGGCAACATCACGCACGCCGCGGACAGCTTGGGGATGAAAAGACCTCGACTTTCGCAGATAATCCATGCCA
>JAUHXL010000152.1 GCA_030426945.1 bacterium
GCCGCCCTCTTCGGCCACATGCGCAAGATGCGCAGCAAGAAGCCGCCCGAGTGATGCGCAGCCGCGCCGCACGGCCTCAGCGATCAGCGGCCGCCGGCGGATAGAAGCGCGCCTGCACCCCGGCCTGCACCCCGGCCTTGGCGGCAGCGCCCCCCGCCAGCTCGAGCACGTAGCGCGAGGGCGCGTCCACCGAGCGCCCGGTCAGCGTCTGCGGCGCCGCCTCGGCCACCACGCCGACCACCTTCCAGTCCTCGTCGAGGAACACCATGTCCAGCGGGATCAGCGTGTTCTTCATCCAGAAGCGCTGCACGCGGGTGCGCGGCATGAGGAAGAGCATGCCCCAGCCCGGCTGCATCGATCGACGGCACATCATGCCGCGCTGAATCTCGAAGTCGTCGTCCTGCACCTCGACCCCGAAGGCGACCTCGCCGGCCGCGCCCTCGAAGACCAGCCGGCCCGTTTCGCCGTTGGCCTCGCCGGTCAGCGCGGGGGGGGCGTCGCAGCTGCCCTCGACGCAGCGATCGGTGGGCCCGCAGCCGGGCATCTGCGGGTGCCAGCCGTCGGTGCACTCGATGTCCCGGCTGCAGGTCGCGCCCGCCTCGGCGTCGGCCTCGGCCGGGGGCGCGGGCATCGTCGCCGGCGCCGGCGCCGGCTTGCCGTTGCAGCCGAGCGCCCCGCAGAGCAGCAGGGCGGCGGCGAGGTCGCGGCGGATCATCGAGTCACTCTCCGAACAACGCCTCGAGGTAGGCGCGGTTGGGGCCCAGGAAGCGGGCGGGGGGCGTGCCGTCGAGCGCCGCGCGCTCGGCGAAGGGGCGGTGCAGGCCGCGATCCATCAGCCCGCCGTCGGTGTCGCTGGGATTGTGCACGTCGCGCGGGTGAGCGGCCAGCCCCAGGGTGTGGCCGACCTCGTGGGTGATGGTCGATCCGATCAGGTTGGCCAGGGCGCGCGTCGCGCGGTCGATGGCCACGGCGCGCTCGCCGGTGGGCGCCTCACCGGGCAGGTAGGGGCGCGCGCCGGGGTTCAGCGCCGGGCTGAAGGGGGCGAACACCGCGTCGAAGGCCGGATCGGCGATCAGCGAGGCGGCCGGGTGCCCCGGCGACAGGGTCAGGAAGGACTCCAGAAAGATGCCCCCGAAGGCCAGCCCGCCGGCGGCCTCGGTCTCGGCGTTGATGCCGCCGATCAGCTCGTCCAGCTTGAGGTTGCCGACATCCTTCTCGGGGGTGTTGTCCAGCCCGAACAGCCCGAAACCGTTGGGATCGCGCCCGCCCAGCTCGACGGTGACGTACTCCACGAAGCCGGGCGGCGGCCCCTCGTAGAAGTAGACGCGCAGGCCCGCGTAGTCGCGCCGGCACACCTCGAGGATGCGCGCCCGCAGCAGATCGAAGGCGCCGCTCAGGCCGAACAGCTCGAGCCCCTCGATGAAGCTGGGCAGGTAGCGCAGGCTGATCGCCTGGGCCGGCCGGCTGACCTCGAAGCGGACGTCGGCGAGGGGCGCCGAGGCGACGCGATCGAAGCCCGCGTACAGCTCCACCCAGAGCGCGCCCTCGAAGACGCCGGGCGCGGCGCCGATGCCGGTCAGCCCCCCGTCGGGGGTGCGCCGGGTGCGCAGGGCGAGCTGCACCTCGTTGTTGTCCAGCCACGCCTCGGGCACGAAGGTGAACTCGGCGGGCGCGGGCGGATCGCCCAGGGGCGCGAAGGTGCCGCGGGCCCGCACCAGGGTCGCCGTCTCGGCGCGCGCGTCGTTGCGCACGAAGCCCTCGCCCCGCAGGTGCACCACCTGGCCGCGCGCAGCGCCGGTGGGCGAGACGCGGTCCACCCGCGGCGCGCCCTGGGTCATCACGATGGGCAGCGAGGCGCTGTCCGCGGCCCCGCCCTCGATCGGTCGGACGGTGAGGGTCACCGCCCCCTCGAAGCGCCCGGCCTGAAGCCCGAACAGCCCCGGCGCCAGGTAGAATGCGGCGCGCGTGCGGCCGGCGCGGGTGGTGAGCGGCAGCTCGACGCCGTCGACCGGCGTGGTCGCGCCGTCCGCCTCGCGCACGAAGCGCCCGTCGAAGCGCAGGGCCGCCTCGCCCTCGCCCTCGTCGAGGAAGCCGTCGCCGCGCGCGTCGAGCAGGGCGCCCGGGGCCACGGTGTCGGTCAGCGCGCTCAGCAGCGGCGGCACGAAGGCGACGAAGCGCAGGCGCGCCGGGGCTTCGGCCTCGGCGGTCGCGTCGAGATCGCCGGGCCGCACCCGCACCCGCACGACGCCCTCGAAGGCGCCGCCGTCCCCGAAGATGGCGCGCAGCGGGCCGCTCAGCGGCACCCGGATCTGCGTGGGGCCGATGGCGTCCGGCGTCAGGGTGAGGGTGACCGGCGCGCCCTCGAGCGCGCCCTCGAGCTCGACCTCGGTGGCGCCCGCCGGCGGGCTGAGGAAGCCCTCGCCGCGGATCAGGAGCATCGAGCCGGGCACCAGCAGCGCCGGCTCCAGCGCCTGCACCCGCGGCGGCACCGGCGCGGCGCCCCGCGGATCGGGCGCGTTGCCCTGGCACGCGAGCAGGCCCAGCGCGATCAGCCATGGTGCGCGCCGCACGGCGCTCACTCGACCGTCGGCAGGCCCGCCGCCACCAGCGCGCGGTTGGCCAGCCGCAGGCGCCGCGACAGCTCGCGGGCCAGGTTCAGCACGACGATGGCGTAGGTCTCGAGCGAGGTCGCCTGCAGCCGCAGCAGATCGGCGACGCCGAGCGCCATCACCTTCACGTCGGTCATCGCCACCAGATCCGCCGAGCGCGGCTGGATGTCGATGAGCGCCATCTCGCCGACGCAGTCGCCCGGGCCGAGGGCGCTGAGGGTGGTCGTGCCCTTGCGCACCACGATGGCGCCCTCCACCACGACGTACAGGGCGCGGGCCGGCTCGCCCTCGCGCACGATGACGGCGTCCGTCTCGAAGGCCAGCCAGTCGGCGTGGCGCCACAGCGTCTCGAGGTGGGCGTCGGGCACGCCCCCGAAGATGGGCACGCCCTGCAGGAAGGGCAGCAGATCGGCGAAGGGCGGGGGCGCGCTCACCGCGCCTGACGGCAGTAGGGGGCCGCGCCCGTCTCGTCGTCGCAGGTGTAGCCCCCACGGCAGTCGTCGCTGGTGTCGCACAGGGCCATGCAGTAGGTGGCCTCGTTCTCGAACTCGACGCAGACCGAGTTCTCGGGGCAGGTGCCCGGCTCGCACGGCGAGACGGTGCAGTACCCGCCGCGGCTGGCGCGATCACAGATGCGCCCGGTGCCGCACTCGGCGTTGGACGAGCAGGCGTCGCCGACCTCCTGCGAGCAGCCCGGGGCGAACAGGGCCAGGAAGAGCGAGCAGGCGGGGGCGAAGAAGCGGCGCACGGACACCTCGCAGCGTGACTCGCGCGGTGAGTAGCAGAAAGCGAGGCCAGCGGGCAACCACGCCACGCGGCCGGGCACGGGTGGTAGAGTGCGCCACCGATGGGAGGAGGTGCCATGGACGGCTGGACGTCCGTACCCGCCGCGGTGCTCGCGCGGCTCGACGCCGAGGGCGAGCGCACGATGGTGCGCCATCACGACGGCGTGCGGTTCCGCGGCCTGCCCGCCGCGGCCCTGGCGCAGCGGGTGCGCGCCGCGGCGCTGGCGTTGGCGGGGGAGGGGGTGATGCCGGGCGAGGCCGTCGGGCTCGACGGGCCGCCGGGTCTGGAGTGGCTGGTGGCCGATCTGGCGCTGCTGTGCCTGGGCGCGCGGCCGGCCACGGCGGGCGTCGCCCCGCGGCACATCGTCGGCTGGGACGCGTCCCCCCGCGCCGGCACGCTGCCCCTCGAGCGGCTGATCCACGATGGCTACGACGGCCTCGTGCACGGCTACGGCGCCGACGTGGACGCCCGCGTCGCGGCCCTGGCGCCCGAGACCCTCGCTGGGGGCACGACCTTCGCGCCGATCACCCACGGCGAGCTGGTCGAAGCGGTCAAGGCGACCCCCTGGCCGGCCACCGCCGATCGCGGCACCGTGCTCACCGGCCCCTCGCGCCGCCGCTGGCGGGTGCGCGCCGTCGGCGTCTACGCGCCCCTGCAGCGCGGCCTGGCCGTGGCCCTGGGCCGGGGCGGCGACCGCTGGCTGGCCGACACCGAGGCCATCGAGCCGCGCCGCCTGGTGCTCGACGCCGAGGACGGCGTCGCCCTGCGCGCCGCGCTGGCCCTGCGCGCCGAGGATCTGCCGGCGAAGGCCCGGCGTGGCTTCGACGACGCCCCCGAGGCCCTGAGCCCCGAAGCGGCCGTCGCGGCGCGCCGCTGGCTCGGCGGCAACGTGGCCGACGTGCTGCGCGTCGACGCCCCGGACGCCGCGTGGCTCGACGGCCTGTTCGCCGCCCTCGATCTGTCCGTGCGCCCCCTCTGAACGCCGCGCGGCTGCTGCCCGGCGCGCCTTGACGCTCCCCCGGCCGTGTTGTAAGACGCCCTGTCCTGCTGGCGCCCATCGTGTCGCGCCGTCCCCTGTCGCCCGGAGGTCCACTTGCGACTCGCCCCCGCAGCGTTGCTGGCATCGGTGGGGTCGAGCGCGTGCGTGGCCCTGCTGCTGGCGGCGGGGTTGATCGGGTGCAGCAAGTCGACGCCCGAGCAGCCCGCCGCGAAGGGCCCGGCCGCCACCGGGGGCAAGGCGGCGGGCGGCGGCGAGGGTCGCTCCAAGACCGGCGCCGACGCCTTCGTGTTCGCCATCCAGGGCGAGCCCGAGACGCTCGATCCCGGCCGCTCGCACGGCGTCAACGAGACCAAGGTGGTCCAGAACCTGTTCGAGGGCCTCACCGAGTACCCGCTGGGCAACGGTGAGATGGTGCCCGGCGTGGCCGAGCGCTGGACGCTCGACCCCGACGGCCGCACCTACACGTTCCACCTGCGCAAGGACGCGAAGTGGAGCAACGGCGAGCCGGTCACCGCCGAGGACTTCCGCTGGTCCTGGGTGCGGGTGCTGAACCCGAAGCTGGCCAGCCCCTATGCGGACATGCTGTTCGTGCTCGACGGCGCGCGCGACCTGTACGAGGGCCGCGCGACCGACCCGGCGACGGTCGGCGTCGAGGTCGTCGATCCGCACACCCTCAAGGTGCGGCTGGCCTACGTCGCCCCCTACTTCCTCGAGCTGCTGGCCTATCCCACCTTCCGCCCGGTGCACCGCGCCACCGTCGAGCAGCACGGCGATCGCTGGACCCGCCCGGCCAACATCGTCGGCAACGGCCCCTACCGCCTGGTCGAGTGGTCGCCCCAGCAGCACCTGAAGCTGGTGAAGAACAAGCACTACTGGGACACCGACGAGGTGGCCATCGCGCGGGTGACCATCCTGCCCATCGAAGAGAACACCACGATGGTGAACCTGTTCGAGTCGGGGGAGCTGGACTGGTCGGGCGCGGTGGATCTGCCGGCGATCAAGATCAAGCAGCTGCGGCGCCGGAAGGACTACCACGAGGATCCCTACCACGGCGTCTACTTCTACCGGTTCAACGTGCAGCACCCCGCCCTGAAGGACGTGAAGGTGCGCCGCGCGCTGGCCAAGGCCGTCGACCGCGAGGCGATCATCGAGGTGCTCAAGAGCGGGCACCGCGTGGCCACCACCTACGTGCCGCCCATGCCCGGCTACACCCCGGCCGACAGCGACCTCGCCTTCGATCCCGACGCCGCCCGCAAGCTGCTGGCCGAGGCGGGCTACCCCGAGGGCCGCGGCTTCCCGCGCCTGACCGTCCTGTACAACACGCAGGAGAACCACAAGCGCGTCGCCGAGATGGTGCAGCAGATGTGGGCCCGCACGCTGGGCATCGAGATCTCGCTGCAGAACCAGGAGTGGAAGGTCTACCTCAACAGCCAGAAGCAGCTGGCCTACGAGATCAGCCGCTCGGGGTGGATCGGCGACTACCACGATCCCTCGACCTTCCTGTCGATGTGGACCACCGGCAACGGCAACAACAACACCGGCTGGTCGGATCGCGAGTACGACGGGCTGATCTCGAAGGCCAACCACGAGGCGGACGCCGCGGCCCGCCTCGACATCCTGCGGCGCGCCGAGGCGCTGCTGCTGTCGCGCGGGCCGGTGATGCCCCTGTACCACTACGCGCGGCCTTATCTGCTGAACCCCGCGGTGAAGGGCTTCGAGCCGCATCTGCTCGACCTGCACCCGGTCAAGTACATCCGGAAGAGCCCCTGAGCGCCGCCCTGGAGGATCGATGAAGCGACCGCACCTCTCGTCCGCGACGGCCACGGCCGCCCTCTGCCTGGCCGGCCTGGGCCTGGTCGCGCTCGGCGGCTGCAAGCGTGAGCCCGAGAAGCCCGCCACCGGCGCCGCCCAGGCGGAGCAGAAGGCCGGCGAGGCGGGCAAGGCCGGCGACGCGCCGAAGGCCGCCGACAAGGTCGACACGTCGCAGCGCAAGGAGCGGAATCCGCGCGTCTTCAACCGCAGCCTCGGCGAGCCGGAGTACCTCGATCCGGGCCTGATCAGCGAGTCCGAGGGCGGCATCGTCACCCACGACACCTTCGAGGGGCTGTACGTCTACGGGCCGAGCCACAAGGAGTGGACGCCCGGCGTCGCCAAGTCGCACACGGTCAGCGAGGACGGCCTCACCTGGACCTTCACGCTGCGCGACGACGCGAAGTGGTCGGACGGCAAGCCGGTCACGGCGCACGACTTCGAGTGGAGCTGGAAGCGCGTGCTGGACCCGAAGACGGCCTCGCGCTACGCCGAGATCCTCTGGTTCATCAAGGGCGCCCGCGAATACAACCTGATGCAGGAGGGGGCGGACGCCGACGCCCTGCGCGCCGCCGTCGGCGTGACGGCCAAGGACGACCAAACCCTCGAGGTCCAGCTGGTCGGCCCGACCCCGTTCTTCATCCAGCTCACCGCCTTCTACACCTACGCGCCGGTGCCCCGGCACGTCGTCGAGAAGCACGGCGACAAGTGGGCGCGCCCCGAGAACATCGTCTCGAACGGGCCGTGGAAGGTCACCGACTGGAAGAGCAACCAGCACATCACGGCCGAGCTGAACCCGCACTACTGGGACAAGGCGAACATGCCGTTCGACCGGATCAACTACAAGATCACCCAGGAGAACACGCCGGCCCACACGATGTACCTCGCCGGCGACCTCGACTACCTCGAGAGCAAGGTGCCCGAGACCGTGCTGCCCCGGCTGCGCAAGGAGCGCGATCCGGCGCTCGAGACCAGCCCCTATCTGGGCGTCTACTTCTACATGTTCAACGTGAAGGAGAAGCCCTTCGACGATCTGCGCGTGCGGCGGGCGCTGAACCTGGCGGTCGACAAGTCGCAGATCGGCAAGTTCGTGGTGAAGGGCGGCCAGGAGGAGGCCTGGACCATCGTGCACCCCGGCCTCGAGGAGATGGGCTATCCCATGCCCGAGGGCCCGGAGTACGACCCGGATCTCGCCAAGAAGCTGCTCGCCGAGGCCGGCTTCCCGGACGGCAAGGGCTTCCCCACGTTCCAGATCAGCTACAACACCCTCGAGGGCCACAAGCTGGTGGCCGAGTTCATCCAGCAGCAGTGGAAGAAGAACCTGGGCATCACCTGCGACCTCGACAACATGGAGTGGAAGGTGCTGCTGAAGAAGCAGCACGACCGGGACTTCCAGGTCAGCCGCTCGTCGTGGATCGGCGACTACCTCGATCCCCTGACCTTCCTGTCGCTGTGGGAGGGGCCCAACCCCAACAACCGCACCAACTGGGCGCACCCGGCCTACGACAAGCTGCTCGCCGACGCCCGGGTCGAGACCGATCCCGACAAGCGCATGAAGATGCTGGCCGAGGCGGAGAAGATCTACATCGACGAGGTGCCGTCGATGCCCATCTACTTCTACGTGAAGCACGACCTGGTGCGGCCCTGGGTGAAGGGCTATACGCCCCACCTGCAGGGCGTCCACCTCGCCCGCTATCTGCGGGTCGAACTCTGATCGGCGCCAAGTCTCGAAACTGACTCCGAGCCCCCAGGCCCCATCCCGGGCCGGGGGGCGTAGACGCCGACTCCACGACCGGAGGCCCCGCGTTGGTCCGCTACATCCTGCGGCGCCTGCTCAGCTCGGTGCTCGTCCTCTTCGTCATCATCACGGGCGCGTTCTTCGTGATGAAGGCGGCGCCGGGCGGCCCCTTCGACGCTGATCGCAAGCTGCCCGCCGAGGTCGAGAAGAACATCAAGGCCAAGTACCACCTCGACAAGCCGGTGTGGCAGCAGTACGCGCTGCAGCTCGAGAGCATCGTGGTGCACGGGGACTTCGGGCCGTCGATGAAGTACCCCGACCGCACGGTCAACGAGATCCTCGCCGAGGGGCTGCCGGTCAGCCTGCTGCTGGGCGTGCAGGCGCTGTTCTTCGCGCTGTTGATCGGGCTGCCGGCGGGCCTGCTGGCGGGGCTGAAACAGAACACCTGGCTCGACTACCTGCCGATGACCGGGGCGATGGCCGGCGTGTCGGTGCCGAACTTCGTCATGGGCCCCCTGCTCATCTACGTGTTCGCCATCGAGCTGCAGTGGTTCGACGCGGCGAACTGGAACGGGCTGGGGCAGGGGCTGTGGGCGCACCTGCAGACCAGCTTCCTGCCCAGCCTGACGCTGGGGCTGTACTACGGCGCCTACGTCGCGCGGCTGACGCGGGGCGGCATGCTCGAGGTCATCCGCGCGGACTACATCCGCACCGCGCGCGCGAAGGGCCTCGCCGAGCGGTGGGTGGTGGTGCGGCACGCCCTGAAGGGCGCGATCATCCCGGTGGTGAGCTACCTGGGGCCGGCCTTCGCCGGCATGCTGACCGGCTCGATCGTCATCGAGAAGATCTTCAACATCCCTGGCCTGGGCACCCACTTCGTCAACTCGGCGTTCAACCGCGACTACCCCCTCGTGATCGGCACCATCGTGCTCTACAGCAGCCTGCTGGTGTTGCTGAACCTGGTCGTCGACGTGCTCTACACGCTGCTCGATCCGCGGGTGACCTATGACTGAGCCGACGACCAACGCGCCGCAGGGCGACGTCGAGAAGGGCACCAGCCTCTGGGCCGACGCCTGGAAGCGGCTGCTGCGCAACCGCGCCGCGCTCGCGGGTGGCTTCGTGGTGCTGTTCATGGCGGTCGTGGCGATCGTCTACCCGCTGATCAGCCAGCACGTGACGCGCTTCAAGTTCGACGAGCAGCACCTCGCGGCCGAGCCGAAGCCGCCGGGCGCGCGCAGCGTGCCGGAGCATTACTTCCGGGTGGACGCGGCGACGATCGACCAGTTCGACGCCATCGCGGGCGGAGACGGCCTGATCAGCCGGAAGGAGCTCGCCGAGGCGATGCGCGGTGTGCAGTTCGCCTGGCTGGATCAGAACGGCGACGGGGGGCTCGACCGCGACGAGATCGCGGACGCGCCGCTGAACCTGATCAAGGGCAGCGCCGACGAGACGCTGCGCCTGTACGACCTCGACGGGGACGGGCGGGTGGATCGGGACGAGGCCGACGAGGCCGAGATCACCGACGTGATGCCCAGCCGCGAGACCCGCTTCTTCATCGACAAGGTGGATCAGGACGGCGACAACAAGCTGTCGAAGGCCGAGTTCGGTGGCCTGCCCATCCCCGAGCCCCACCACTTCGGCACCGACGAGCTGGGGCGCGATCTGCTGACGCGGTGCGTGCAGGGCGCGCGGGTGTCGCTGATGGTGGGCTTCATCGCCACGGCGGTCAGCTTCTTCATCGGCATCATCTGGGGCGCCACCGCCGGCTTCCTCGGCGGCAAGGTCGACAACGTCATGATGCGCATCGTCGATGTCATGTACGGCCTGCCGTTCATGTTCATCGTCATCCTGCTGATGGTGATCTTCCAGGAGATGCCCGCCGACCAGAAGCTGTACCTGCTGTTCATGGCGCTCGGCGCCGTGCAGTGGCTGACGATGAGCCGCATCGTGCGCGGGCAGGTCATCTCGCTGAAGGGCCGCGAGTTCGTCGAGGCGGCGCGCGCCATCGGGGTGGGGAAGTGGAAGACCATCTTCCGCCACCTCATCCCCAACGCGCTCGGGCCGATCATCGTCTACAGCACGCTGACGGTGCCGGCGGTGATGCTCGAGGAGGCCTTCCTCAGCTTCCTCGGCCTCGGCGTGCAGGCGCCCTACGCGTCGTGGGGCTCGCTGGCCTCCGAGGGCGCGAAGGCCTACCGCGAATATCCCTGGCTGATCATCTTCCCTGGGGCCGCCCTCGCGGTGACGCTGCTGTCGCTCAACTTCCTCGGCGACGGGCTGCGCGACGCCCTCGACCCCCAGTCGCGGAAGGACTGAGCCGATGAGCGACGACATCCTGCTGTCGGTCGAGGATCTCGAGGTCCACTTCAAGACCGAGGGCGGCATCGTGAAGGCCGTCGACGGCGTCAGCTTTCAGCTGAAGCGCGGCGAGACGCTGGGCATCGTCGGCGAGTCGGGGTCGGGCAAGAGCGTCACCTGCAACTCGATCATGCGCCTCATCCCGTCGCCCCCCGGGCGCATCGCGGGGGGGCGCATCCTGTTCGAGGGGCGCGACCTGCGGACCATCCCGCAGAAGGAGATGCTGCGGCTTCGGGGCAACGAGATCTCGATGATCTTCCAGGACCCGATGACCAGCCTGAACCCCTTCCTGAAGGTCAGCCGGCAGCTGACCGAGGTGCTCGAGCTGCACCAGAGGATGACCGGGCAGCAGGCGCGCAAGGTGGCGCTCGAGATGCTCGAGCTGGTGGGCATCCCCGATCCCAGCCGCCGCTTCGACCAGTACCCGCACCAGTTCTCGGGCGGCATGCGGCAGCGCGTGATGATCGCGATGGCGCTCTTGTGCAAGCCCAAGCTGCTGATCGCGGACGAGCCGACGACCGCGCTCGATGTCACCATTCAGGCGCAGATCCTCGAGCTCATCCGCGATCTCAAGGAGAAGGTGGGCACCTCGGTCATCCTGGTCACCCACGACCTGGGGGTGGTCGCCGGCATGGCCGACGATCTGCTGGTGATGTACGCGGGCAAGGTGGCCGAGTACGCGCCGGCCCGGCCCCTGTTCAAGACGCCGGCGCACCCCTACACCGACGGCCTGCTGAAGTCGGTGCCGCGGCTCGACGAGATGGAGCACACGCGCCTGCAGTCGATCCGCGGCCTGCCGCCCATCGTGACGAAGCTGCCGCCGGGCTGCCCCTTCCGACCGCGCTGCGATTACGCGACCGAGGTGTGCGGGCAGGACTACCCGGCGCGGCGCTCCTTCGGCGGCCCGGCGCACTTCGCGCACTGCCACCACCCGCTGCAGACACCCGACGAGGAGGTGAAGGCGTGAGCGACCCGAAGCCCCTGCTCGTCGTCGACGATCTGAAGATGCACTTCCCCATCTACAAGGGGGCGCTGCTGCGGCGCGAGGTGGCGCGGGTGCGCGCGGTGGACGGCGTCAGCTTCGAGATCTACCCCGGCGAGACGCTGGGCCTCGTCGGCGAGTCGGGCTGCGGCAAGTCGACCACCGGGCGGGCGCTGCTGCAGCTGTATCGGCCGACGGGCGGCAAGGTGGTGTTCGACGGCGTCGAGCTGACGGCGCTGAAGGGCGACAAGGCCCTGTTCCCGTACCGCCGCCACATGCAGATGATCTTCCAGGATCCGTATGCGTGCCTGAACCCGCGCATGACCGTCGGCGACATCATCGCCGAGCCCCTGCGCACCCACGGCCTGACGCCGGACAAGGGGGCGATGATGGAGCAGGTGCAGGCGCTGATGGTGCGCTGCGGCCTGAACCCACAGTACGTGCGCCGCTATCCCCACGAGTTCTCGGGCGGCCAGCGCCAGCGCATCGGCATCGCGCGCGCCCTGGCGACCAGCCCGCGCTTCATCGTGTGCGACGAGCCCATCTCGGCGCTGGACGTGTCGATCCAGGCGCAGATCATGAACCTGCTGCAGGACCTTCAGCAGGAGATGGGGCTGACCTACCTGTTCATCGCGCACGACCTCGCCGCGGTGCGCCACATCAGCGACCGCATCGCGGTGATGTACCTGGGCAAGGTCGTCGAGATCGCCGACTACGCCAGCCTGTATGCGAACCCGCGCCACCCCTACACGCGGGCGCTGATCTCGGCGGTGCCCATCCCCGATCCGGAGATCGAGCTGACGCGGGAGCGCATCGTGCTCGAGGGGGACGTGCCGAGCCCGATCAACCCGCCGACCGGCTGCCGCTTCCACACGCGCTGCCCGGCGCGGCGGGCGCACCCGGAGATCGCCGACCGCTGCGTCAACGAGGTGCCGCTGCTGCAGGGCGACGATCACCGCGTGGCCTGCCACCTGTACGACATCGCGGAGCCGCGCGACCGCGCGGCCTGAACGTCGGCCGCGCCTACTTGCGGGCGACGGGCGGCTCTTCGTCTGCGTCGCCGGGGCCGTCGTCTCCGTCGGGCGGCTCGTCGTCGGGCGCCGGCGGGGTGGTCGGCGGGGGCGGGGCGGCCTCGGGCAGCGGGGCGCCGGTGGGCTCCTCGGCGTTCATCTCACCCTCGATCTCGGCCCGCTCCTCCATGGCCTGCCGGATGCGCCGGGTGACGTCCTCTTTGCGCCAATAGGCGATGTCCACCTGACCGAACAGGGCCTCGGCGGCGAAGTTCTCGAGGTTCGTGCGCGCGGTCGTGCGCATGGCGGTCGCCAGGTTCTGCATCGACTGGCGCTCGCCGGCGAGGGCGCGGTCGAGCGCCTTCACGTTGGGCTCCTCGGCCTGCAACACCTTGCGGATGCGGTCGCGGTAGGTGCGGTCGAAGGCGCCCAGCGTGCGGTCGTAGCGGTCGAGGCGCGCGCGCAGCCGCTGCGCGCTGTCGCGCAGGCGCCCGATGTCGGCGTCGGTCGCGCCGGGCGCGCCGCCGTGCGCGCCGCTCTGCGGCTCGGCGTGGGCGGCCTCGGCGGCGCGGCGCAGCCCCGCGTCGAAGGCGTCCATGCGCTCACGCATCACGCCCTGCACCTCGCGGCCGTAGCGCACCGGGGGCAGGGGATCGGCGCTGTTCAGTAGGGCGCGCAGGGCCTCGGCCATCTCGCGGGCCTCGAGCAGCGCCTCTTCTTGCTGCACCAGCTCCGCCTCGAGGGCCCGCGCGCGGTTGGCGTCCTCGGGGGCGGTCCAGGCGAGCACGGCTTGGGGGAACAGGCGGCGGGCCTGCTCGAGCTCGGCCTCGAGCTCGGCGGCGCGGCGCTGCATCGCCTGGTCGAGGGCCTGGTAGCTGTCGCGCGCCTGGTCGAAGCGGGCGCCGCGCGCCAGGAGCTGCGCCTTCCACAGCGCGAGCTGGGCGGCCGACACGTCGTCCCCGCGGGTGGCCAGCAGCTGGTCGATCAGGCGCGCGCACCACAGGAAGTGCTCGCGGCGGAACAGCACGAAGGTGGCCTCGCTGAGCGCCATCACGAAGTCGGGATCGCCCGGCGGCACGCTTCGGTAGTGGAACCAGGCGGCCCGATCATCCTCGGTGGCGGCCGCCAGCCGCGCCAGCGCCAGGTGGATGAGCGCGCCCATGCGGCGCTGGTGCTCCTCCTGGGCGGCGAGGGCCGGCCCCTCGACCGGGGCGCCCTCGTCGGCCGCCTCGTCGGCGTCGAGGGCATCGAGGACCAGCAGCTCGCGCGCGGGGCCGTCGAGCTCGGCGGGCGCGTCGGCGTCGGGCCAGTCGAGGGCGAGCCGGGGTCGGTGGACGCGCTCGTAGGCCTCGAGGGCCGCCTCGAACGCCGCCTTGGCGCCCCTCAGATCCTCGCGCTTCAGCTTCAGCACGCCGACGAAGTAGCGCGCCCGCAGGTAGTAGGGATCGGCCTCGTCGACGGCGTCGAAGATGGCCTCGGCCTCGGCCAGCGCGCCGCCGCGGAACAGCGCCTTGGCGTACTCGTAGCGCACGTCGCGATCCTCGTCGCTCAGCGGGCCGTCAGCGCGGGTGGCCTGGTAGCGGCGCCAGAACGCGCGCACCTCGTCGAGGCGGGCGACCTCGCCGGCCCTCACCAGGTAGCGGGCGAGGCGGCGGCGGAACTCACCGGGCGGCTGCCGGGCGGGCTGCAGGGACTCGCGCAGGTGCTCGACGGCCGCCTTGCGCATGCCCATGGCCCACAGGGACTCGCCGAGGAAG